>NZ_JCADBL010000019.1:0-75240 GCF_059359015.1 Micromonospora sp. LZ37 | reverse complement strand
CCGGCATACGCAAGCTACTCGCCACGCAGGTTTTGATGTCGTTGGCAGGCCGCGGACCCGCACCATTCTGATCGTGCGGCGCACGGCCGCCGCTACATCGTCGCCGCGACGCGGTCACCCTGCTCTGACGCAGCGACGAGGTGCCCGGCAGCCTGGTCTACGGCGTGGCCGCGAGATTCGGCACGTATCCGTACACGCTGCTCTGGGAGCCGTTCATGACTCATCAGATTCCGGCAGATCACCCTGGCCGGGCTCGGGCTGCTCCTGGTCTGGGCGGCCGCGGCGGTCAGCGAGTCACGGTGGCACCGCGACGCAACGGCGCACCACCTGACTCGGGGATAGTGGTTGGCGGACCGCGTCAGCAGCACGGGTGGCGGCGTATGCCACGCCTCACCAACCCGGCTCAGGGCCGCCCCGTCCCTGTGAGGTACCACCGGCTCGACAGCCTGACCGCGCAACCAAGCCCATGATCGCATGCACGGATCTGCCGCTGACAAGGCGCGGCGTTGCCGCTCGCGATGCGGCTGCGGGAGCCGGCGTTGGTACCAGCCGAAGCACTGGGGCCGGCAGCTCACGATCCATCGCCGGTCGGCAGCCCGGTGCGAGCCCGGATCGGGGGAGTAGGTCGGCGTCCTGCCCAGGATCGGGGCCGAGTCAGTCGCGGCACCCGGCAGCGTGGCGAGCACTCCGTCCTCCTGATGAGGATATTGAACTTGAAGGTTCAGAGTCGTAAGGTGAACCACATGGTTCATCAACATGTCCTGGACCGGGTGTTCGCCTCGCTGGCCGATCCGACCCGCCGAGGCATTCTGATCCGACTCGGCGACGGCCCGGCCACCATCGGCGAGCTCGCCGAGCCCACCGGGATGAGCCTGACCGGTATGAAGAAGCACGTCCAGGTGCTCGAAGATGCCGGACTCGTCGTCACGGAGAAGGTCGGCCGGTCACGTCAGTGCCGCCTCGGCGCAGCGCCGCTGGATGAGGCGATGGCCTGGATCAGCTTCTACCAGCGGCTCTGGGCCCGCCGCCTCGACGGTCTCGACGCCTACCTCACCCTCCAGCCCGGCCCGAAGGGACAGAATTCATGACACTCGACATGCGGATCACGCGGCAACTGCCCGCGACACCGGAGGAGGTCTTCGACGCGTACACCGACGCCGAGAAGCAGAAGATCTGGTTCACCATCCTCGACGAGCAGCCCGGCATCGTCGAGATCGAGGTCGATCTGAGGGTCGGCGGACAGCAGACCGCGGTGTGGGGGCCCAACCCCGACATGCTGTTCCGGGAGACGCAGACGTTCGTCGAGATCGACCGCCCGCACCGACTCGTCACCGAGTCCACCGGCGCCAGCCCGGACGGCATGACCATGACGACCCGCATCGAGGTCACCTTCGAAGAGAAGGACGGCGGAACCCTGATGACCGTCGTCCAGAGCGGCTTCCCCGTCCCCGAGGTCCGTGACTTCTTCGTCAGCGAGGTGTGGGCCGGCGCGTTCGCCCGTATCGAGGCGTTCCTGGCCCGTCAACGCGGCACGGAGCCTGCTGATGTCTAGGTTCTCCCGGGTGGCGGTCGTCGGCCTCGGCGGCGCCACCGCCGTGGCGGTCAATCTCATCCTCTACGGCGTCGGGCGAGCAGCCGGCGGCACCTTCCAGTTCACCTCTTCCAACGGACCGGCCGAGGTCGACGCGCTCACCGTCGCTGGTTTCAGCGCGGTACCACTGCTGATCGGCCTTGCCGCAGTCGCTCTGCTGGCACCGCATGCCGCCTGGGTCATCCGGGCCGCCCTGGTCGTCGGCCCCGTGCTGGCGGTCGGCACGATCGCCCTGATGACCCTGCCCACCGACTTCGACACCGCGAGCAAAGCGACACTGGCCCTCTGCCACCTGACACTCGTCCCGATCACCATCGCCGCCGTGGTTGCCATCGGCCGACAGGCGGGGGCCAGCCGTGCCACCGTGCGGGCTCAGCAGAGGTGATCACCTCCCGCAGTCGTGTTGGCTACGGGCGACGTCGCCCTGATGGCTGCTGATCTCCAAGGGCAGGTCGAGGTGGCGGTACGGTGTGTCCGACGAAAGCCGCCGACCGTGCCAGCGCCGGCGCGATTGAGGAGGGCCGCCGCGTGGGCATGGCATTGATCGGACGCCGGTTGTCGGGCGAGGAGTTGACGGCGGTGCGCGCCGACCCGACGGCGGTCGACACGTTGCTGTACGGCGACCTCGACGACGATGAGGCGGAGATGCCCGAGCCTGAGCTGGACCTGGACAAGTCGTGGCACGGCATCCACTACCTGCTCACCGGCACCGCCTGGCTGATCGGTGAGGGCGCCGGCGCGGCGATCCTCGGCGGCGTCGAGATCGGCCAGGACGGTGGCTACGGTCCGCCCCGGCTGCTCGACCAGGACACCGTCCGCGCCGTCGCCACCGCGCTCGACGCCCTGGATGCGGAGACGTTGGCCGCCCGCTTCGACCCGGACGCCATGGCGGCGGCTGACATCTACCCGAACATCTGGACCAACGGCACTGACGACCTCGACTACCTGATGTCGCACTTCACCGAATTACGCCGCTTCTACCGCGCCGCAGCCACGAACGGCCAAGCGGTGCTGGTGGCCCTCGCCTGAGGCTGCCGCACGGCTGTCTTCGATTGCCGGTGGCGATCAGGCACCCGCTCTGCCAGGAGCCGCGGGCCGCATGGCTGGCGGGCGGGTCTGTCATCGCGGTACTCGGCGTGCAGTTCATGAAGATGGCGTCGGTCGGGTGGCTGCGGGTGCCGCCCATGCGGATCCCGGCGCAGTGGCGCGTGTCCGGAATCCTCGCGCCGATGCGCCGGACATTCCCTCTGCTGAGGCGGCCGTCCGGGAGTTCAGTGGGGATAGGCGCGGGGGACGCGTGCGTTGAGGAGTTCGTCGCGGAACGCTTGGATGCGCGTGATGACCTGTCGCCTGCCGATGGTGTTCTCGATGCGGTCCAGGTACAGGCATCGGGCGGCGAGCTTGTCGAGGTCGACGGTGAAGTAGATGGCCATCAGCGGGTTGACGAACAGGTCGCCGTCGCCGGTGCGCCGGGTGAACCGGACGTCTCCGAACGCGCCGCGGGTGGCGGCGGCGATCTGTCCTTGGACGATGCTCGGCCGGTCCGGGGTGGCGGCCTGGGCGTCGGCGACAGCATCGCGGTACAGCGCCGCCTCCCGGCTGGAACCGGGGATGGACAGGGCGCCGAGGTAGCCGCCGTCGCGGTCGAGTGCGGCGAGGTTCTCCAGCACCTGGACGTGGTTGACGCCGTCGTAGGCGTCGATGCCGAAGCCGAGGCTGGTCACCAGCTTGACCGGCACGTCCAGCGCGGTCAGGGCGGCCAGGCTGGTGATGTCCTCCACCGGGGTGCCGAGATCGGTTTCGTCGCCGCGCAGCAGGACGTCGGTGCCACCATCGACCAGCACCACCGCATCGATGTCGAGCTGCTCGATCAGGTACCGGTACGCCGCCCGTAGCGGCTGGACACCGAGGGGCGGAAAGGCGTACACGGTCGACGGCAGCTCCTGAGCCGCCAGCCACCGCGCGAGGGTCCGTTCGGGGAAGTACCAGTCCGGGCTGGTGGTGTCCGGCTGCACCGCCGCGACGTGCTCCGCCACCCACGCTTCCCGGTCGATCAACTCGAGCTGGGAGAAGGACAGGCTGGCCAGGTGCACCTGTGCGCCGCCGCGCCACAGGGCGAACGCCAAGGGCAGGCCGGCGTACACGTCGAACCCCCCGCCCGCGCCGGCGATGAGGATGCTGCGCGCCGGAGCCAGCGCGGCGAACAGCGGGGGAACGGCCAACGAGAACGCACCCGGGTCGGCCGACAGCGCGGCAGGGTTCATCACCGCTCAATGATCAGTCATGCCCATGCTTTCCATCTCGTGGGCCTGCTATGCGGCGCGGGTGATGCTGTCGTCGGTGGGTGGGCAGGCGAGGTGTCGGGTGTCGCTGCTCAGACCCGGGTGATGCGTACGGCGTCGGCGACCACGTACCCCGTCCCCGAGGCCCACCGGCTCACGCCGACCTTGTTGGCGTCTCCCGCGGTGAGGGTGAACGTGCCCAACGAACGCCACGTCCCGCCGTTGCTCCGCTGGTCCACGTACACGCTCTTGTTGCCCGTCGAGGTCACCACGATGTACGGGGTTGCCGCGTTGTTGCCGGCCGACGCCGGGTACCAGACCTCGACCCGGTAGGTGCCGGCCTCCGGGATGTTCACCTTGTACCAGGCGACGTCACTGGTGGCGACCGGCCGGGCGTGGCGGTAGCTGGTGCCGTACCGACCGGCGAGGGTGGAGGAGACGGCCCAGCCGGTGCCGGCGGTGAACCGCCCGGACGTGGTGTTGTCCACCACCGTGGTCCACGGGCCGAAGTACGTCGACCAGAGGTTGTGCGTCGGCCAGCTCGTCACCTTGCCGGCAGCGGTCCACAGGGCGGCGTCGATGTCGTCGTAGGAGAGCCCGGACGGGTCGTCGCGCTGGTTGAACAGCACCGCCCAACTCATCCCCTGGTGGCTCTTGACCAGCAGGCTGCGGGTGCCGGGGAGACTGCCGTTGTGCCAGAGGTTGTACTTCGTTCCGGTGCTGGTGGTGAACGGGCGTACCGCCCAACCCAGGCCGTAGTACCAGCCGCTGTCGTTCACCCCGGTCGCGGGCACCGCGGTCACCTTCGCCAGCGAGGTGCTGGTGAGCAGACCGCCGGCCCCGTCGAGCATGGTGGCCCAGCGGACCATGTCGACCGCGGAGGCGAGCCACCCACCGTTGGCGTCGTGCAGGGGCATGCTGAACGTGCCGTAGGGCGCCGGGACGATCGTGCCCGAGTTGTCCAGCACGGTGGGCCCGCTGTACTGCGAGCGGTAGCTCACCTCGCCTGCGAGCCGGGCCACGGAACTCCCGCCGGCCATCCGGGTGATGCCCAGTGGCGCGAGGAGCTTCTGCTTGACGTACGTCTCGTAGGACAGGCCGGTGACCTTCTCGATGACCCGACCGGCGAGGAAGTAGCCGTAGTTGTTGTACGACGCGGTGCTGCCCGGGTTGTGCTGCAACGGCTGGCCGGACATGTACCGCAGGATGTCCTCCCTGCGCAGCTCCATCGGCACGCCCAGCGCCTGCGCGATGATGAGGTCCCTGCCCAACAGCGGGTCGAACGTCATGCCCCGGTCCCAGCCGCCGAGGTGCTGAAGCAGCCGCCGCAGGGTCACCTGCGGCAGTCTCGGGTCGACGGATTGCCCGGGCGGTGGGATGAAGTCCAGCAGCGAGGTGACCGGATCGTCGAGGCCGACCAGGCCGTCCTGCGCCAGCCGGAGGACCGCCGCCGCCGTCAGCGACTTGGTGAGACTGGCGATCCGGAACAACGACGTCGGCTGGACCGTGTCCGTCGAGTTGTTGCCGTAGCCCCGGGCCAGCACCAGCCGGCCGTTGTACGTCACCGCGAGCTGCCCGGCGGTGATGCCCCGCACCTGCATGAACGCCTTCATGGTGTCGTCGAAACTGCTCAACGCCGACACCGGCGTACCGGTGGTGACCCACCCCTCCGCCGCCTGTGCCGGCGTGCCGGGCAGCGTGCCGGCGCCGGCCGCACCGACGCCCGTCGCGCCGACGAGCTTGCCGAACGTCCTCCTGCTGACCGAGCTCCGCACCACGTCCCGCCTCCCGTTGATCAAACCAGGAAGACCTTAACCGCAGGAATCCATGATGGACAGCGCTCGGAAGTCAGAGCGAAGCAGCTGCTCCTCGTTCTCCCCGCCGGGTTCGCGAAACGGAGACGGAGACCTCGCACAACATCGGAGCTACATCTGCGTCGGCTAGCCTCTGCTCATGGTCAACATGGAAGACCCCCAGGAAGTCACCGCCGCCTTCATGGCACAGATGCTGGGTGCCACGATCGTGGACACCGCGCCTCCGGGCTCCTTCGTTGCCGGCCTCCAGGAGTTGGTCGCCGATCGGGACGCCGGCAACCTCAGCGATGAGGAGTTCCACGCGCGCCTGGCGGACCTTCGGCGCACCCGGTAGGCGGGGTGACCTGCGCTGACTCCGACCGGCCGGCGCAGGTCCCCCCGCTGATCGGCCTTCCCTGGCAGGATTTCCGCTGCTACGACAGAGCGGTGCCATGTCCCGCCTCCACGGGGTCGTACCCCCACGTCTCCTGCACGGCAGGGCACCGACGCAGAGCACCGCCATCGAGCACGGGTCACTCAGCCGTACGCGCCCGCTCTGAAGCGGGGGAAGTACTCGCCTTGGCCTCCTCAATGACCAGCCTGCCCCCGCATGGGACCGTCAGGACGGACGGCGAAGCCCTCGGCCACCCTCGATGGGCACCAGGTGCCGCTCTTGTTGAGCTCCGATCAAGGTGCAGCACGTGTGGTGTGCCGAGCCCGTCGGTCGGCGAGGCCGAGATGTGGGTCGTCACCAGGAACGCCGACGCAGTCGAACCGCGCAGCTCTGGTGAAGGTCGCGCCGCCGAGTAGCCACCGAGTGACAGCCGCGTACGGGAACCAGGCATCGCCGAGCCGGGCTCGGCGAGCCGTGATGACTTCCGCCGGATCGCCGAGCGCGTCGCCCCCTGAGCAGATCAGGCCGACCTCCAAACGCCGCGGCGTTCGACGGCCGACCGGGGGAGCCCCGGCCGGCCGCCGCGCCGCCGGGTCAGCGCTCGCCGCGGACCCGTCGGACGGTGTCGCGGTACCACAGCGCGCTGCGCTTCGGGGTCCGCTGCTGGGTGGCGTAGTCGACCCGGACGATGCCGAACCGCTTGTCGTAGCCGTACGCCCACTCGAAGTTGTCCAGCAGCGACCAGGCGAAGTAGCCGCGCACGTCGGCTCCGGCCAGCCGGGCGCGGGCCACCGCGCGCAGGTGCTCGGCCAGGTACTCCACCCGGTCGTCGTCGGCGACAAAGCCCTCGGCGTCGGGCTGGTCGTCGAAGGCCGCGCCGTTCTCGGTGATCACCATCGGCACGCCCGGGTAGTCCTTGCTGAGCCGCACCAGCAGCTCGGTGAAGGACTCCGGCACGATCTCCCAGTCCATCGCGGTGCGCGGCAGGTCCCGCCGCACCACCCGCTGCACCGGTCGACCCTCGTCGTCGCGCTCCCGGCCCTGCTCGTCGACGCCGGAGAAGAGCTGCCCGAAGTAGAAGTTGACCCCGAGCACGTCGATCGGGGTGGAGATCACCTCGAGGTCGCCCTCCGCGACGGGGATGCGCACCCCCTCGCGGGCCAGGTCGGCCACCACGTCCTCCGGGTACCGGCCGTGGAACAGCGGGTCCAGGTAGAGCCGGTTGCCCAGCCCGTCGGCGGCGCGGGCGGCGTCCCGGTCGGCCGGGCTGTCGGTGGCCGGGTCGGCGGTGGCCAGGTTCACGGTGATGCCCAGGTCCACCGGACCCGGGGCGGCCGCCCGCAGCCGCTGGGTGGCCAGTCCGTGCCCGAGCAGCAGGTGGTGCACGGCGGAGATCGCGTCGCCCAGGTTGCGCCGGCCCGGGGCGTGCGCGCCGTAGGCGTAGCCGAGCATCGCCGAGCACCACGGCTCGTTCAGCGTGGTCCAGGTCTTCACCCGGTCACCGAGGGCGTCGAAGACCAGCTCCGCGTAGTCGGCGAACCGGTAGGCGGTGTCCCGGACCGGCCAGCCGCCGGCGTCCTCCAGCTCCTGCGGCAGGTCCCAGTGGTAGAGGGTGACCCAGGGGTCGACGCCGCGGCCGAGCAGCTCGTCGACGAGGCGGTCGTAGAAGGCCAACCCGGCCGGGTTGGCCGGCCCGCGCCCACCCGGCTGCACCCGGGGCCAGGCCACCGAGAAGCGGTACGTGTCCAGGCCCAGGTCGGCGATGAGAGCGACATCCTGCGGCATCCGGTGGTAGTGATCGCAGGCCACGTCCCCGTTGTCGGCGTTGGCGACCGCGCCGGGCACCCGACAGAAGGTGTCCCAGATCGACGGTGTCCGGCCGTCCTCGGCGACCGCGCCCTCGATCTGGTACGACGACGTCGCCACCCCCCACCGGAACGTCGGCGGCAGGGTGTCGATCGGGTCGGCCTGCCCGGTCGTCGTCGGTCGGGTGAGGTCGCTGTCCATGGTTCTCCTCGCGGTTGCGGGTGGATCGGGTACGCGGGTGGACGCCGGGCCGGTCGGACCGCGGCTCACCGGGGGACCGCCTGCTCGGCGGGGTGCAGCCAGCAGGCCACGGTCCGGCCCGGGTCGTGGTCGGCGGGCGGGCCGAGCGGTGGCAGGCGGCTGTCGCAGGGGTCGAAGGCGCGGGGGCAGCGCGGGTGGAAGGCGCAGCCGGTCGGCATCGCCCGCAGGTCCGGCGGTGAGCCGGGAATGCCGGTCAGCTCCCGGCGCGGGCCGCGCAGCGCCGGGAACGAGTGCAGCAGCCCGTCGGTGTACGGGTGCAGGGCGTGGCGGTACAGCTGTCCGGCCGGCGCCTCCTCGATGATCCGGCCGCCGTACATGATGGCGATGCGGTCGGAGAACTCCACCAGCAACGACAGGTCGTGGGTGATGAACAGCACCGCGAAACCGAGCCGCTCACGCAGCTCGGCGAGCTGGCCGAGGATCTGCCGCTGCATCACCACGTCCAGGGCCGTGGTGGGCTCGTCCATGATGACGACCTGCGGCTCCAGCGCCAGCGCCATCGCGATCATGACGCGCTGCCGCATGCCGCCAGAGAGCTGGTGGGGGTAGCTGTCCAGCCGGTCGGCGGCGATGCCGACCAGCCGCAGCAGGTCCCGGGCCCGGGCCAGCCGGGCCGCCGGCGTGCTCCGCGGCTCGTGCGCCCGGATGACGTCGATCAGCTGGGTGGAGACCCGGTGCACCGGGTTGAGCGAGTTCATCGCCCCCTGGAACACGATGGACGTCTCGGCCCAGCGGAACGCCCGCAGCTGGGCCGGGGTCAGCCTCAGCACGTCGATCGGCGGACCGTCGGCCGGGTGGTAGATCACCTCGCCGCCACTGATCACCCCCGGCGGGGGGAGCAGCCGGGTCAGCCCGTACGCCAGGGTGGACTTGCCGCTGCCGCTCTCCCCGGCCAGGCCCAGCACCTCGCCGCGGTGCAGGGTGAGGTCCACGTCGCGGACCGCGTGCACCGCCTCGTCGCCCAACCCGTAGTCCACCCGGAGCTTGCGGATCTCCAGCACCGGCTCGCTCATCGGAACCTTTCCTGCACTCGCGACCGCCGCGCTGCTCGCGCTCACCGGGCGACCTCCTTCTGTTGCGGGGCGACCGGTTCCGGGCGCGGCCCGGGGGCCGCCGCGGGCTGCGCCAGCACGGGGGTGAACCCGACCCGCATCCGCACGACCTGGCCGTTGGCGGCCCGGACCCGGGTCCGGCCGGCGCTGCGCAGCCGAGGGCTGACGAACTCGTCGATGCCGAAGTTGATCAGCGCCAGGGCGGTGCCCAGCAGGGCGATGGCCAGCCCGGCCGGCACGAACCACCACCAGGCACCCTGGGCGAGCGCCTGCTGGCTCTGCGCCCAGAACAGGATAGTGCCCCAGTTCCACGACGAGATCGACGAGATGCCGATGAAGGCCAGGGTGATCTCCGACATGACCGCGAAGATGACCGTGCCGACGAAGCCGGAGGCGATGATCGCGGTCAGGTTCGGCAGGACCTCGAACACGATGATCCGCCAGGTGGTCTCGCCGGTGGCCCGGGCCGCCTCCACGTAGTCGCGCCGGCGCAGCGACAGCGTCTGCGCGCGCAGCACCCGGGCGCCCCACGCCCACGAGGTGAGGCCGATGACCAGCGCGACGACCAGGTCGCCGGCGTCGGTGACGGTGGACGTGACGATGATGATCAGCGGCAGCGCCGGGATCACCAGGAACACGTTGGACAGCGCGGAGAGCCCGTCGTCGTAGAACCCGCCGAGGTAGCCGGCGGTCACCCCGACCAGGACGGAGAGCACGGTGGCCACCACTCCGGCGGTGAGGCCGACCAGCATCACCCCCCGGGTGCCGACCAGGATCTGGCTGAACACGTCCTGACCGAGGTGGGTGGTGCCGAACCAGTGCTGCGCCGAGGGCGGCTGGAGCAGGTCGGCGCTGCGGGCGTCCGGGTCGTACGGGGCGATCCACGGCCCGATCACCGCGAGCAGCGCGTACAGCGCGACCACGGCCAGGCCGGTCGCGGCCTTGGCGTTGGCGACGAAGCGCCACCGCCGGCGTCGCACGGCGGCGGGCTGCGCCATCGCGCCCTGCTTCGGGATGACCTGTTCGATGCTGGAGGTGGGGATGCTCACGACTCAGCCCTCCTTGCGGGTACGCGGGTCGAGCGCCAGGTACGCCAGGTCGGCCAGCAGGTTCGCCACCAGCACCGAGAGGGTGATGACCAGGAAGATGCCCTGCATCAGCGGGTAGTCCTTGGCGCTGACGGCCCGGAAGAGCAGGAAGCCCAGCCCCGGGTAGGAGAAGACGATCTCCACCAGCAGGGTGCCGCCGACGATGAAGCCCAGCGACAGCGCGAAGCCGGCCACGTTCGGCAGCAGCGCGTTGCGGGCGGCGTAGCTCAGCGCCACCCGCCGTTCCGGCAGGCCCTTGGCGTGCGCCACGGTGATGTAGTCCTCCGCGGCCACGGTCACCATCATGTTGCGCATGCTGAGGATCCAGCCGCTCATCGACGAGACCAGGATGGTCGCGGCGGGCAGCAGGCTGTGCTGCACGGCGCTGCCCAGGAAGATGGTGTCCAGCGCCGGGACCAGGCCCGGCTCGTACCCGCCGGAGGAGGGGAAGAAGCTGCCCGGACCGGCGAGCAGGGCGATCGCGACGAGGCCCAACCAGAAGTACGGCACCGAGGAGAGGAACGTGGTGGCCGGCAGCAGCCCGTCCAGCCAGGAGCCGCGCCGCCAGCCGGCCAGCACGCCCAGGCCGGTGCCGAGGGCGAAGCTGACCAGGGTGGTGATCCCGACCAGGGCGAGGGTCCACGGCAGGGCGTCGGCGATCACCTCCGAGACCGGCGCGGGGAACGCGGTGAACGACAGCCCCAGGTCGCCGCGGAGCAGCTGGGCCCAGTAGTCGACGTACTGGTCCCAGAGGTTCTCGTCGGTGTCGATGCCGAAGAGCACGTAGAGCGAGTTGATCGCGTCGGTGCTGAGCTGGCCCTGGTAGCGGGAGATCAGCGACTTGACCGGGTCACCCGGGATCAGCCGGGGGATGAAGAAGTTGATGGTCAGCGCCGCCCACGCGGTGAACAGGTAGAAGGCCGCCCGGCGCAGCAGGTAGATCATCGGTTCACCGCCACGACGTCCTCGGCCGCGGTGGTCTGCGGGTCGTAGAGCCAGCAGGCCGCCCAGTGGCCGGGCCGGTCCCCGACCTCCAGCCGCTCCGGCAGGTCGGTGGCGCAGCGGGGCATCGCCGCCGGGCAGCGCGGGTGGAAGCGGCAGCCGGCCGGTGGCCGGATCAGGCTCGGCGGCTCCCCGTCGCCCCGGTCCCGATCCTCGTCGCGGGCCTCGCCGGTGAGCCGTTCCGGGTCGGGCGCCGAGGCGATCAGCAGCCGGGTGTACGGGTGCGCCGGGTGCTGGGTGACGGTCTCGCTGTCGCCCCCCTCCACCAGGCGTCCCGCGTACATCACCAGGGTCTCGTCGGCGAAGTAGCGGGCCGAGGCGATGTCGTGGGTGATGTAGAGGATGGCCAGGTGGAGCCGTTCCTTCAGGTCTCGGAGCAGGTTGAGCACGCCGAGGCGGATGGAGACGTCGAGCATGGAGACCGGCTCGTCGGCGAGCAGCACCTGCGGGTCGGCGCCGAGGGCCCGGGCGATCGCGACCCGCTGCCGCTGCCCGCCGGAGAGCTCGTGCGGGAACTTGTTCAGGTAGCGCTCGGGCGGGGTGAGTGAGACCCGCTCCAGCAGGCGGGCCAGGGCCGCGTCGAGCTCGGCGGCGCCGCGGCCGGCGTTGCCGTGGATGCGCAGCGCCCGGGTCAGGTGGTACCGCACGGTGTGCACCGGGTTCAGCGACGCGAACGGGTCCTGGAAGATCAGCTGCACCCGGCGGGCGTACGCCCGGAAGGGCCGCCCGCCGTGGACGGTGACCGGCTCGCCGTGCAGCCGGACGGTGCCGGCGGTGCGGGGGTAGAGCTGCGCGAGCAACCGGGCCACCGTCGACTTGCCGGAGCCGGACTCGCCGACCAGGGCGGTGACCCGGCCACGGCGCAGGGTGAGATGGACGTCGTCGACCGCGCGCACGGCCGGCCGGGCGCCGGAGAAGAGGCCACGCAGCCGCCTGCGGACGGGGAAGTGCTTGGTCAGGCCGACCGCCTCCAGCACCTCCTCGCCGACGGCCGGGGCGTCCGGGGTGGACGGTGTCATGCCGTTTCCTGTCTGCTCGGAAGGGTGGTCGCCGGGGGCCCGGGCGGCGTGCTCGCCGCCGCCCGGGCCGCAGCGGGTCAGGAGCTGGCGGGCCGCAGGTGCAGCACGACGTCGGCGGCGTTCGGCTGGGTCGGCTGGGCCGCGCCGTAGGCGTTCGCGTCGTCCGGCCAGCCGGTCCAGTTCTTGGTGCTGTAGGCGGCGCCGACGTTGTCCGCGCCGACCGGGATCATCGGCATCTGCTCGACGAAGACCTTCTGCAGGGTGGCCAGGGCCGCGGTCCGCGCCGCGTCGTCGGTGGCGTTGGCGTACGCGACCAGTGCGGCGGTGGCCTGTGGGTTGTTGAAGCGACCGAAGTTGCCGGCCGGGGAGGCCTTGCCGATCGGCTTGAGCAGCCGGCCGTCCATCACCGTCTGGTAGATGTCGTACGGGGTGGCGCCGCCGTTGGTCCACCGGAAGGTGGCGTCGAACTTGCCCTCCTCCACGTTGCGGAACCAGGCGTCCTGGTTGGCCTTGTCGACGGTGGCGGTGATGCCGATCTTCGACAGGTTGTCCTTCACGATCTCCAGGCTGGTCTGGTAGTCCGACCAGCCGGCGGGGTCGGTCAGGGTGAGGGTGACCGGCTTGCCGGTCGGGTCGAGCAGGGTGTTGCCGGAGTACTTGAACCCGGCGTCGGTCAGGGTCTTCTTCGCCCCGTCGACGTCGACCCGGTGCTCCTGCCCCTTGAACTCCGGGGAGATGAACGCGTCACCGGCCGGGCTGGGCAGGCCGGTCACGCTGCGCACGAGGGGGTGGAAGTAGCCCGCCTCGGCCTGCTGGAAGATGTCCTCCCGGTTGATCACCATGTTCATCGCCCGGCGCAGCGCCGGGTTGTCGAACGGCTTCTTGGTGGTGTTGACGTAGAGGCCGTGGATGCCGAGCACCGCCGGCGCCCAGATCTTGTGGTGGGCCGGATCCTTGCCGATGAAGACGGTCTTGACGTTGGGGATGAAGACGAAGCTCCACTCGGACTCGCCGTTGGCCAGGGCGGTGGTCTGCGCGTTGTTGTCGGTGTAGGAGGTGTAGCGCAGCTCCTTGACCTTCGGCAGTTCCTGCCAGTAGCCGCCGGTGCGCACCGAGAGGGTGGTGGTCTGCGGGGTGAACGACTTGAGCGTGTAGGCCCCGCTGCCGATCGGGTTCTTGTTGATGTCGGTGGCCGGATCCTTGATCGCCGACCAGATGTGCTTCGGCACGATCGGGACCTGAGCGATGATCTTCTGCTGGTTGACGAACTGCGGAGAGTCGAAGGTGAGGGTCACCTCGTTGCCGCTGCTCGACACCGACTTGTACGGCGTCGCCGACTGGTTCAGGCCCTCGTTCTCCTTGACCAGGTTGTAGGTGAACGCGACGTCCTCGGCGGTGACCGGCTTTCCGTCCGACCAGGTGGCGTCCGTGCGGATGGTCACCTTGACCGAGGTGTAGTCGGGGCTCCACTCGGCCTTGGTGGCCAGCCATGGCTTGAACGGCTCGGCCGGCTTGACCGGGTTCCACATCATCAGCGGCTCGTAGATCTGCCAGCGGTAGCCCAGGGACGATGCCGAGGAGGTGGTGAGGAACGGGTTGTGGTTCTCCGTCTGCGGGCCGTTGGGCATGCCGACGTTGAGCACGGTGGCGCCGCCGCCCTTGGTGTCCCGGGCCCGGGTGTTGGCGGTCTCGCCACAGCCGGTCAGGGCCACCGCGCTGGCCAGCGCGACGGCGACGAACTGTCGTCTTCTCATGGTGATCTCCCTCGGTGCTCCCGTGTCCGGAAGCGGGGTGGTGGTGGGTGGAGAGGGTGTGCGATGTCGTCGCCGGCGGCGGGTGTGCCGGCCGGCGTCGGCGGATGGTGCGGACAGCGGATCAGGTGGAGCCGGTGGAGCCGGTCGAGGCGCGGACGGTGAGGGTGGTGGGGATGACGGTGGGGGCGTCGGGCAGGGGCGCGCCGTCGAAGTGGCCGATGAGCGCGCGGGCCGCCGCCGCTCCCATCTGCCGCAGCGGCTGGCGTACGGAGGTCAGCGGTGGGTGGGTGTGCGAGGCCAGTGGCAGGTCGTCGAAGCCGACGACCGCCACGTCGTGCGGCACCCGGCGGCCGGCGTCGCGGAGCGCCTGGAGTGCCCCGGCGGCGGAGAGGTCGTTGTGGGCGAAGACGGCGTCGAACGGCACGTCGTCGGCGAGCAGCCGTTGCACCGCCGCGCGCCCGCAGTCGAAGGTGAAGTCGCCCTCCACCACCAGGGCCGCGTCGACCGGCTGTCCGGCGTCGGCGTAGCCGCCGAGGAAGCCGGCCAACCGGGCGTGGGTGCAACCGAAGCGTCGCGGCCCGGTGACGACGAGCGGGCGTCGCCGGCCCAGGCCCAGCAGGTGGGTGGCGGCGGCGTGGGCGCCGGCCTCATTGGTGGTCTGCACCGAGGGGAAGCGGGGCTGGTGGCCGCGGTCGTCGACGAGGATGACCGGCAGGCCCCGCTCGTGCAGGGCGGTGATGTGGTCGAGGGTGCCCTCCGGCTCGACCACCAGCAGCCCGTCGAAGGATCGGGCGGAGACCTGGGAGGTGAACCGCCGCATCGACTCGTCACCCCGGTCGCAGGTGAACAGCAGCAGGCCGTACCCCGCGGCCTCGACGACGTCGACCACGCCCTGGAGCACCTCGCCCATCCACGGCCAGGTGAGGGCGGGCACCAGCATGCCGACCACGCGGGTCCGGCCGCGGGCCAGCCCGACCGCGCGGGCGCTCGGCACGTAGCCCAGGTCGGTGATGACCCCGCGGACCCGGTCCGCCGTGCCCGCCCGGACCTCGCCCTTGCCGTTGAGCACGCGGGAGACGGTCGTCTTGCTCACTCCCGCCCGGGCGGCGACGTCGGCGATGGTGATCGGCACGTGACGACTCCCGGGCGACTTGGAGGGGCTTCGGAACCGGTTGCGGAAGCGGTTCCGTCGCAGTCAACCGAAGTGAGCCCGGTCACGTCAATAACGGCCAGGTAACGAAACATGACTAATTTCAAGAGGTTAAAGAAGCGGGTGGGATCGAAACCGGTCGTGCGCGGCCCCGTTGGTGACCGACGGTGTGCGGCAGGCTGTGCGGACGGCGCAGGGAGTGTCCAGGGGCGGACTGCCGAGGGTGTTCCGGGCCGGCGCGTCGGCGGGGTGTGGCTCAAGGTCGTTTGCCGTCAGGTGGCCGTGGACCAGCGGCCGGGCGGGTGCGGTGGTCGACGCGGGTGGCCAACGATCAGCAGGCGATTGCGGACCTGATCGGTGGGGTCAGCGCGAAGGTGTCAACCGAGGTCGTACGGATCCCGAGCAGCTATCGCCTCAGGCTCCGACAACCCCAGGCGGCTGGCGACCCGTCGCCGTATGCGGACCTGGGCACGCGTTCGTGGCCGGAACTTCGGCTCCCGCGCGCACCCGCAGGCCTGGAAGCCCTCGTAGCGCAGTCCCGCCTCGAGAACTGCCGTAACGGCGGCCCACCCGGAGTCATTCCGTCGACGGGGGGCCGCGAAGTCGTGCCCAGCGAAGATCATCGGCTGCCGACACGACGTGCATGGGTGCTTCGCGCCGTCCCTTGGGTACTTGTGACTACGACGGCACGACACGCACACGTAGTGGACCTTGTAAGTGGTCTCGGCGTACCGGCACATGTCCGCATGCTAGCGGCTTGTCGGGGCGCGGCGGCACCGCATCAGCCGCACCGGACCGGCCCGGATCGACCTGCCGTACGCGTACCTCCGGGGGCGAGCGGGCCCGCCCCAACTACACCGGCCCACCGTGGACTCCTGGTACCGGCAGCGGTGGACCGGCCGTACCAGGTGGACGGTGGTGCCTCTGTCAATCGCGCAGCGCGTCGTCGACACCGCTCTCCCGGCGGCCGAGGTGGACCGGGTCGCGGCCGGACAGCACGTCCCACGCGGCCTTGACGCAGGCCCCGTGTTCCCGCGTGGCGCCGACCCGCCACGCTGTGCGGTACCGCCTGACCGTCTCGTCGCCCACGCCGTTGGCGTCCACACCGAGCCGCCGGCACAGCGCCACGGCCCGGGGGAGATGGAACGACTGGGTCACCACCGTCGCCCGGTCCACCCCGAAGATCCGCTTCGCGCGGAAGCACGAGTCGTAGGTGTCGAAGCCGGCGTGATCGAGCACCACATTCTCGGACGCGACGCCCCGGTCGACCAGCCAACGCCGCATCGCGCCGGGCTCGTCGTAGTCCCAGTCCATGTGGTCGCCCGAGACCAGGATCGCGCGGACCCTGCCGGCGGCGAGCAGCTGTCGAGCGATCTCCAGGCGGGCGGCGAGGAACGCGGACGGCAACCCGTCCCGGTCGACCTGCGCGCCCAGCACCAGAGCGACCGGCGCCTCCGGCACATCCTCGACGGTGAAGAGGTGCCCCTCGGCCTGGGAGCGGACCCAGCTCACACTGGCCACCGTGGTGACCAGCCCGACCGCAGTGCCGACGACGACGGCCAGTACGGCGCGGCGAAGCCAGCGTGCGGCGCCGCCGTTGCCCGGCCGGCGCAACCGACTCATCGCTTGATTCAGCACGTGACCAAGTATCACCGGATCCGGCAGCCCGCACGGTCCCCGCGCGGCGCCACCGATCACCCGGCCGCCACCGCTGGGCGAACCTGCCCGGCGGTGGCGGCCACGGCCCAGAACGAGCGGCGCCGGACTGCCCCGGTCGGGCTCAACGCCCGCCGGAACGCCGCCGCCGGGCCCGCTCGTAGTCCTGGAAGCGGGCCTTCGCGATCACCGACCGGTCCGCGGTGCGCAGCACCAGACCCTCGGACTGGCCCGGCGTGCCGTCCAGCGCCACCAGGGTGTGCGGCAGCCGGTCGGCCAGGAACGCGTACGTCTTGTCCAGGTCGCGGGGCAGCTCGGTGGCGTCCACCGTGGCCAGCCGGGGCACGGTCGCCAGGTCGTGCGCCTGCGCCCGGTCCAGCAGCGCCGACTCGTCGAGGAAGGGCTGGCCGCCGCCGTCGCGCCAGGCGGCGATCCGCTCGGCCGGCAGCTCCAGCAGGTCGGCGTACCCGTCGAGTTCGACCACGTCGAAGAGCCGGTGACCGACCCGGCGGCTGTCCGTGTACTGCTTCGACGCGCCGGTCACCTTGCCGCCGTACACCTCGAAGTACCAGACGGTGATCCGGTCGCCGGCCTCGGCGCGCAGCCGCTCGGCCAGGTCGCGCAGCGCGTCCACGATGCCCAGGGCCGGGTTGCCGATCAGGTCGCCGCGCGCGTACAGCAGCTCCTCGCGGCTGCCGATCAGATACCCGCCGCCCGGGGTGACGATGATCCGGCTGTTGGTGCCGTCCACCATCTCGGTGAGGGTGACCGCCCCGGTGAACCCGACGACCTCGTCCTCGCGCAGCCCGCCGTCGCGCGGGTCGAGCGCGTGGTACGTCGGGATCGACGGGTACTTGGTCAGCGAGTTGAGCGCCCGCAGGTCGGCGGTCCGGAGGTCGAAGTTCGGCATGGCGTTCCTCCCCGTGATCCACCCGCGGCGGCGGTCGGCGCGGCGGCCGGCAGCGTATCCCGGTCCGATCCGCAGCCGCGTGTCCTTTTTCGAACTCCGAGCGTCTGCTCCACGCAGGCCTGTCCGTGCAAAAACAACGGTATGAACTGCTGCACTTCTACGGCACCCACTCCGTCGACATCGACGGCGAACTCGCCCAGCTCGACACCGACGGTTACCGGCCGCTGCGGCTGGCCGCGGCCGCCCCGGGAAGCAGCTGACCGCGCTTGAGTTGAGGTCTTCCACCTTCGGCTCGCGCGTCAGCGGATCAAGAACGGCGGTTGGCTGGCGTCCCGGCAGCCTCGTCGACCGGAGGTTCCTGGCCGACGTCGGCCCGCTCATGGGCGGTGTCGGCCCATTGAGACTGGCAGGGTCATGTAATCCAACTGCCTCCTATTCCTGCCTGCGGTCCTTTCCGTGGTAGCTGACGGTGATGACTACTTCGAAGGCTCCGATGCTGGTCGTACGAAGAAGGTGATGTCGCTGCTGGTGGCGATGACGAGGGTGCGCCCAGAGGGAGAGAATCCTGCGGCGCGCAGCTCGGAGTAGTTCGCATGGAAGATGCGCCACCAACACTCGCCAGCAGGGCCTCGGCAGAGGCCGCCGTAGTCGGACAGCAGCCCGCGGTGGTGGGGCCAGTCCAGTGCGAAAACGTCGAGGGTCCAGCGGTCATCAGTGGTGGTGTGTAGGCCGCCGCCGAACAGGCCCCGTCCGGCGGCGATTACCTCACGCCGGTCGGGGTGCGCCGCGTACCGGTAGCACCGGAAAAGCGGGTGTCGGAGGCCCGGGCGGGCAGGTTGACAGCGCGATCACCGCCCTGTCAGACTTCCCTGACATGGGGGTGTCATAGTTTTCTGACCCCCCGGCGTGAAGGATGAGGTCCCACATGAGCGGTACCCCGCCCACCGGTGACGAGCTGGTGACGGTGCTGGCCGCGCTGGCCAGTCCGCACCGGCTGCGGATTCTCGGCGCCCTGGCGTCGGGCCGGACCTACGTCAGCGAGTTGGCGCGGCGGCTGGGGATGAACCGGCCCCTGCTCTACATGCACCTGCAGAAGTTGGAAGCGGCCGGTCTGGTGACCGGCGAACTGGTCACAGCGCGCGATGGCAGCTCGGTGAGGTACGTCGAGGCCGTGCCGTTCGCCCTGGCGTTGGACCTGGACGCGATCGTGCTGGCCGCGCGCACCCTGACCGGCCCGGTGCCGGCGACAGAACGGGAGAAGTAAGTGATGGAACGCCAGTTGGCCGCGGACATGGCCCAGATCTCCACCATCGCGTTCGCGGTGATCCTCGTGGCAGTGATCCTCGTGGGGGGCTTCGTCGGTATCGGCATCTACCGCGCCCGCTACGCCGCGGCCCGCGAAGAGGGCTACCGGACGCTGGCCGCTCGCAGCGCCGACAGCGCGCGGGCCACCGCGGAGGAGCTGAAGGGCGTGCGGGCCGAGCTCGGCGAGGTGCGGCAACGCCTGGCCGCGCTGGAGAAACTGCTCAGCCAGATCGGCTGAGTGTCCGCAGTAGACGGGGAGACATCGTGAAGCCCGCACCCCGATGGAGATGGGCGCGACGGTTGGCCGTGGCGGCCACGTGCATCGCGACGGCAGCGGCCAATACAGCCGCGGCTGTTCCGCCGGTTGCTGTTCCGGTCGCGGCCGGGCCGGTCGCGACCGTACCGGCCGATGCGGCGGTGGCCTCCGCCGAAGAACTCGCCGCCAGCGAGGCCTACATGCGCCGGTACATGAAGCGGGTGAAGGCACCGGGGATGGCGTACGCGGTCGTGCGGGGCGACCGGGTCCTGCGGCAGGGCGCCTGGGGCGTCGACGGCGACGGCCGCCCGATGACCGCGCAGACGCCGTTCCTGCTCGGATCCACCAGCAAGTCGTTCACCGCGCTCGCGGTGACGCAACTGGCCCGGGCCGGCCGGGTCGACCTCGACGCCCCGGCGCGCACCTACCTGCCGTGGCTGCGGCTGGGCGACGGGGACACCGCCCGCACGGTGACGGTGCGGCAGCTACTGACGCACACCAGCGGACTGCCGGCCGTGTCGAACTCCACGCTGACCGACCGCTACGACAACAGTTCCGGCGGGCTCGCCCGGTCGGTGCGCGACCTGGCCTCCGTGCGTCCCGTCGCCGCGGTCGGGCAGGGGTACCGGTACAGCGACGCCAACTACATGATCCTGGGGGCGCTGGTCGAGAACGTCACCGGTGAGACCTTCGGCGGGTACCTGCGCCGCCACGTCCTGGACCCGCTCGCGATGACGCGTTCCGCGGCGACCGCCGAGGAGGCCCGCGCCGTGGACGTGCCGCCCGGGCACCGGTACTACCTGGGCCGCCCGCAGCGGCACGACACACCGTTCGACACCGCCGGGGTGCCGTACGGGTTCCTCGCCGCCAGCCTCGACGACCTGACCCACTACGCGAGCGCCCAGATCGGCGGCGGCCGTTACGGGGACGCGCCGGTCCTCGACGCCGACGGAGTGCGACAGATGCACACCGGAACCGCGGACACCGGTCACGGCGGCAGCTACGGCCTGGGGTGGAAGAACAACACGCTCGACGGCACGGGCATCGGCATCGTCTGGCACTCCGGCGCCACGCCGAACTTCTTCAGCCACGTCGTGCTCGTGCCGCGGTCGAACCTGGCGGTGGTCGTGCTGACGAACGTCTACGCGCTGCCGATGGACGCGCCGTTCAACGCCGGAGCGTTCGACCTCGCCCGGATCCTGCACGGCCACGCCCCCGCGGTGGCCGCCGCCGAGGACCCGATCTTCATGTGGGTCCTGGTCGGGCTGCTCACCATCGCGGCCGTGCTGCTCGCCCTGCTGGTGACGACGCTGGTCCGACTCGTCCGCGCCCGCCGACGGGACACGGTCCGCTCACGCCGCCGGACCATCGTCACCACCGCCGCGTGGATCGGCGGATGTGCCCTCGCCGCGGCCGTTGCCGCCTGGCTGGTGCCCACCCTGTGGGGGGCCGGCCTCGCCAAGGTGCACATGTGGGCCCCCGACATCGGCCACGCCATCGTCGCCGTGGTGGCCCTGGCCGGTGTCCTCGCGCTGACCCGGATCGGCATCGGCGCGCACGCCCTCGGCGGGCCTCAGAGATCGAGGATCAGGGCGCGGTGATCGAAGATCTCCGGCTCCGTCGGGATCTCGAAGTGCTTGACCGCGGCCCGGTCGGACACGAGCAGTTAGCTTGCGAGCCGCTCTGCCTGGTGGCGGCGGGCCGGGGTGTCGCCCTTGCCGGCGGGGTCGCGCCGCCCGTGCACCTGGACCACCCACACCGCGACATGGCGTTCCGCCGCGCCCTGGTCACCTTGAAAGGCGGTGACCGCGCCTACGTGCACTGGGAGACCCCGACCGCCCGCCTGCTGCCCCGGCTGCTGGCCGGGCCGCAGCGCCGCCGAGTTGCAGGCCAAGTCCCGCCACCACGCTCGGCATCTACGTCCGGCTCGGTGAGGAGACCTCCGCCCGCATCACCGCCGAGAACGACGAGCACCACCATCGGCACAGGCGCTGACCGCGTCCCACGTACCGGGATCACGGAAAACGGCCGAAGCGGCTCACCGGAAACCCTCAGCTTGAGGAAATGACCCCAGGTGAGGGCCTAGATCAACTGCTTACCGTTGTCTTTAATCTGGAAACTACGGGCGGTCCACGGACCGGTCCCGGCTGGCCCGCGCGTCGTCCAGCCCGCTCCGGGCGGGGGCGGGGCGGTCGGGTCGCCGTGTGCCGCCGGGGCCGGGCGGGGTGAGTGAGTCCGGCCACCACCTCCGCCCGGCGGCGTTGGCGCGGCGCGGGCCCGTACTACCGTCCTGCGGGCGGTCGCCGCCCCGGCCGGGGACGCCGCGCCCACCCTGCCCACGAAGGACGGCCACATGCGCGCCACCGTGATCCACGGACCGAACGACATCCGCGTCGAGGAGGTCCCGGACGCCGCCGTCCGCCGGCCCACCGACGCGGTGGTGCGGGTGGTCACCGCCTGCATCTGCGGCAGCGACCTGTGGGCGTACCGCGGGGTGGCCGCCCGCCGGCCGGGGCAGCGGATCGGACACGAGTTCCTCGGCGTGGTTGAGGCGGTCGGCGCCGACGTCACCTCGGTGCGGACCGGGGACCTCGTCGTCGCGCCGTTCGTGTGGTCCGACGGGGTCTGCGACTTCTGCCGCGAGGGCCTGCACACCTCCTGCCCGCAGGGTGGGTTCTGGGGCTCCGAGGGCTCCGACGGCGGCCAGGGCGAGGCCGTCCGCGTCCCGTACGCCGACGGCACCCTGGTGCGGCTGCCGGCCGAGGCCGCGGACGACGAGCGGCTGCTCACCGCGCTGCTCGCCCTCTCCGACGTGATGGCCACCGGCCACCACGCCGCCCTCGCCGCCCGGGTCCGTCCCGGCGTCACCGTCGCCGTCGTCGGGGACGGCGCCGTCGGGCTCTGCGGCGTGCTGGCGGCCCGCCGCCTCGGCGCCGAGCGGATCATCGCGCTGGGCCGGCACGCCACCCGCACCGACATTGCCCGCTCCTTCGGCGCCACCGACGTGGTCGCCGAGCGGGGCGACGCCGCGATCGCCGCGGTGCAGGAGCTCACCCGTGGTCAGGGCGCGCACGCCGTGCTGGAGGCGGTCGGCACCGGGGAGTCGATGCGGACCGCCATCTCGATCGCCCGCGACGGCGGGGCGGTCGGCTACGTGGGGGTGCCGCACGGCGGCAGCGCCGGCGTCGAGATCGGGCAGATGTTCGGCCGCAACGTCGCCTTGGCCGGCGGCGTCGCCCCGGCCCGCGCGTACCTTCCGGAGCTGCTCGCCGACGTGCTCGACGGCACCCTCGACCCCTCGCCGGTGTTCGACCGGACGGTCACCCTCGACGGGGTGCCCGACGGTTACCGGGCGATGGACGAGCGCACTGCGCTCAAGGTCCGCATCACCTTCTGATCACGGAATGCCGCCCCTGCCGGCCGGCGTCCGGCGGACCGGTACGGTGCTCGCCGTGACCGCAGACGATCACCGTCCGGCCGGCCCCGTCGCCGTGCTCGCCAACCCGTCCGCCGGCCGCGGGCGGCACCGTGACCTGCTGCCCCGGCTGCTCGACGGGCTGGCCGCCGCCGGCCGCGCGGTCGAGCTGCTGTCGGCGCGTACCCCCGACGAGGCCGAGGCGGCGTGCCGCGCCGCGGTGGCCGGCGGCGCCGCCGCGCTGGTCGCGGTCGGCGGTGACGGCACGGTGCACCAGGCGTTGCAGGCGGTCGCCGGTACGGCGGTGCCGTTCGGCCCGGTCCCGGCGGGCACCGGCAACGACTTCGCGGTCGACACGGGCTTCCCCGCCGACCCGCTCGCCGCCGTCGAGGTGATCGCCGCCGCGCTGCGCGAGCGCCGCAGCCGTCCGGTGGACCTGGCCCGGATGACCGGCCCGGACGGCGGCGACCGCTGGTACGGGGCGGTGCTCGCGGCCGGGTTCGACGCGATCGTCAACGAACGGGCCAACCGGATGCGCTGGCCCCGCGGTCCCCGCCGGTACGACCTGGCGATCCTGGTCGAGCTGGCCCGGCTGCGCCCGCGCCGCTACACGCTGCGTCTCGACGGCGAGGAGCACCACCTCGACGCGGTCCTCGTCGCGGTCGGCAACTGCGCCAGCTACGGCGGCGGGATGCGGATCTGCCCGGCCGCCGACCCGACCGACGGCCTGCTGGACGTGGTGGTCGGCGGGCGGTTCGACCGGCACACCCTGATGCGGGTCAAGCCGCGCATCTACGCCGGCACCCACGTGACGCACCCTTTAGTGCGCAGCTACCGGGCGCGCGAGGTGGAGCTCTCCGCCGAGGGCATCACCACGTACGCGGACGGGGAACGCTCCCTCGCCCTGCCGGTGCGGATCACCGCCGTGCCGGGGGCGGTGCGGCTGCTGCGCTGAGCCGCCCGCCGGCGCCCTCGACCACCGGTCCGCCGTCCGGTGCCTGACCGGCGGTGGGGCCGGCGGCCCGGACCGCGCCGACGCTGGCGGCGATCACCAGCCCGATCGCGAGCACCTCCGTGGCGTGCAGCTCCTGCCCGAGCACCAGCCACCCGGCGAGCGCGGCGAGCGCCGGGCCGAGGCTCATCAGGACGGCGAACGTCGAGGTGGCCAGCCGGCGCAGCGCCAGCAGTTCGAGGGTGTACGGCAGCACGGAGGCGAGCAGCGCCAGCCCGGCGCCGAGCGCCAGCACACCCGGCTGCCACAGCCGCGCCCCGGCGTCGAGCAGCCCGACGGGCAGGGTGACCAGCGCCGCCACCGCCATGGCCAGGGCCAGGCCGTCGGCGCGGGGAAAGCGGCCGCCGACCCGCGCCGAGCAGACGATGTACGCCGCCCACAGCGCGCCGGCGCCCAGCGCGAGAGCCGCGCCGACCGGGTTCAGCCGGTCGAAGCCACCCTGGCCGAGCAGCGCCACCCCGGCCAGCGCCAGGGCGGCCCAGCACCAGGCGGTCCACCGGCGTGCGCTCAGCACCGACAGCGTCAGTGGTCCGAGTACCTCCAGGGTCACCGCCGGCCCCAGCGGGATCCGCTCGATGGCCTGGTAGAACACCGAGTTCATGCCGGCGAGGGCGAGCCCGAACGCGACCACGGCAAGCCAGTCGGCCCGGTCGTGCCCGCGCAGCCGGGGCCGGCAGACCAGCAGCATCAGCAGCGCGCCGAGGGCCAGCCGCAGGGTCACCGTGCCGGCCACCCCGGCCCGGGGGAAGAGCAGTGCGGCGACCGCCGAGCCGAAGTTCACCGACAGCGCCCCGCCGAGCACCAGTGCGACCGCCCCCGCCCGGCCGGCGCCCCAGCGGCGCAGGGTGCGGGCGGGTGCCGTGGGGCCTGCCGCGCCGGCGGGCGTCGACGGGCCTGCGGTGCGGGCGTCCATGCCGGCGACGCTAGTGTGCCGGCCCGGCGGCCCTGCGGCCGGTGGTCGCCGGGGTCGACACCGCCACACCGCCGAAGCACGTCGCGGGGTGGCGTCTGCGGACCGATGACCCCGACCAGCCCTCGCCGATGGCGGCCGCGGCCCTCGGCAGCCGTTGCCGTCACCGGCCCGCACGTAGCGCCGTGCCCGCAGCCGCCACCGGCGCGGCCCACAGGCATCGCCGGACGGCGCCCGCAGGCATCGCCGGACGGCGCCGCAGGGCGGCCCAGTCGTCACCGGGCTCGACTCGTCCCAGCGGCGACGGTGCCGGTTGTGCGTCCTTTAGAGCTGATGACGTAAACGAATCACCGCCCCGGGCCCGGGTGAGTCGTTTACGTCATCAGCTCTAAAGGGTCAGCCGACCGGGTCTCGGGTTGCGCGGAAGCGAGCGCAGCACGGGGACGAGCGCACTCGGGCAGGTTCGGCGCGTCGGCGGCGACGACGGCCGCCTGGTCGTGATCGGTCAGGGTGGCCAGGACGGCGTGTTGACGGTGGCCGGCTGACCTCGTGGATCACGGTGTCGGGCCAGACCATCGCTTCGGCGAGCGGCCGGTCCGCCGCGGTCACGGCGACCGCGGTCTCGACCTCGGCCAGGGTGGCGAGCAGGTCCACCACGTCCTCGGCCAGCGCGGCGCGCCAGGCCGAGAGGTCGATGCCCGGCGGCGACCAGGCCACCGGGGCGAGCGGTGCCACCAGCACTCGTCGGGTCAGGCGGTCGGGGGGCGCGCGGCGCCGACGAGGCGGTCGAGCCACTCGGCGAGCAGCGTCCGCTCGGCGGCGCTGAAGCCAGCGGCCACCTCGGGCAGCGCGGCCCGCAGCGCCACGGCGTGCCGGACCGGCCGGTCGGGTGGGCGGATCGCCCGGGCGGCGGGGCTGTCGGCGCAGACCGCCGCGACGAGCGCCTCCCGGGTGGCGGGAGAGAGGTCGGGGTCGCCGCCCTGGATGAGGGTGAGGGTGACTCCGCAGCTCGCGGCGTGCACCATCTCGGCAGCCCGGTCCACGCCGACCCGGAGCCGGCCCGCCTCGGCGACCCGGACGACGAGCTGGCGGAAGATGTCGGCCGCCACCCGGGCGGCGGTGGACCGTACGCCGGGTCGGGGGTCTCCGTACATCAGGGTGTGGAAGGCGGGGTTGGCCACGCCGAAGCCGACGTGCATGTCCCAGCCCCGGCGCAGGTCGTCCACGGGGTCCTCGGCGGGCTCCTGGGCCGCCTGGGCGTGCAGGTACGCCGCGAAGCCGTAGCTGGCCGCCGCGTCCAGCAGGCCGCGCATGTCGCCGAACTGACGGTAGATGGTCGGCGCCTGCACCCCGGCCGCGCGGCTGACCGCCCGGGTGGTCACCGCGTCCCGGCCGCCCTCGGCGAGCAGCGCGGCGGCGACCCGCACGATCCGGTCCCGGGCCGACGTCTCAGTCATGACAGCGACGATAACCTCCGGCTGTTAGCGGCCATCGCTAACGCGAGAATCATGATCGTGTTAGCGGCGATAGTCGGTCGGTTCCGGGCCCGCTACCGGGCGGTGGGGCTGTCGGTCAGCTCGGCAGCGCCAGGTCGAGCACCGCGCCGAGGCCGTTGCGGCGCCCCGGCTCGGCGCACGGCAGCACCAGCACCGCGCAGCCGGCGTCGACCGCGCCCGCGTCGGCCGGGGTGTCGCCCACCATCAGCGCCCGCTCCGGGTCCACCCCGAGCATGCCGCAGGCCCGCAGGAAGATCCCCGGATCCGGCTTGCACCGCCCCACCTCGTACGACAGCGCGTACGCGTCGACCAGCTCGTCGAGGCCCCAGGCGGCGAAGAGCGGCCGGATGTCGAAGCCGATGTTGCTCACCACCGCGACCTTCACTCCGGCCGCCCGCAGCGCGGTCAGCGTGGCGGCGGTGTCCGGGTAGGGCACCCAGCCCTCCGGCACCAGCAGCCGCTCGTAGAGCGCCTCGGCGAAACCCTCGATGCCGGCGTCGACCGTCTCGGCCAGCCCGGTGTACGCCCCCCGGTGCGCGTGCTGGTAGAGGTCCCGGTCGGCCCAGAGCTCCGCCAGCCGGGCCGGCACCCGGGCCGGCGGCGGCCCGCCCGCCCGCCCGGCCGTCATCAGCCGGTCGGCCAGCGCGGTGGCCCGCATCCGCTCCAGGCTCACCCCGCACGCCGACGCGGCGGCGAGCACCCAGTCGCGGGGCTCCTCCACCTGGGCCAGGGTGCCGTGGAAGTCGAAGAGGACCGCCTCCACGGGGCGGCGGGACGCGCCCGAACGGACGGCGTCGTCGGCGCCGTTCGAGGCGAGGGGCGGTTCGGCATGGTCCGGCACGTCGTGCACCCTACCGACCGCCTCGGACGGTCCCGCCGGACGGCCTTGTCCAGTGCGCGTCGGGGGGAAGCACTAATCTTGGACACATGTCGAGCCCCGCCGAGCGGTACGCCGCGGCGCGCCGCCGGGCCGCGCAGGCCTCCGAGTTCCCGGCCCTGGAAGAGTTCGCCCTCGACCTGGGATTCGATCTCGACGACTTCCAGCGGGAGGCGTGCCAGTCCCTGGAACGGGGCAGCGGTGTGCTGGTCTGCGCTCCCACCGGCGCCGGCAAGACCGTGGTCGGCGAGTTTGCCGTACACCTCGCGTTGCGCGGCACCCCCGGCAGGCCGGCGGGGGCCGACGGCGCCGACGGCCCCGCCCCCCGGCGCAAGTGCTTCTACACCACCCCGATCAAGGCGCTGTCCAACCAGAAGTACCACGACCTGGTCGACCGCTACGGCGCCGAGCGGGTCGGCCTGCTCACCGGCGACAACGCGATCAACGGCGACGCGCCGGTGGTGGTGATGACCACCGAGGTGCTGCGCAACATGCTCTACGCCGGCTCCAGCACCCTCGAGGGCCTGGCGTACGTGGTGATGGACGAGGTGCACTACCTCGCCGACCGGTTCCGCGGCGGGGTCTGGGAAGAGGTGATCATCCATTTGCCCTCCTCGGTCACCCTGGTCTCCCTCTCGGCCACCGTCTCCAACGCTGAGGAGTTCGCCGACTGGCTGGTCACCGTGCGCGGCGAGACCGCGGTGGTGGTCAGCGAGCACCGGCCGGTGCCGCTGTGGCAGCACATGCTGGTCGGCAAGCGGATGTTCGACCTGTTCCACGACGCCGACGCCGCCCGCAAGCACGACGTGCACCCGGAGCTGCTGCGCTACACCCGCGACACGGTGCGCCGGCTGGAGCTGGGCGAGGGCCGCAGCGCCGGACCGGGCGCCGGTCGGCGGGGCCCCCGCTGGCGCGGGCCGATGCGCCCCGACATCGTCGACCGGCTCGACCGGGAGGGGCTGCTCCCGGCGATCCTGTTCATCTTCAGCCGGGCCGGCTGCGCCGCCGCGGTGCAGCAGTGCCTCGCCGCCGGGCTGCGGCTCACCTCCGCCGAGGAGCGCGCCGAGATCCGCCAGGTGGTGGAGAGCCGGGTGACCGCGATCCCCGGTGAGGACCTGACGGTGCTCGGCTACTGGGAGTGGCTCGACGGCTTGGAGCGCGGCCTGGCCGCCCACCACGCCGGCATGCTCCCGGTCTTCAAGGAGGTCGTCGAGGAGCTCTTCGTCCGGGGGCTGGTCAAGGCGGTCTTCGCCACCGAGACCCTCGCCCTGGGCATCAACATGCCGGCCCGCTGCGTGGTCCTCGAACGGCTGGTCAAGTACAACGGCGAGGCCCACGTCGACCTCACCCCGGGGGAGTACACCCAGCTCACCGGCCGGGCCGGTCGACGCGGCATCGACGTCGAGGGGCACGCCGTGGTGGTCTGGTCCCCGGAGACCGACCCGCGGCACGTCGCCGGCCTCGCCTCCACCCGCACCTATCCGCTGCGCTCCAGCTTCCGGCCCTCGTACAACATGGCGGTCAACCTGGTCGGCACCGTCGGGGCGGAACCGGCCCGGGCGCTGCTGGAGTCGTCGTTCGCCCAGTTCCAGGCCGACCGCTCGGTGGTCGGCCTGGCCCGGCAGGTGCAGCGCAACACCGAGACCATCGAGGAGTACGGCGCGGAGGCCGCCTGCCACCACGGCGACTTCGAGGAGTACTTCGCGCTGCGGGTGGCGATCGCCGACCGGGAACGCGCCATCGCCCGGCAGGGACAGAGCCAGCGCAAGGCCGCCGCGGTGGAGTCACTGGAGCGGCTGCGGATCGGCGACGTGATCCGGGTGCCCTCCGGCCGCCGCGCCGGTCTCGCGGTCGTCCTCGACCCGGCCACCGGCGGCTTCGGTGAACCGCGCCCCCTGGTGCTCACCCAGGACCGCTGGGCCGGCCGGGTCACCCCCGGAGACTTCACCACCCCGGCCGAGGTGCTCGCCCGGATCCGGGTGCCGAAGCACTTCAACCACCGCTCCCCGGCGGCCCGGCGTGACCTGGCCGCCGAGGTCAGCGGCACGGGGCTGGACCGGCACGGCGGTCGCCGGGGCGGCCGGTCCCGGCAGACCCCGGGCGACGACCACCAGCTCAGCCAGCTCCGCAACGAGCTGCGCCGGCATCCCTGCCACGCCTGCCCGGAGCGGGAGGAGCACGCCCGCTGGGCCGAGCGGCGCCGCCGGCTGGAGAAGGACACCGAGGAGCTGCGGCAGCGGGTCGCCGGCCGGACGGGCTCCCTGGCCCGTACCTTCGACCGGATCGTCGCGCTGCTCACCGCCCGCGGCTATCTCGCCGCCGACGGCGCGGTCACCGACGCCGGCCGGATGCTGGGTCGGATCTGGACGGAGGCGGACCTGCTGGTCGCCGAGTGCCTGCGCCGCGGCGTCTGGGACGGTCTCTCCCCGGCCGAGCTGGCCTCCGCCGTCTCCGTGGTGGTCTTCGAGGCCCGCCGCGACGTCGATGAGCGTGCCTCACTGCCGCGCGGCGCGGTCGCCGACGCGGTCGACGAGACGCTCAAGCTGTGGAGCGAGATCGAGGCCGACGAGGCCGGCCGTGGTCTCACCGTCACCCGCGAACCGGATCTCGGCTTCGCCTGGCCGATCTACCGCTGGGCGCGCGGTGAGGCCCTCGCCAAGGTGCTCGCCAGCGGCCACGAAATCGACGGGGAGATGCCCGCCGGTGACTTCGTCCGCTGGGCCCGGCAGGTGGTCGACCTGCTCGGCCAGCTCGCCGACTCCGGCGGCGCGTCGGTGGAGCTGCGGGCCACCGCACGCCAGGCGATCGCCGCCGTCAACCGGGGCGTGCTCGCCTACCACGCCACGGCATAGTCACCAGCGGGTCACGCGGGCCGGCCGCGGCGGTCACCACGACCGCCGCAGCCGGCCGTAGGGCATCAGGAACGGTCGGCCAGCGCGTCCACCAGCCGCCGGCACGAGCCGGCCAGGTTCCACCGCTGCGCCAGCTCCAGCAACCGGTCCGGGTCCACGGGCGCCGTCGGTAGCGCGGTGGCCAGCTCCGGCAGCGGGACGTCCCGCGCCACCTCCACCACCTTCGGCGCGACGGCCAGGTAGTCCCGCGCCCCGACCAGCCGGGCCCGCAGCCCCGGCGCGAAACCCGATCCGGGGTCGTCGAGCGCGTCGAGGATGCCCGGCAGGCCGCCGTAGCGCTCGATCAGCCGGGCGGCGGTCTTCTCGCCCACGCCGGGCACCCCGGGCAGTCCGTCACTGGGGTCGCCGCGCAGCGCCGCGAAGTCGGCGTACCGGTCGGCCGGCACGCCGTACCGGGCGCGGACCGCCGCGTCGTCGCAGTCGTCCAACTTGGCCACCCCGCGACCGACGTAGAGCAGCCGCACCCCGCGGACGTCGTCGACCAGCTGGAACAGGTCGCGGTCGCCGGAGACCACCTCGGCCGGCGCGGGCTGCGTCACCGACAGGGTGCCCAGCACGTCGTCGGCCTCGTAGCCGGTGGCGCCGACCGCGGTGATGCCGATCGCGGAGAGCACCTCCAGGATCACCGGCACCTGCGGAGAGAGGGTGTCCGGCACCACCTCACCCCCCTCGGGCGCCACCCGGTGCGCCTTGTACGACGGCAGCAGCTCCACCCGCCAGGCCGGCCGCCAGTCGTGGTCCAACGCGCAGACCATCCGGTCGGGCCGGCGGGTGCGGACCAGCTGGGCGAGCATGTCGAGGAAGCCGCGCACGGCGTTGACCGGCTGGCCGTCCTCGGTCCTCGCGGCCGACTCGGGGATGCCGAAGTACGCCCGGAAGTAGAGGCTGGGCGAGTCGATCAGCAGGATCGGGGGTCGCTGTGTCACGCCGGACAGCCTGACACAGCCCCCCGACGACGTGGGGGAGGGCGGGCCCTCGCCGAGGGTGGAGGGGCCGCGGTGCCGCCCGTTCAGCGCCGGTCGTCGTGCCGGTAGAGGCTCTCCCGGCGGGCCAGGTGCTGCACGGCGTAGCTCGCCACCAGCAGCGCGATCGCCAGCACCACCTCGATGCCGGCGAGAGCGCCGTCGGCCACGGTGAGGCCGAGGGCGAGCAGCACCAGCCCGACCAGGGCGAGGATGCCGGCCCAGAGCAGCCTTCGTCGGCGTACCCCGGCCCGGTCGTCCGCCACCGCTCCCACCTTCCGCCCGATCCGCTCCCGGTCCAGGCTATCGGCGGTGACCGGCCGGCGGACCGATAACGGGTGGGTGGGGCCGACGTCGACCGGCAGACTGCGAGGCATGGCGTTCCTGCCCGGTCTGATCCTCTGCCGCCGCTTCCACGACGAGGTCGTCGCCCCGCTGCTGGCCCGCCACCTGCCCGGCCTGCGGTACGCCGCCGGTCTGCTCGACGGCGGTTCGGAGCTGCTCGGCCTGGACACCCCGCGCTCCACCGACCACGACTGGGGCCCGCGGGTGCAGCTCTTCGTCGCCGACCCGGCCGAGGTCGCGCCGGTCCGCGCCGCGCTCGACGCCGACCTGCCGCCGGAGTTCCTCGGCTGGCCGACCCGGTACCGCGGCGGCGCCGACACCCGGCTCGGCGTGGCCGATCCCGGGGGTGACCGGCACGGAGTGAGCGTGGACGAGCTGGGCGGGTGGCTGCGCGGCCGGCTCGGCTTCGACCCGGGGGCGCCGGTGGCGGCCGCCGACTGGTTGGCCACACCCACCCAGCGGTTCGCCGAGCTGACCGGTGGCGCGGTCTTTTACGACGGCCTGGACGGGGCGCTGACCACCGCCCGGGCCCGGCTGGACTGGTATCCGGACGACGTGTGGCGGCACGTGCTGGCCGCCGCGTGGAGCCGGGTCGGGCAGGCCGAGCACCTGGCCGGACGGTGCGCCGAGGTCGGCGACGAGCTGGGCAGCCGGGTGGTGGCCGCCGGACTGGCCCGGGACCTGATGCGACTCGGGCTGCTGCTGCACCGCCGCTGGCCCCCGTACGACAAGTGGCTCGGCACCGCCTTCGCCCGGCTGCCGGCGGCGGCGCCGGTGATCGGCGCGCTCGGCGACGCCGTCGGTTCCGGCGACTGGGCCGACCGGCAGGCCGGCCTGGTCCGGGCCCTGGAGAGCCTCGCCGGCTGGACCAACGACACCGGGCTGGCCGCGCCGGTCGACCCGACGGCGCGCCCGTTCCACTCCCGTCCGTTCCTGGTGCTCGACGCCGCCCGGTTCGCCGCCGCGCTGTCCGTCGCGATTACCGACCCGGCGCTGCGGAGGCGCCCGCCGGTCGGCGCGGTCGACCAGTACCTGCACAGCACCGAGGTGCTCGGCCACCCCGACCGGGTCCGCCGGGTCGCGGCGGCGGTGCTGCCGGACTGATCGCCGGCGGTTTCCGGTCGTTCCGTCGCTGCCACCGGGTGGGCCCGCATCGCCTCGGGTGTGACGCCCGCCGCCCAGAGCCCGGCGATCGGTGGTGCAATGAACGACGCCCTGCCCCAGCTCGGACCGGTCCGGCAGGTCCGCACCGACGTCCTAGACGTCGGCTACGTCGACCTGGGCCCCGCCGACGGTGATCAGGTGCGAGGTGGCGCGACCCTGACGACCGGCCGGGCTACGCCGGCCCGGCGGGGAGGTTGCGGTCGCGCTGCCGCACCCCCGGCCCGCCGTACGGGTAGTCGGCGACCGGCGGGGCGCTCGCCTCGTCCAGCAGCCGGGTCTGCTCCGCGTCCAGGCTGAGGTCGGCGGCGGTGAGGTTGTCGTCGAGCTGGTCGGTGGTCCGGGCGCCGAGGATCACCGAGGTGACCGCGGGCCGGTCGGCCAGCCAGGCCAGCGCCACCGCCGACATGGAGACGGCGCGCTGGGCGGCCACCTGCCGCACGGCGTCGATCACCCGCCAGGTGCGCTCCTGGGCGTTGCGCCCCGCGTACGCCTCGACGCCCCGCTCCGGGTCCTCACCGAGCCGGGTGGCGCCGGTGGGTGCGCTGTCCCGCTGGTACTTGCCGGTGAGCCAACCACCGCCCAGCGGGGACCAGGGCAGGATGCCGATGCCCTCGTTCTCGCAGACCGGCACCAGCTCGAACTCGACCTCGCGGACGAGGAGGTTGTACTGCGGTTGCAGGGTCACCACCGGGGTGAGGCCGAGGTGCTGGGTCAACAGCGCGGCCTTTTGCAACTGCCAGCCGGTGAAGTTGCTGACCCCGGCGTAGCGGATCTTGCCGGCGCGTACCGCGTCGTCGAAGAAGCGCAGCGTCTCCGGCAGCGGCGTCAGCGGATCCCAGGCGTGCGCCTGGTAGAGGTCGACGGCCTCCACGCCGAGCCGCCGCAGGCTGGCGTCCAGGGCCCGGGTGAGGTGCACCCGGGACAGGCCGGCGTCGTTGGGCCCGGGTCCCATCGGGAACCGCCCCTTGGTGGCGATCACCACCCGGTCCCGCAGGTCCGGGCGCGTGCGCAGCCACCGTCCGACGATCTCCTCGGAGACCCCGGCGGAGTAGACGTCGGCGGTGTCGACGAAGTTGCCGCCGGCTTCGACGAAGCGGTCCAGCTGGGCGAAGCTGCCGGCCTCGTCGGTCTCCGCGCCGAAGGTCATCGTGCCCAGGCAGAGGTTCGACACCACCGTTCCGGTGGCCCCGAGGGTGCGATAGCGCATGGCGTCCTTCCGGTGGTCGGCTGCGACTCCGCCGATCCTCGCACCGGGCCGCGCCGTCCGCACGGGCGCCCACCGGCGGCCCCGCACTGCGGATCGGCGCGGCATCGGGCAGAGTGGCACCCGCGATCGGGATGATCCGACGCGAGGCGCGAGGAAGGGACAGTGGCCGTGGCCGATCCGTCCGGGGTGATGTTTCCGCGCACCGGTGCGGGGCGCAGCACGAGCGCCTTCGGTCGCGCCGTCGTCGCCGACGCCCTGCGCGCCGTCGACCCGGTCGGCGCCCGCTCGGTGGAGCACGAGACCGACTGGCGGCACGGCTACCTTAGACACTTCCGCCGGCTCGTCGAGGCGGGACTGCTCTCCCGCGACGCCGCGCTCACCATCGCCCGGGACGGGCTCGCCTCGCTGCACGCCCGGATGAGGGTGGTCGGCGCCGACGGCGGCGAGACCGGACTGGACGAGGTCTTCGCCACCGCGAGCGACCACGAGGCGCTGGAGACGGCGACGGTCACCGGCGCCGGCCCGGTCGAGCGGGAGCTGTCCCTGCCGTACCGGGGCCAGCGGCTGCGCGGCGACGACCTGCGGCGGCGACTGGACGCCTGGGTCGCCGCCGGCGTGGTCGAGCCGTCCTGCGCCGAGGCGGTCGGCGCGGTCCTCGCCAACCCGGACTGGCTCGACCTGCGCGACCAGCGGGTGGTGGTGCTCGGGGCGGGCGCGGAGATGGGTCCGCTGCCGTCGCTGCTGCGCTGGGGCTCCGACGTCGTCGCGGTCGACCTGCCGCGTCCGGAGCTGTGGCGGCGGCTGCTGCGGACCACCCGCCGCCACGGCGGGCGGCTCCGGCTGCCGGTCCGGCCCGGCACCACCGCCGACGACCCGGCGCTGGAGTCCCGCGCGGGCGCCGATCTGCTGCACCGGCTCCCGCAGGTCGCCGAGTGGCTCGGCGGCACCGACGGCCGGCTGGTGCTCGGCAACTACGTGTACGCCGACGGGGCGACCAACGTGCGGGTCGCCATGGCGGTCGACGCGCTCACCGTCCACCTCCGGCAGCGTCGTGACGACGTCGCGCTGGCGTTCCTCGCCACCCCCACCGACGTCTTCGCCGTACCGGCCGACGCGGTGGCCCACGCCGAGCGGGGCTACGCGGCCCGTGGCTGGGCCCGCCGGTCCCTGCGCGTGGTCTCCGGCGGCCGGCTGCTGCACCGTAACTATCCGCCGGGCGCCGACCCCGGCGTCAACGACAGCCTGGTGCCGCAGCAGGGGCCGAACTACGCCCTGGCGAAGCGGTTGCAGCGGTGGCGGGCGACGGTGGCCCGGGCCGAAGGGGCGACGGTGTCGTTCACGGTGGCGCCGCCCACCCGGACCCGTTCGGTGCTGCGCAACCGGGCGCTCGCCGCCGCGTACGCCGGGGCCCACCGGTTCGGCATCGAGGTGTTCGAGCCGGCCACCAGCAACACGCTGATGGCCGCGCTCCTGGTGCACGACCTGCGCACCGGTGGCGGGCCGGCGCTGGCGCACCCGTGGCAGGACGAGGCGTACGCCGCGGCGCACGGCGGGCTGTGGCGGGTGCCGTACGCGCCGCGCAGCGCCCTGGGGCTCGCGGTGCTGCTCGGCCTCGGCGGCGCCCGCGCCTGAGCGGTCCGGCGCGCACCGCGGTGGGTGCCACCCCGAACGAACGTTAAGCTGACCGGGTGGGAACCGACGAGCTGTATCCGGCCGACCGGATGGTCGCCGCGCAGCGCGCCACCGCCGCCGCCGGCCTGGACGCGCTGCTGCTCACCCCCGGTTCCGACCTGCGCTACCTGACCGGCTACGACGCCCACGCGGGGGAGCGGCTGACCTGCCTCGTGCTGCCCGCCCAGGGCGAGCCGACGCTGATCGTCCCCACCCTGGAACGCCCGGCGGCGGAGGCCTCCCCGGCCCCGGCCACCGGTGTACGGATCGTCGACCACGCCGACGGCACCGACCCGTACCCGCTGGTCACCGCCGCTCTCGGCGGGCCGGTCGGTGCGGTCGGCCTGGCCGACCGGATGTGGGCCGAGCAGGTCCTCGCGCTGCGCGCCGCGCTCCCGGCCGCCGCCCAGCGGCTCGCCTCGGACGTGCTGCGCGAGCTGCGGATCCGCAAGTCCCCGGCGGAGGTGGCCGCGCTGGCCGAAGCCGGCGCGGCGATCGACGCGGTGCACGCCCGGATGGGCCAGTGGCTGCGTCCGGGCCGGACCGAGGCCGAGGTGGCCGCGGACATCGCCGCGGCGATCCGCGCCGCCGGCCACGTGAGCGTCGACTTCGTCATCGTCGCCGCCGGCCCGAACGGCGCCAGCCCGCACCACGGCACCTCCGACCGGCCGATCGGCGCGGGCGAGCCGGTCGTGGTCGACATCGGCGGCACCATGCCCTCCGGCTACCGCTCCGACTGCACCCGCACCTACGTGGCGGGCGGGCGGCCGCCGGCCGAGTTCACCGACTACTACGCGGTGCTGGACGCGGCGCAGCGCGCCGCCGTGGCCGCGGTCGCGCCCGGCGTCACCGCCGAGGCCGTCGACGCCGCCGCCCGGGAGCCGATCACCGCCGCCGGGTACGGCGAGGCGTTCCTGCACCGCACCGGCCACGGCATCGGCCTGGACGGGCACGAGGAGCCGTACGTCGTGACGGGCAACCCCCGTCCGCTGGAACCGGGCATGGCGTTCTCCGTCGAACCCGGCATCTACCTCGCGGGCCGACACGGCGCCCGCATCGAGGACATCGTCGTCTGCACGACGGACGGCGTGACCCGGCTCAACACCATCCCCACGGAGCTCATCGCGCTATGACCATCGACCGGATCCTCCCCACCGACGAGGCCCACGACCTGCTGGACCTCGCCACCGAACTCGCCGACCGCGAGCTCGCCCCGAAGGCCGCCGGCTTCGAGGAACGCGCCGAGTTCCCCCGGGAGGTGCTGCGCACCCTCGGCCGGGCCGGCCTGCTCGGCCTGCCGTACGCCGAGGAGCACGGCGGCGCCGCCCAGCCGTACGAGGTCTACCTCCAGGTGCTGGAGATCCTGGCCAGCCGCTGGCTCGCGGTCGCCGAGGCGGTCAGCGTGCACACCCTGTCCTGCTACCCGGTGGCCCAGTTCGGCACCGACGAGCAGCGCAAGCTGCTGCCCGACATGATCGGCGGGGAGCTGCTCGGGGCGTACTGCCTCTCCGAGCCGCAGGGGGGCTCGGACGCCGCGTCGCTGACCACCCGCGCGGTCCGCGACGGCGACTCCTACCTGGTCTCCGGGACCAAGGCGTGGATCACCCACGCCCGGGTCGCGGACTTCTACAACATCTTCTGCCGCACCGGCGGCCCCGGCCCGAAGGGCATCTCCTGCCTGCTCGCCGACCGCGGCACCCCGGGGATCGTCCCGCAGGCCGCCGAGCGGACGATGGGCCTGCACTCCTCCCCGGTGGCGCAGATCGCCTTCGACGACGCCCGGGTGCCCGCGGAGCGGCTGATCGGCGGGGAGGGGGCCGGCTTCACCATCGCGATGTCCGCCCTGGACTCCGGCCGGCTCGGCATCGCCGCCTGCGCCGTCGGGCTGGCCCAGGCGGCGCTGGACTACGCCGTCGGCTACGCCAAGGAGCGGCAGCAGTTCGGCCGGGCGATCATCGACTTCCAGGGGCTCGGCTTCACCCTGGCCGACCTGGCCACCCAGATCTCCGCCGCCCGGGCGCTGACCCTGGCCGCCGCCCGGCTGCGCGACGCCGGCCGGCCGTACTCCATCGAGGCGGCGAAGGCGAAGCTCTTCGCCACCGACGTGGCGATGCGGGTGACCACCGACGCGGTGCAGGTCCTCGGCGGCGCCGGCTACGTCGCCGACCACCCGGTCGAGCGGTACATGCGGGAGGCGAAGGTGCTCCAGATCGTGGAGGGCACCAACCAGATCCAGCGTCTGGTCATCTCCCGGGCGCTGGCGAAGGGCTAACCTGTGCCGGTGGCCTTCCCCCGGATCACCATCGACCCTGAGGTGATGGGCGGTGCGCCCTGCGTGCGGCAGTCCCGGATCCCGGTGGCGACCCTGCTGGCGATGATGGCCGAGGGAATGTCCGTCACGGACATCCTCACCGACCTGCCCTTCTTCGACGAGGAGGACATGGCGGAGGTGTTGAACTTCGCCGCGGACGCGGTGCGCGACCGGTCGGCCCGCTGAGCGTGACGCTCGGCGGGCCCGTACTCGCACGGCGGCGCCGCAACCGGTAGGTTGCCTGCCGTGGAGGAGATCGACCGCGCCATCGTCGCCGCGCTGACCGTTGACGGTCGGCTGTCGTACACCGACCTGGCCGAGAAGGTCGGGCTGTCGGTCTCCGCGGTGCACCAGCGGGTCCGCCGGCTGGAGCACCGCGGCGTGATCAGCGGCTACACCGCGAAGGTGTCCTTCGAGGCGCTGGACCTGCCGCTGACCGCCTTCGTGGCGATCCGGCCGTTCGACCCGTCGCAACCGGACGACGCCCCGGAGCGGCTGGCCCACCTGCCCGAGATCGACTCCTGCTACTCGGTGGCGGGGGAGGACTTCTACCTGCTGCTGGTGCGGGTGGCCGGCCCGGCCGACCTGGAGCGGGTGCTCCAGGAGATCCGGACCGCCGCGAACGTCACCACCCGCACGACGGTGGTGCTGTCCACGCCGTACGAGGGCCGGCCGCCGAAGACCGCCGGCGGTGGGTCGCGGGTGCGGTCGCGGGAGGCGAACGGCTCCTGACCCGCGGCGGCGCGGGTCGGCGGCGCGCGGTCAGCCGCCGTTCCAGCGGCGGATGACCGGCCGTCCGTGCTCGTAGCCGAGGACGCTCACCGTGGCGGTGTCCAGCCGCAACTTCCCGCCGCCGGAGACGGGCAGCCCGATCCAGCGGGCGCCGACCACCCGGAGGCAGTGCCCGTGGCCGGCCAGTGCGACGCTGCCGTGTTCCAGCAGGGGAGTGACCCGGGCGAGCAGCCGGTCGATGCGCTCGCCCACCTGTTCGGGGGACTCGCCGCCGGGGCAACCGTCGGTCCAGAGGTTCCACTCCGGCCGGTCGACCTGGATGTCCGCGGTGGTCCGGCCCTCGTACTCGCCGTAGTTCCACTCGGCCAGGTCGTCGTCGGTGGCGTCGACGGTGAGACCGGCGAGCTGCGCGGTGCGCAGGGCCCGGAGCCGGGGACTGGAGAGCACCCGCACGAACCGGTGGCCGACGAGCACCCCGGCGAGGGCCCGGGACTGTCGCTCGCCGTCGGGGGTGAGCTCCAGGTCGGTGTACGAGGTGTGTTGGCGGCTGAGGCTCCAGGCGGTTTCGCCGTGCCGGACCAGGACGATCTCGCTCATGCCCCCAGTCAACCAGTCCCGGCCGGTGCAGGCAGGCGGTAGCGCAGCCACCTATTGTCCTAGGACGCGCCAGGCGGTGTGACGGAGGGCCGCAGGACGGTGAGGCGGGGGAGGCTCGACAACGCCCGGTGCCTCGTGGTGGCCGACAGCCGCGCTGTCGCTCAACCTGTTCGGTCCGGCCGCTCGGCCGACCCGCTATCGCGCCGCGTGCGGTCCCCGCGCCCCCAAGATCGTGCTCGATCCGGGAAGTAGTGGCTTCCTGGCCAGCTGGAGACCCCTATTTCCTGGATCGAGCACGATCTTGGCGGGTGGCGCAGCACCGGATGCCGTCCCTGACCGCGTGCGCGGCCGGAGCCCTGCCGGGCGTCGTCGACGCTGGTCCTGGCAGCGGCGTCCACGCGCGCCATCAAGATCCGGGCCTGCCAACCGCCCAACTCGGCGACGTCACCTAGCATCCTAGGATGCACTAGAGGGTGCAAGGCCGCACACAAGGACAAGTTGATCGCCAGGCACGGTGGGCCCGGCCGCCGACCAGGAGCGGAGACAGCAGGCCGGGGTGGCCGAGGACCTCGACTAGCGTGTGGGCATGCTGGTCGTCCGGTCGCTGCTGCTGTTCGCGCTCGCCGCGCTCGCCGAGATCGGGGGAGCCTGGCTGGTTTGGCAGGGCTGGCGGGAGCACCGCGGCTTGTGGTGGATCGCCGCCGGCGTGATCGCGCTCGGCTGCTACGGCTTCGTGGCCACCTTCCAGCCGGATGCGCACTTCGGCCGGATCCTGGCGGCGTACGGGGGCGTGTTCGTGGCGGGGTCGCTGGCCTGGGGGATCGTGGTGGACGGGTTCCGGCCGGACCGGTGGGACCTGGCCGGGGCGGCGATCTGCCTGGTCGGTGTCGCGGTGATCATGTACGCGCCGCGGGCCTGACCTCCGCCGGGTCGTGGTGGTGGCGGTCGGCCACCAGCATCACGGTGAGCAGGGCGGTCACCAGGGCAAGGTGCAGCACGGCGTTCACCGTGGCGCCGATCGGGGTGCTGAGCAGGATCAGGGCGGCGACGGCGAGGCGACCGGTCAGTCGGCCGGTGCCGAAGGTGCGGCGCGCGTCGGCCATGCCGGTGAGGAAGAGCGCCGGTCCGCCGGCGAGGGCGAGCGCGGCCGGCCAGCCGGCGGGTTCGTCGGGGTGGGCCACGACGGAGTGCAGCCCGGTGGCGGAGAGGATGACGCCGAGCAGCAGCACGAAGTGCCCGAAGACGTAGGTGTGGGCGGTGAGCCGGGTGCGGGTGGCCGGTGGGGCGTCGGCGAGGGCGTGCTCGGTTCGCGGGGCGTCGGTGAAGTAGGTCCACCAGAGGGCGGCGGGCAGGGCCAGGGCCAGCACGACGGCGCCGGCGGTGTCGGGGCCGACGTGGTCGAGGGGCACGCCCATGCCGATGGCGATGACGGTTTCGCCCAGGGCCACGATGAGCAGCAGGCCGTGCCGTTCGACGAAGTAGGCGGCGCTGACCTGGAAGCTCGCGGCCATGCCGATCCAGGAGTGGCGGGGTGTCAGGTAGGGCAGGACGCTCTGGACGAGCACGGCCGCGGTCCAGAGGGCGGGTACGGCGGGGCCGGTGAGCAGGCCGGCGGCGAGGACCAGCACGGCGGCGCTGAGGTTGTAGGGGGCGAGGCGGCGGACGCTGGCGCGAACGCTGCTGCGGGCGAACAGGGTGAGGTGGACGAGGACGACGATCAGGTAGCCGCTTCCGAAGATCAGGCCGCCGCCGTGGAGGGCGTCGGGCAGGGCGACGGCGGTGAGCAGGAAGCCGGCCATGCCGGCGAAGATCAGGAGTTTGCGGCCGGTCCCGCGGGGCGGCACGTGGTTGGTGAGCCAGACGTAGCCGGTGTAGAGGTACCAGAGCAGCCCGAAGATCAGGACGACGCGGCCCAGGCCGGTCCAGTTCAGGTCGGCCTCGAGGAGTTGGGCGAGCTGGATGGTGGTGAGGACGAAGACGACGTCGAAGAAGAGTTCGACGGGGGTGACCCGGTCGGCTGCCTCGGGGCGGTCGGCTGGTGGGGGCCGCATGTTCCGACGCTAGCGTCGGTGGGTGGGGCTGGGGTGGAAAGTCGGCACCCCCGCCGGCCGGTGGGCCGTACGGGGGTGCCGTAGGTGGTGGGCGGGTCAGTCGTTGCGGTGGTCGGACCACCACTGCTGGCCGGCCGCAGGCAGGGTGTCGATCGGGTCGTAGTAGGCGTAGCGCTTGTTCAGCGCCTCCAGGTCGGCCGACTCGATCGAGGTGCGGTAGTTCTTGGTCCAGTACGAGATGCCGCGCTCGCGGTCGTACTCGGTGAGCATGTGCACCCAGCGCTTGCCGACGAAGGGGACGTCGCAGACGATCCGCGGGGTGGCGTAGCCGGGCAGGTAGCCCATGATGTCGTGCTGGAGCTGCTGGGCGTGCCAGACCGGGACCCGCCAGTGCTCGGCGTTGGGGATCATGTCGCACATGTAGAAGTAGTACGGCAGGATGCCCGCCTCGCCCTGGAGGGCGAAGCAGAGGTCGAGCAGGTCGGGGGCGGTGGCGTTGACGCCGCGCATCAGCACGCCCTGGTTGCGGACGTCGCGGACGCCGACGTCGAGGGCGGTCTGGGCGGCCTTGGCGACCAGCGGGGTGATCGACTGGGCGTGGTTGACGTGGGTGTGGATGGCCAGGTTGACGCCGCGGCGGGCGGCGGTGCGGGCGACCCGTTCCAGGCCCTCGACGACGTCGGGCTGGAGCCAGTGCTGGGGCAGGCCCATGAGCGCCTTGGTGGCGAGCCGGATGTCGCGGACGGTCTCCAGTTCCAGCAGCCGCATCAGGTACGACTCGAGGTTGCGCCACGGCACGTTGGCCACGTCGCCGCCGGAGACGACGACGTCGCGGACGCCGGGGTGGCCCTTGAGGTAGGCGATGTGGGCGTCGTACCGGTCGACGGGCTTGAGGGTGAGCTTGAGCTTGTCGACGGCGGGGGTGGAGTTGCCGACGAGGTCCATCCGGGTGCAGTGGCCGCAGTACTGCGGGCAGGTGGAGAGCAGCTCGGCGAGGACCTTGGTGGGGTAGCGGTGGGTGAGGCCCTCGGCGACCCACATGTCGTGCTCGTGCAGGGAGTCGCGGCTGGCGTACGGGTGGGAGGGCCAGTCGGTGCGCCGGTCGGAGGCGACGGGGATCATGTAGCGCCGGATCGGGTCGGCGAGGAACGCCTCGGTGGTCATCGGCGCGAACGGCACCATCGTGTTGATCATTTGTGGTGGCACCAGCATGGACATGGTGGCCAGGGCCTTCTGGTCGGCCTCGAGGTCGGCGTAGAAGGTCTCGTCGACGAGGTCACCGAGCACGGTGCGCAGCTGCTTGATGTTCTTGACGCAGTTGACGCGCTGCCACTGGGCGTTCTCCCACTGGTCGCGGGTGATGTGGCGCCAGCCGGGGAAGCGGGTCCAGTCGGGTTCGACCAGGGGGCTGCGGCGGTATTCGTACGGCTGCCCGGCGGTCGGTACGGCGACCGGGGCGTGACGGGGCTGAGGGATGGTCTCAACCGGTTGGGTCTGGGTCACGGCCCCTCCTCGTGGTGTGTGCGGATGATCAGCGACCCCGAAGGCTACTGGAAATTATCCGGTGAAGAAATTAGTCTGCCGTAAGTTTTCCCGCGACGCGAGCCCTGACCGGGGGTTCGGGCGGCTGGACAGGGGAGGTCGGCGTGACGTCACCGGTGGGTCTGCACCGCGTCGTGGAACCGGCGGGGGTGCTGCCGCAGGCGGCCTGGCGGCTGGACGCCGACCCGTCGATCGCGCCGAACGAGGTGCGCATCCGGGTGGAGCGGTTGAACCTGGACGCGGCGAGCTTCCGGCAGTTGTCGGAGAAGCACGGCGGGGACGGGGAGAAGGTCCGCGCCGAGGTGCTGGAGATCATCTCCACCCGGGGCAAGATGCAGAACCCGGTGACCGGCTCGGGTGGCATGTTGATCGGCACCGTGGAGGAGGCCGGGCGCCGCTCGCCGCTGGGGCTGCGGGTCGGTGACCGGGTCGCGACGCTGGTGTCGCTGACGCTGACCCCGCTGACCGTCCTGGACGGGCTGGCCCGCTGGGACGGGCGCAGTGAGCAGGTGCCGTGTGACGGGTACGCGATCCTGTTCGCCCGGTCGATCGCGGCGGTGCTGCCGGAGGATCTGCACCCGGAGCTGTCCCTGGCGGTGCTGGACGTGTGCGGGGCGCCGGCGTTGACCGCGCGGGTCGTCGCCGAGCACGTGGCGCGCCGGCAGCGCGAGGGTGACCCGACGCCGGTGCGGGTCGCGGTGATCGGCGGGGCGGGCAAGAGCGGGTCGCTGTCGCTGGCGGCGGCGCGGCGGGCGGGCGCGGCTCGTACCGTCGGGGTGGTGCCGGTGGCGGCGGAGCGGGACGCGCTGAGCGCCGCCGGGCTGGCGTCGGTGGTGGCGTTGGCCGACGCCCGGGATCCGGTGGCGTTGTCGACGGCGGTGACCACGGCGTTGGGCGCGCCGGCGGACGTGACGGTGGTCTGCGTGGACGTGCCGGGCTGTGAGCACGGGGCGGTGCTGGCCACCGCCGACGGCGGCACGGTGATCTTCTTCTCGATGGCGACGAGTTTCGCGGCGGCGGCGCTGGGGGCTGAGGGCCTGGCGGCGGACGTGACGATGCTGGTGGGCAACGGGTACGTGCCGGGGCACGCGGAGCTGGCGTTGGGTCTGCTGCGCTCGGAGCCGGGGGTCCGTGCGCTGTTCGAGTCGCGGCTGGCGGCAGACTGAGTGTCATGACGAACCCCTCGACGTTGTACCGCGGCGGGACGCTGCACTGTCCGGCGGAGCCGAGCGCGACGGCGCTGCTGGTGTCCGGCGGCCGGATCGCCTGGTTGGGTGCGGACGCCGACGCGCCGGCCGCCGACCGGGTGGTGGAGCTGGACGGCGCGCTGGTGACGCCGGCGTTCGTGGACGCGCACGTGCACGCCACGGACACGGGTCTGGCGTTGTCGGGGCTGGACCTGTCGGGGGTGCGGTCGGCCGGGGAGCTGTTGGACGCGGTGTCGGCGTTCGCGGCGGGTGTGCCCGGTGACGGTGTGGTGCTGGGGCACGGGTGGGACGAGTCGAACTGGTCGGATCCGGCGCTGCCGGACGCGGCGGCGCTGGATCGGGCGGCGGGTGGCCGGCGGGTGTACCTGTCGCAGGCGTCGATCCATTCGGCGTTGGTGTCGGCGGCGTTGCTGGCGGCTCGTCCGGAGGCGGCGGACGCGGCGGGCTACGACGCGTCGGGGTGGCTGCGGCGCGACGCGCACCACGTGGTGCGGGAGGCGGCGCTGGGCTCGGTGTCGGCGGCGCAGCGGGCGGCGGCGCAGCGGGCGGCGTTGCGGCACGCGGCGTCGCTGGGCATCGCCGCGGTGCACGAGTGCGGCGGGCCGGGTACGTCGGACGAGGCGGACTTCACCGGCCTGTTGGCGATCTCCGGTGCCGGGGTGCCGGAGGTGTACGGGTACTGGGGTGAGTTGCTGGGCGCGGCGAAGGCGCGGGAGCTGGGTGCGGTCGGCGCGGGCGGGGATCTGTACGCCGACGGGGCGTTGGGCTCGCGTACGGCGCACGTGTCGGCGGCGTACCTCGACGGTGAGCCGGACGCGTGCGGGCACGGGTACGTGACCGCGGAGCAGGTACGCGACCATCTGGTGGACTGCGCGGCGCACGGCATGCAGGGCGGGTTCCACGCGATCGGTGACGCGGCGATCGGCACGGTGCTCGAGGGGTTCGCCGGGGCGGCGCAGACGTTGGGCGTGGACCGGTTGCGGGCGGCGCGGCACCGCATCGAGCACGCCGAGATCATGAACAAGCGGTTGATCGCCGGGTTCGTGGAGTACGGGATCGTGGCGTCGATGCAGCCGGCGTTCGACCGGTTGTGGGGTGGCGCGGGCCGGATGTACGAGGCCCGGTTGGGTCTGTCCCGGTCGTTGGCGTCGAATCCGATGGGCGCGATGCATTCGGTCGGGGTGGCGTTGGCGTTCGGGTCGGATTCGCCGGTGACGCCGCTGGACCCGTGGGGTGCGGTGCGGGCGGCGGCGGCGCATCACAATCCGGCGCAGCGGATGAGTGTGCGGGCGGCGTTCGCCGCGCACACCCGGGGTGGCTGGCGGGCGGTGCACCTGGACGCCGAGGGTGTGCTGGCGTTGGGCGCGGCGGCGACGTTCGCGGTGTGGTCGACGCCGGCGGGGGTGGACCGTGGTCTGCCGGTGTTGCAGGCCGAGGACCCGGAGTTGCGGGGTCCGTCGGACCCGACGCCGTTGCCGGTGTGCCGGCGCACGGTGCTGCGCGGTGAGGTCATCTACGAGGAAGGCAATTCGTGACGGGCAAGCTTGACCTGGATCCGGTGCTGGTGGCCCGGGCGCGGGAGTTGGCGCGCCGCGCCGGGCGGCCGGTGGTGGAGCTGGCGCGCAGCCACACCACGGTGTCGGTGGAGCGGGCGGTGCTGCGGTTGGCGGGGGTCAGCGGCGCGGACCCGGACGGTATTCCGTGGGTGAACCGCCTCGTGGATGCGGTGGTGGCCGATGTGGGGCTGGGGCACGGGGTGGCGGCGCCGGTGTTCGACGCCCTGGCCCGGGAGCAGATCGGCGATGTGACGCTGCTGGCGCAGAAGGCGGCGGCGGGGTCGGTGCGGTTCACGCAGCCCACCGGGAAGGCCGCCACGGCGGCCCGCCGGGCGGCGCGGAAGGCGGTCGCGGCCGGGGTGCGGCAGATCGACCGGCGCCGGGCCGAGCGGGACCGCCTCGTCAAGCGGTACGGGGATCCGAAGCAGCGGCCGTGGATCTACCTGATCGTGGCGACCGGGGACATCTACGAGGACATTCCGCAGGCGCAGGCGGCGGCCCGGGCGGGCGCGGACGTGATCGCGGTGATCCGCTCGACGGGGCAGTCGCTGTTGGACTACGTGCCGGAGGGGGCGACCCGGGAGGGTTTCGCGGGCACGTACGCCACGCAGGAGAACTTCCGGCTGATGCGGGCCGCTCTCGATGAGTCGTCGCGGGAGTTGGGCCGGTACGTGCGGTTGACCAACTACGCCTCGGGGCTGTGCATGCCGGAGATGGCGACGCTGGCCGGCCTGGAGCGGTTGGACATGATGCTCAACGACTCGATGTACGGGATCCTGTTCCGCGACATCAACCCGGTGCGCACCTTCGTGGACCAGCGGTTCTCCCGGCAGGTGCACGCCCGGGCGGGGATCATCATCAACACCGGTGAGGACAACTACCTGACCACCGCGGACGCGGTGGACGAGGCGCACACGGTGACGGTGTCGCAGCTGCTCAACGAGTACTTCGCGCACGAGGCGGGGTTGGCGGACTGGCAGTTGGGGCTGGGCCACGCGTTCGAGATCAACCCGGATGTGCCGGAGTCGTTGCGCCTGGAGTTGGCGCACGCGCTGCTGGCGCGGGAGTTGTTCCCGGACGCGCCGTTGAAGTGGATGCCGCCGACGAAGCACATGACCGGGGATGTGTTCCGGGGCAATCTGCTCGACGGGTTCTTCAACCTGGTGGGGACGATGACGGGGCAGGGCATCCTGCTGGTGGGGATGATGACCGAGGCGGTGGTGACGCCGTGGTTGTCCGACCGGGACATCGCCCTGCAGAACGTGCGGTACGTGCTGGGCGCGGCGGGTGGGCTGCACGAGGACTTCGTGCCGGCGCCGGGCGGGTTCATCCAGCAGCGCGCGAACCGGGTGCTGGGGGAGGCGTTGGATCTGCTGGAGCGCATCGGGGACCAGTCGTTGTTGACGGCGATCGCCGAGGGCACGTTCGGGATCATGAAGCGGCCCGCAGATCGGGGCAAGGGCCTGGCCGGGGTGGCCGCGCACGAGGCCGACTACTACAACCCGGCCACCGACATCCTGGAGGGCCCGGCGGCATGAGCGACAAGACGATCGTCCGGCCGTACGGGGACACCACCGGTGACGGCATGGTGCAGGTGTCGTTCACGTTGCCGGTGCCGCACGACAAGCGGGCCGAGGGCGCGGCGGTGCAGCTGGCCAACAAGATGGGCATCGACCCGGCGATGCTGGTGCACGCCAAGCCGATGAGTGACGGGTTCACCTTCTTCGTGGTGTACGGGCGGGTGAACCATCTGGTGGACCTTTCGGCGGTGCAGGTGGTGGAGCGGGACTTCCCGTTGCTGAGCGCCAAGGAGGTCAACGCGGTGGTGAAGCAGCGGTTGCGGCGCAAGCTGTCGGTGGTGGGGGCGTGCATCGGCACGGACGCGCACACCGTGGGCATCGACGCGATCCTCAACGTCAAGGGCATCGCGGGGGAGAAGGGCCTGGAGTACTACCGGGAGTTGAAGGTCACCAACCTGGGCGCGCAGGTCAGCGTGCCGGAGCTGGTGGAGGCGGCCCGGCAGGAGAAGGCCGACGCGGTGCTGGTGTCGCAGGTGGTGACGCAGCGCGACGCGCACCTGCACAACACCCGGGAGATGTCGGCGGCGTTCCGGGAGGCGATGCCGGCGGGGCGCCGGCCGTTGCTGATCGTGGGCGGGCCGCGGTTCGACGAGTCGATGACCGGCGAGTTGGGTGTGGACCGGATCTTCGGCCGGGGCACCACCCCGGGTGAGGTGGCCAGTTACCTGGTGCACGCGTTGATCACGAGCAAGAAGGCGAAGGCATGAGTGATTCCCGGGTCGGTCTGACCGTCACCCACCGGCGGTACGTGCCGTACTCGCACGCCCACTACGCGGGGAACCTGGTCGACGGGGCGTACGCGCTGGGGTTGTTCGGGGACGTGGCCACGGAGGTGTGCATCCGCACCGACGGCGACGAGGGGTTGTTCGCCTCGTACTCGGATGTGCAGTTCCGCAGCGCGATGCGGGCCGGGGACGTACTGGAGGTGGTCGCGACGGTGACCCGGGTGGGTACCCGCAGCCGCACCATCGACTTCGAGGCGCGGGTGGTGTGCCGGGGCCGGCCGGAGCGGTCGGAGTCGGCGGCGGAGGTGCTCGAGACGCCGATCGTGGCGGTCACCGCGACCGGCACCGTGGTCGTCCCGCCACCGGCGTGAGGTTCGCCGTCTGCGCCGACGTCGGGTCCACGTACACGAAGGTGACAGTGGTGGACCTCGACGCGGGCGCGCTGGTCGCGGGGGCGTCGGCGCCGACCACGGTCGGCACGGACGTGCTGCACGGCCTGGACGCCGCGGTGGCGGCGGCCACCGCCGGCCTCGGCCGGGGTGAGCTGCCCTGGTACGTGTGCTCGTCGGCCGGTGGGGGGCTGCGGCTGGCCGTGGTCGGCTACGAGCCGCTGGTGACCGCGCAGGCCGGTCGGCGGGTCGGCTTGTCGGCGGGGGCGAACGTGGTGCACGTGGCCGCCGGCCGGCTCGGCGCGCCCGAGCTGGCCGCGTTGCGGGCCGCGCGCCCCGACGTGGTGCTGCTGGTCGGCGGCACCGACGGCGGTGACGCCGAGACGTTGACGCACAACGCGACCCGGTTGGCCAAGGCCCGCTGGCGGGTGCCGACGGTGCTGGCCGGCAACACCGACGTCCGCGACGACCTGCACGCCCTGCTGGCCGCGGCGGGGGTGCCGGTGACGGTGGCCGACAACGTGCTGCCCCGCATCGGGGTGCTCGCCGCGGCGTCGGCGCGGTCGGCGATCCGGGAGGTGTTCCTGCGGCACGTCATCGGCGGTAAGCGGCTGTCGCGGGGCGGCCGGTTCGCCCGCCTGGTGCGGGCGGCCACCCCGGACGCGGTGCTGACCGGGGTGGAGGTCCTCGCCGACGCCCTCGGCGGGGACCTGGCGGTGGTGGACGTGGGTGGGGCCACCACCGACGTGTACTCGGTGCTCACCCCCGACGAGCGGGCCACCGGCCCCGGCCGGGAGGTCGCCGGGACGCTGTGGCGGGCCCGCACGGTCGAGGGGGACCTGGGGATGCGGTGGAGCGCCCCCGGGGTGGTCCGCGCCGCCGTGGAGGAGCGCCTGCTGGCCCCGGGGGAGCAGGACGGGTTGGCGGCCGCGGCGGCGGTGCGCGCCGCCGATCCGGGGTTCCTCGCCGACGCCGCGCCCGAGCGGGCCGCCGACCGGCGGATCGCGGCGCTGGCGGCGACGGTGGCGTTGCGCCGGCACGCCCGGGGCGCGGCGACCGGGGAACGGGCCGGCCGGGACCTGCGCGACGTGCGGCTGATGGTCGGCTCGGGTGGTGTGCTGCGTCACGCTGCCGCCGCCGACGCCGCCGGGGTCCTCGCCGCCGTGCTGGACGACCACGCCGGCGGGTGGCCGTTGCCGCGCGCGGCGCGGGCCGTGGTGGACGTCGACTACGTGCTGGCCGCCGGTGGTCTGCTCGCCGGAGATCATCCACGGGCGGCGGAGGCGTTGCTGCGCCGCCACCTGGGCACGGATTGAGACGCGCCGACGCGACACGCCGTGGTGCAACACACGACTGGCCGGGGGTGGGTTGACAGCGGACGGGGTGTAAGCCGTACCGTCTTTGAGTCCTACTACGGGAAGCGGCTGTTGTTCGCTTCGTCCCTTCGTCCGCTGGCCGAGCGACACGGTGCACTTCGTCGCGGCGGCCAGGTCCAGCGGGCGGGGGTCGGCGGGGCGGCGCGAACCGGCCGCGGTTACCGGTGTACGGGCAGGGTGAAAGGCACGGCCAGTAGACAACGGCCAGGCGGGGACAGCCAGTCCGCGTCAGGTCGGTCCGAAGGTCGGCGCCGCTCATTCTCGCCCCACCGGCCGGGAAGGGCCTGGGAGCATCGGGGCGCGGCGCATGCCGCGCCCCGATTTCTGTTCACCCACCGCGCGCGTAGCGCTCCAGCAGGTCGGCCAGGTGGCGCGGCTGGCTCAACGCCAGCAGGTGGCCGCCGGGCAGCTCGTCGGGCCGCACGCCGAGCCGCTGCGCGGCCAGGCGACGCTGGAAGTCCGCCGGGAAGAACCGGTCGTCGCGGCCGGTGACCACCCGGGTCGGCACGTCCGGCCAGCGGCGCAGCGGGTTCGGTCGCACGAACACCGCCTCGGACTCGTCGCCGCTCCCGCCGGCGAGCATCCGGGTGGTCACCTCGGCCGGCACGTCGTGGAAGAAGTCCACCGCCAGGTCGACGCCGGCGTCGGGGTCGCGGCCCTGCGCGGCGGCGTACGCGGCGCGGGCCCGCCCGTGGCCGGTCGCCGCCCACCAGTGGCCCGCCGTCTCACCCGGGGCGGGGATCATCGGGTTGACCAGGACCAGCAGCCGCACCGCCGGATGCTCGGCGACCAGCGGCGCGGTGAACGCGCCGAGGGACTGCGCCACCAGCACCACCTGCGGGTGCCCGTCGACGGCGGCGCGGACCGTGGCGGCGTACTCGGGCAGCGCGGCGTGCGGGTCGGCGGCGGGCAGCTGCACGGCCACGGCCTGCCGGCCTCGCCGGTGCAGCTCGTCGACCAGCGGCTGCCAGTAGGCGGCGGCGCCACCGGCGCCGGGGATCAGCACGTACGTCACCGTCGCGGGCCCTGTCATGCGGCTCACGGTGCCAGCCGGGTACGACAGCACAACCGCCCCCGGCCGGCGGCGTCTTCCGGCGCAGGCCGGGTAGCCTTCGGCGCGTGATCGTGGTGAGGTGCCGGTGACGACGCTCGACCGGGATGAGAGGCGTACCCCCGAGGTGGTACGCGCGACGGACGCCGGGCGTGCCCTGCCGCTGCGCGCGGCGGCGCCGATGGCCGTGGCCGCCGGGGTGGCGCTGCTGCTGGCGTTCCCCCCGTACGGGCTGTGGCCGCTGGCCGCGGTCGGGGTGGCGCTGCTGGCCGCCGCGGCGCACCGGCGGCGGCTGCGCGCCGGCGCGGGCCTGGGCTTCCTGACCGGGGTGGCGTTGTTCGCGCCGCTGCTGGAGTGGACCAACCTGCACACCGGCTACCTGCCGTGGACGCTGCTGTCGCTGCTGCAAGCCGGCTACCTGGCGCTGCTCGGCGCGGCGACGGCCTGGGTGTCCCCGCTGGTGGACCGACACCGGTGGAGCTGGCCGGCGATCACCGGGCTGCTCTGGGTCGGCCAGGAGGCGCTGCGCGACCGCACCCCGTTCGGCGGGTTCCCGTGGGGGCGGCTGGCGTTCAGCCAGGACAGCTCCCCGCTGCTGCCGCTGGCCCGGCTCGGTGGCGCCCCCCTGGTGAGCTTCGCGGTGGCGCTGGCCGGTGGGCTGCTGCTCGCCGCGGCCTGGCGGCGCTGGCCCGGCCGCGACGTGCGGCGCTGGGCGCCGGTGGCCGCACTCGGCGCCGTGCTGCTCGCCGTCACCGGCGGTGCGCTGCTGGTGCCCACCGGCGTGGCCGGGGGCGGCCGCACGGTCACCGTCGCCATCGTGCAGGGCAACGTGCCGCGCCTCGGGCTGGACTTCAACGCCCAGCGCCAGGCGGTGCTCAACAACCACGTCGAGGCCACCATCGACCTGGCCGCGCAGGTCAGCGCCGGCACCGCCGCCCGACCCGACCTGGTGGTGTGGCCGGAGAACTCCTCCGACATCGACCCGCTGCGCAACGCCGCCGCCGGGCAGCGCATCTCCGCCGCCGCCGACGCGATCGGCGCGCCGATCCTCGTCGGCGCGGTGCTGCTCGGCCCCGGCCAGGGCGAGGTCCGCAACGCCGGCATCCTCTGGCAGCCCGGCACCGGCGCCGACCTGGACCAGCTGTACGTCAAGCGGCACCCGGTGCCCTTCGCCGAGTACGTGCCGCTGCGCGAGGTCGCCCGCATGGTCAGCTCCCAGGTCGACCGGATCCGCAACGACTTCGTCGCCGGCACCACACCCGGCGTGGTGCGCGCCGGCCCGGCCGTGCTGGGCGACGTGATCTGCTTCGAGGTCGCCTACGACGGCCTCGTCCGCGACACCGTCGACGGGGGCGCGCAGCTGCTAGTGGTGCAGACCAACAACGCGACCTTCGACGTCGCCGAGGCCCGCCAGCAGTTGGCCATGGTGCGGCTGCGCGCCGTCGAGCACGGCCGCGGCGCGCTGATGGCCTCCACGGTCGGGGTGTCCGGGTTCGTGACCCCCGACGGGCGGGTAAGCGGCGCGACCGGGTTCAACACCCGGGCGGTGGTCCTCCGGGAGATGGTGCTCGCCGACGGGCGTACCCCGGCCAGCCGGGCGGGAGTGTGGCCGGAGGTGGCCCTGGTCGGCCTGGCCGTCGCCGCGCTGGTCGGCGCGGCCGTGCCGCGTCGCGCCCGCCGCCGCGAGGTCGACCCGGACGGTTAGGCCGCCACCCGGGCACGCCGGGGCAGATGCGGAGGATGCGGTGACCGAGGCAGCCGACGGCGGCCACCCCGGGGTGGGGCGGGTGCTGGTGGTGATCCCGACCTACAACGAGGCCGACAACGTCACCGACGTCGTCGCCCGCCTCCGCCGGGTCGCCCCGGCCGTGGACGTCCTCGTCGCCGACGACAACAGCCCCGACGGCACCGGAGTGCTCGTCGAGGCCCTGGCCGGCACGGACCCGCGCGTGCACGTGCTGCACCGCCCCCGCAAGGAGGGCCTCGGCGCGGCGTACCTGGCCGGGTTCGCGTGGGCGCGTCAGCGCGGCTACGACGCGGTGGTGGAGATGGACGCCGACGGCTCGCACGCCCCGGAGGACCTGCCGGCGCTGCTGCGCGCCGCCCGGGACGCCGACGTGGTCATCGGGTCGCGGTGGACGCGGGGGGCGCGGGTGACGAACTGGCCGCTGCGCCGGTTGCTGCTCTCACGCGGCGGCAACCTGTACGCGCGGCTCGCGCTCGGTGTGCCGGTCTCGGATGCCACCGGCGGCTACCGGGTGTACCGGGCGGCGGCGTTGCAGGCCATGGAGCTGCGTTCGGTCCGCTCGCAGGGGTACTCGTTCCAGGTGGAGCTGTCCCGGCTGGCGCACCGGGCCGGGGTGCGGATTGTGGAGGTGCCGATCACTTTCGCCGAGCGGCAACGCGGGGCGAGCAAGATGAGCCCGCTGATCGTGGCGGAGGCGTTGTGGCGGATCACCACCTGGGGGCTGCGGGACCGGCGGGTACGGCGGACCCGGCGTGGTCACCGACGGTGGCCCTGAGCGCCGGCGTGTCATGCTGGAGAGGCGGGATGTCCCTTCACCCCGTGTCCGGTTCTCACCGGCGGGGCGCCCGCGCGACGCGATGAGGTGAGATGCGCCGATACCTGAGGTTCGTGCCGTTGGCCCTGCTGCTGGCGGTGCTGGTGGAGTTGGTGGCGTTCGTCGGCGTGGGCCGCACGATCGGGTACGGCTCGGCGGTCCTGCTGGGCTTCGCGGCCTCGCTGCTGGGGCTGGTGCTGCTGCGCCGGGAGGGCACGCGCGCCTGGCGGGGGTTCCGAGCGTCGGTGGAGTCCCGGCAGCCGCCCGGGCCGCAGGTGACCGACGGTCTGGTCGGTCTGGGCGGTGCGCTGCTGCTGGCAGTGCCGGGGCTGGTCAGCGCCGTGGTGGGGCTGGTGCTGCTGGTGCCGCCGGTGCGCCGGCTGGCGCGCGCCGGGGTGCAACGGGCCGCCGAGCGCCGGGTGTCGTCGATGGTCGCCGGTGACCTGTTCGGGCCCCGGCGGGTCAAGGTGCGCCGCGCCGACGCGCCGCCCGCGCCGGAGCCGACCGTCGCCGGGCCGGTGGTCGAGGCCGAGGTGGTCGACGCCGGGCGGGCCATTGAGGGTGAGATCGTGCCGCCGCGTCGCCCCTGACATGCCGACGCGACGGCGCCCCCGGGAGGATCTCCCGGGGGCGCCGTCGTGGTTGGTGCGGCTCAGGCGCGGCCGCGGCGGGTGCGGACCTCCTGGAGCCGCTCGGCCAGGATGTCCTCCAGCTCGGCGATGGAACGCCGCTCCAGCAGCATGTCCCAGTGGGTACGCGGCGGCTTGGCCTTCTTCTGCTCCGGCTCGGTGCCGTCGACGAGACGGGCGACGCTGCCGTCGAACTTGCACTCCCAGGTCGTGGGGACCTCGGCGTCGACAGCGAACGGGACCTCGAACTGGTGGCCCTTGGCGCACAGGTACTCGCGGGTCTGTCGCGGCGCGAGCTCCGTGTTGCGGTCGGACTCGTAGCTGACCGCGCCCAACCGGCTTCCGCGCAGCATACGCTCGCCCATGATCGACTTCCCCTCGTTCGTGGTGCTGGTCTTCTCGGTGTAACGAACCGTCTCCACCGGGGCATTCCCGCCCGGATCGGCTGACCCGGCGCGCGGGTGACCCGTGCAAGGGTAACCGGCCATGCCCACGACCCGGCGGGGTCGTCCCCGGCCGGGTCGAATCGGTGGAGTGTTTCGGCGCTCACCGGGGATGTTAGCCGCCCAGGTGAGCGGGAGGTGACGATGACCAGTGACGCGCCGGTCGACGCCCGGCCGCCCGGCGGGAAGACCTTCTTCGGTCACCCGCGGGCGCTGTCGACCCTGTTCCTCACCGAGATGTGGGAGCGGTTCAGCTTCTACGGCATGCGCGCGATCCTGGTGCTGTACCTGACCGCGGAGGTCGCCGACGACGGCCTCGGCCTGGGCGCCTCCACCGCCAACGCCGTGTACGGCACCTACAACGCCATGGTGTACCTGATGGCGCTGCCCGGCGGCTGGGTCGCCGACCGGCTCATCGGGGCCCGGCGCAGCGTCCTGTGGGGCGGTGTCGTCATCGCCGCCGGGCACTACGTGATGGCGGTCCCTGTCGACGGGAGCGTCTTCGCCGGCATGGGCCTCATCGTGCTCGGCACCGGGCTGCTCAAACCCAACATCTCCACCATGGTGGGCGACCTGTACGACCGGGACTCCCCACGCCGCGACGCCGGCTTCTCGATCTTCTACATGGGCATCAACCTGGGCGCGTTCATCGCCCCGCTGATCACCGGCTTCCTCGGCGAGAAGATCAACTGGCATCTGGGCTTCGGTGCGGCCGCCGTCGGGATGACCTTCGGGGTGCTGCAGTACGTGCTGGGCCGGCGCAACCTCGGCGAGGCCGGCGCGCGCCCCGCCGACCCGCTGCTCGGCGCCGACCGCCGCCGCGCGCTGACCCGCGTCGGTCTGGCCGTGCTGGCGATCCTGCTGGTCCTGGCCGTGCTCGCGCTGGCCGGCCTGTTCACCGTCAACAGCGTGGTCAACCTGCTCACCATCGTCACGGTGCTGGTCACCATCGGGTACTTCACCCGCATCCTCACCGACCGGGAGATCAGCGGGACCGAACGCAGCCGGATGAAGGCCTACCTGTGGCTGTTCGTCTTCGCCGCCGCGTTCTGGCTGATCTACGACCAGGCCGGGTCGGTGCTGAACATCTTCGCCGCCGACCGGACCGACCGGGACGTGCTCGGCTTCACCTTCCCCGCCTCCTGGCTCCAGTCGGTCAACCCGATCCTGATCATCATCGGGGCGCCGCTGGCCGCCCTGCTCTGGGTGCGGGTGGGCCACCGGGTCTCCACGCCGGCGAAGTTCGCCGTCGGCCTGGTCCTCAACGGCCTGTCGTTCGTGCTGATGGCCGCCGCCGCGCAGGCCGCCGTCGGCGGCGATCGGGTCTCCCCGTGGTGGCTGGTCGCCGTGTACGCCATCCAGGTCGCCGGTGAGCTGTCGCTGAGCCCGGTGGGCCTGTCCGCCACCACCCGGCTCGCCCCGCTCAAGTACGCCAGCCAGATGATGGGCCTGTGGTTCCTGGCCACCGCCGTCGGCGACGCGATCGGCGGGCAGGTCGCCCGGCTCGCCGAGACCTGGCCGGAACCCACCTACTTCCTCACCTTCGGGCTGGCGTCGGTGGCCCTCGGCGTGGGCGCGGTGATGTTCAGCCGGCACATCTCCCGGCTGATGGCCGGCATCCACTGACCGGCGGGGCCCCGGTCCCGGCCCGCCCACGGGGTCCCCACCGCACGGACACGGCGATGGCATGCGCCATGGCCCCCACCAACACCGTCAACGCGGTCACCGGCGTGCGGGACACCGACCTGGGTGGCGGGCCGACCTTCCACGACACCCGGGTGCAGGTCCAGGCGGCGCCGGCCGGTCAGCTGCCCTGAGCGGGGGCGCCGAGCCGGGCCAGCGCGGCGGCGAGGTCGCTGACCTGGTCGGCGAGCTGCGCGGCGCGGCGCTGCGCGGCGTCCCGGTCGGCTTCGACGGCGCTCAGGCGTACCTCCAGCTCGCTCAGGCGGGCCTGGGCGGCGGCGCCGGCCTGCCGCGCGGCGGCCAGCTCACCGGCCAGGGCGTCGCGCTGCCCGGCCGCCGCGGCCAGCTCCTCGCGGTCCCGGGCCGACACCGCGGCGCTCTCCTGCCGGGCCTGCTCGGCGGCGGCCCGCGCCGCGTCCCGGTCGCGGGCCGCCGCCTCGGCCGCCGCCCAGGCCTGACCGGCCTCCTCGCGGGCCCGGCCGGCCTCGTCGCGGTGCCGGTCGGCGTCGGTACGCGCCCGCGCGGCCTCGGCGCTCGCCTGCTCGGCCCGGCGCAGCGCCTCGGCCGCGGCGGCGGTGGCCCGCTGCGCGTCGGCGCGGGCGGCGTCGCGTTCCACGGTCAGGTCGGCGGCCCGTTGCCGTTCGGTGTCCCGCTCGGCGCGCAGGGTGCGCAGCTCGTGCCGGGCGGCGTCGCGGTCCCGCTCGGCCTGCACCCGCAGCGCCTCGGCGGCGCTGGCGTCCCGGCGGGCCGTGTCCCGGTCGGCCTCGGCGGCCTCGGCGTGCTCCCGCGCCGCGGCGGCCCGCTCGTCGGCCTGCTCGGCGCGGCCTCGCGCGGCGTCGCGCTCGACGATGGCGGCGCGGGCCTCCTGCCGGGCGCGGGTGGCCTCGGCCTCGGCCGTCTCGGCGTCGCGGCGGGCGTCGTCGCGTTCGGTGTGTGCCCGCGCCACCTCGGTGGCGGTCTCGGCGCGCAGCTGCGCGAGCTGCCGCTCCACCCCGACCGGGGACAGTTCGGCGTGCAGCGCCTCGGTCAACGACTCCACGATCTGGTCGAGCCGGTCCACCGCCTCCCAGGTGCGGGCCACCTGGCCGGGCAGGCCGGGGGCGTTGCGGTGCCGCATCCGGGAGTTACGGGAGGCCCGCTGGCAGGCCCCGTCGTTGTCCCGGCAGTAGCGGAACGGCCGGCCCGCGCCGGCGCGCTGCGGCACCTCCCGTCCACAGTGGGCGCAGGGACGGGTGTCGGCGGTGGTGGGCTGGACGTCCATCGGCTCGGAAGTCTAGTGCCGGGTGATCGTCACCGGCGCCGGGACGGCCCCGCCGGCGTCGCAGCGCCACCGGCTAACGTGGGCCGCGTGGCCGTCCCCGCGTACGTCGCGAAGCTGCGCGCCCACGTCGGACACGACCTGCTCCTGCTGCCCGGGGTCAGCGCCGTGGTCCGCGACGACGCCGGCCGGGTGCTGCTCGCCCGGCGCAGCGACAACGGCCGCTGGTCAGTGCCCGCCGGGAACATCGACCCGGGCGAGCAGCCCGCCGACGCGGTGCTGCGGGAGGTGTACGAGGAGACCGGCGTGCGCGTGCGCGTCGAGGGGGTCGGCGGTGTGGCCACCCACCCGGTGGTCTATCCCAACGGCGACGTCTGCGAGTACCTCAACATCTGGTTCCGCTGCCGGCCGGTGGGCGGCACCGCCCGGCCCGATGGCGACGAGTCGACGGAGGTGGGCTGGTTCGCCCCGGACGACCTGCCGGAGCTGGACGACTGGGCGCGCCTGCGGATCGACACCACCCTCCGGGCGGACGCGCCGACCTGGCATGCCCAGCCCGGCCAGCGGCACCCGGCGCTCGGCCAACCCGACGCGCTCTGACCGCGGTGCCACGCCGCAGCCGACCGGGCGGCGCTGCGGTCGGTTCAGCAGACCTCGATGACGACCCTGCCGGCATTGCCGCCGGCCGCGAGGGCGCGCTGCGCCTCGGCCGCCCGCTCCAGCCGATAGCGGGCACCGACCCGGACGGCGAGGTCGCCGGCCTCGGCCAACCGCACCAACGCGGTGAGGTCGGCGTGGTCCAGCCGGCAGAAGACCGCGACGACGCCCGGCAGGCCGAGCTCGGCAACCGAAGCCACCCGCGCGTCGGGGCGGGCGGCCCCCGCGGCCGCGGCGAGCGTGCCGCCGCCGGCGGTGTCGAGGACCGTCTGCACCCCCTGGGGGGCCAGTGCCCGGACGCGGTCGGCGACCCCCGCGCCGTAACCGACCGGTTCGGCCCCCAGTGAGCGCAGGTGGTCGCGGTCGCGCGGCGCGGCGGTGCCGATCACCCGAGCGCCGCGCGACCTGGCGATCTGCACCGCCAGGGGCGCGTTGCTGCCCACGTGGGGCGAGGACTGGTTGGAGCTGTCGTACTGGCTGGGCGTCACCAGTCGGGTCGACCTGGCTACGACGGTGCTGGCGTCGCTGGAGCACGGGGCGCAGATTCTGACCGGGGAGGGCCACCGCTACGGCGAGGGCCTGCCGATCAACTACATGCCGAATCAGTGACCGGGGCGCCGGCCCGGAGGTCAACGTCCCGCAGGCTCCTTGCCTGCGTCCGGCTTGTGGCGCTTAGCGTGTGACATCGCCCTACGCGGCGGCGGGACGCTCCCGGCGGGCAACCTGGGCCAGCGCGCGGACGACGTCGGCGGGCAACACGGTAATCGGCTCGTCGCCAGCGGCGTCGAGCGTGGCGTAGTGCGCCTCCACGATCTCCTGCAGGATCGCTCCCGGTTTCACGCCGCGGGCGCTGATGTGTACCTGGCTGACCCCGCACGCGGACGGCATGGCGGCGCACCCGCTGAGCCAGCTCATCGACGGGCCGGCCACCCGCGCCGCGCTCGGCTCGACGCTGGAGGTGGTGCCGGAGCGGCTGCTGCACGTCGCCCGGGTCGGGCAGCCGGTCGGCCCGGCGGCCCGCTCGGCGCGCCGGATCGGTGGCACCCGGTACGCCGGCCCCGGCCCGCACGGTGCCGGCCGGAAGAGCGTGACCGGTTTCGATCTAGAGATGGACACCGCGGCTCCGGAGAAGAGAATATGGGCGTTCTCCGTGATCGAACGGATCCGTTCAGTGAGAAGGAGTTGCGCCGTGCGTTTTTCCCTGAAGACCCTCGGTATCGGGGCGGCTGCCGCCGCGCTGCTGGTTGCCAGCCCGACACCGGCCATGGCCGACGACGGCCACGTCTCCGTCCATGTCCAGACGTACCCGTCCGGCGGTGACTCGGGCGGAACGACGTACGCGGACCTCAACTTCACCTCGGCACGTTCGGTGACCTACAACAACTGGGTCATCAACGACACCTGCCCGGGTGACGGCTACCGGGTCATCGCCCGGGCGCGCGCCCTCCTCCGGGACGGCACGTGGGCCAACGGCGTTTGGCACGAGGACGACGGCACCTGCGAAAGCGCCCCGTGGGGTCCGTACGACGGCAAGGAGCTGAACACCACCCGTGACATCATGAAGGCCGGCCTGCAGGTCTGCGTCGATCTCGGATCCTCGCTCAAGTGCGACGCGGACTTCCGGGACAACCCCCACACCTCGTAGCCGGCGAGCCGGATCTCGCAGGCTCTCGCTTGAGGAACACGAGCGGCTCAGAAGCCGTCCGGAGGCAACCTCCGGACGGCTTCGCCGATTCTCCGGGAAACCGTCAGCCACCGCCGTGGACGTTCCTGGTCACGGCCCTAGCCATGCTCCTCATCCGTGTCCTGACGACCGCGCCTTCTCGGCCGTACCAGCCCGTCGACTCCCGCTCCGGGGCCCTTGGCGGTGCCGAAGACGCCCTTCGCGGCGGTTCAATACCTGCGGTTCGTCCGGGATCCAGTCGCCGTCGCGGTCCAGCCCTCGCCCGTACGCTGACCAGTACCCAGATCGCCGTGTTTCTCGCCATCTCAGCCCGACGGGCAGCCTTCCCGCTCGCTCACGCCGCCTCCGGTGTGTTCGCGGTGCAGGAACACCGCAGCCAGTTCGGGTTGAAGGACAACACCTGGCGCAGCCAACGTGTGCTGCACGCCTACGGCCTGGTGAACCTGTCCATGACCCGGAGCGCAACGCTCAGAGCGGCAGGATCACCGACTACGGCACCCGCTGGAAAAGCACGAGGTAATGGCCTCCCGGTAGTTTCCGGACCAAGAACAACGCGCCGAACTGCAGCAGGAGCCGACCTACCAGCAGCAGTGCCCGCCGGTGGGCCTGGACGAGATCCTCGACCTGGTGGCACTCGGTCGGCTCGTCACCGTCGTCGGCTCGTCCGTCGCCGACCGCCTCGTACCCGACGTGGTCGCTGTTGCGGTGTCGGACCTGCCGGCCACGACGCTGGCCCTCGGCTGGCCCCGGCAGACGTCGCGGCCGGAGGTCACCTCCTTCGCCCGGACCGCGCAGCGCCTGGCGGACGGCCGGAGCCGGCGGACCCGGCCGCCTGATCCGGTAGCCGCTCAGGCCTCGGCGTCCAGGAACTCGTCGACCATCGGGGCCAGCCACTCGGCCCGCTGCGGCAGCGAGGTGTGGGTGGTGCCCGGCAGGACCGCCAGCCGGCACCGCGGCAGACCGGTCAGGTCACCCGGGACCCCGCCGCCGAGCAGCGTGAACATCTCCACCGCGTGCGCCGGCCGGATGATGTCCGAGTCGCCCAGCACCAGCAGCACGGGCGCGGCGACCGCCCGGATCTGGTCGGCCGACCACTGCGGCAGGTCGCTGTCGAGCCGCTTGACCTTGGCCACCAGGTTGGCGAAGCCGGCCGGGTCCGGGGCGGTGCGCAGGTACTCCTCGTGGAACTCCGAGCCGTGCAGGTGTTCCGGCCGCAGGTCCTGGATGCCGTCGAGCAGGCCCGGATACATGCCGTCGAGGGTGAAGCACACCGAGGCCAGGACGAGCCGGCCGACCCGCCCGGCGTGGTCGGTGCCCAGCCGCAGCGCCGTCGCCGCGCCCATGCTCCAGCCGAACACGTCGGCCCGGGCGATGCCGAGGTGGTCGAGCAGGGCCACCACGTCGGCGGCGAAGTCCTCCACGGTCAGGTCGCGGTCGATGTCGGCGGTGCGCCCGTGGGCCTGTAACTCCACCGCGATCACCCGGCGGCTCTTGGCCAGGATCGGCAGGATCGCGCCGAAGGACGTGCCGATCCCGGAGAGCGCCCCGTGGATCAGGACGACCGGCCGGCCGGCGTCGGTGCCGTGCTCCTCGTAGTACATGTCCAGGCCATTGACCGGTGCGTAGCTCATGAGCGTGGTCCTCTCTGCGATCGGCTGACACCCACACCGTGCGCGCTGCCGCTTACGGTCCACTTCCGGCCGGCTTACGGCTTGTAGGGTGGCCGCCATGCGGTTCGGTGTCCTGGGCCCGCTCGCCGTCACCACCGACGCCGGCGAGCCGGTGACCGTGCCCGGTGTGAAGGTCCGCGCGCTCCTGGCCGACCTGCTGGCCAACCGCAACCAGGTCGTCTCCGCCGACCGGCTCATCGACGACCTCTGGGGCGACGACCCGCCGGCCAACCCGGCCGGCGCGCTGCAGGTCCGGGTCTCCCAGCTGCGCAAGGCCCTCGGCGAGGCCGAACCCGGCGCCCGTGACCTGGTCGAGTCCCGCCCGCCCGGCTACCTGCTGCGCGCCGTCACCGACGCCGACCGCTTCGCCGACCTGGCCACCGCCGGGGACGCCGACCGGCTGACCGAGGCGCTCGGGCTGTGGCGCGGCGAGCCCTACGCGGACTTCGCCGACGCCGGGTACGTCCGCGCCGAGTCGATCCGCCTGACCGAGCAGCGGCTCGCCGTGCACGAACGCCTCGCCGAGGCCCGCCTGGCCCGCGGCGAACACGACCTGGTCGTCGCGGACCTGGCCGACCTGGTCGCCCGGCATCCGCTGCGGGAGGGCCTGCGCGCCCTGCACCTGCGCGCCCTGTACGCCGCCGGCCGGCAGAGCGAGGCCCTGGACAGCTACGCCGACCTGCGTGACCGGCTCGCCGAGGAGCTCGGCCTCGACCCCGGTCCGGAGCTGGTCGCCCTGCACCGGCGGATCCTGGCCCAGGACGCCGGCCTGACCGGGCCGCCGCGCGCGGCCCGCATCCGCAACAGCCTCCCCGCCCGCCTCGACGAGCTGGTCGGCCGGGCCGAGGCCCTGACCGAGCTGCGGGCGCTGATCCCGCGGCGGCGACTGGTCACGCTCACCGGCCCGGGCGGGGTCGGCAAGACCCGGCTGGCCACCGAGGCCGCCCGCGAGCAGTCCCACCCCGACGGCGTCCACCTGGTCGAACTGGCCGCGCTGCCGCCCGGCGACGACGGCGTCGCCGACCGGGTGCTGGCCACCCTGGACGTCCACGAGGCGGCCGGCAGCAGCGTCGCGGCCATCGACCGGCTGCTCGCCGCGCTGCGGCACCGGCGGCTGCTGCTCGTGCTGGACAACTGCGAGCACGTCATCGCGCCCGCCGCCGACCTGGTGGCCCGGCTGCTGCGGGACACCACCGGCGTCACCGTGCTGGCGACCAGCCGGGAGGCGCTCGGGCTCACCGGCGAGCTGGTGTGGGAGGTGCCGCCGCTGGCCGTACCGGAGCACGACCGTGACCCGGACGCGGTCCGCCGCTGCGCCGCGGCCCGGCTCTTCGCCGCCCGCGCCGCCGCCCAGCAGCGCGGCTTCCGCCTGGACGACCGGACCGCGCCGGCCGTCGCGCAGCTCTGCCGCCGTCTGGACGGCCTGCCGCTGGCCCTGGAGCTGGCCGCGACCCGGGTCCGCGCGCTGGGCGTCACCGGCGTGGTGCAGCGCCTCGACGACCGGTTCGCCCTGCTCGCCACCGAACAGCGGGACATGCCGGCCCGGCAGCGCACCCTCGCCGCGGTGATCGGCTGGAGCTGGGACCTGCTCGACGACGCCGACCGCCAGGTGCTGGCCCGGCTCGCGGTGTTCAGCGACGGCGCCACCCTCGACGCCGCCGAGGCGGTCTGCGCCGCCGACCTGGACGTGCTGGCCCGCCTGGTCGACCGGTCCCTGCTGGTCATGGACGACACCGCAGCCGGCCCGCGGTACCGGCTGCTCGAGTCGGTCGCCGCGTTCTGCCTCGACCGCCTCGCCGACCCGGCCACGGTCCGGGCCCGGCACGCCGCGTACTTCACCGGCCTGGCCGAACGCGCCGACCCCGAGCTGCGCGGCCCCCGCCAGGGCGAGTGGCTGGCCCGGCTGGACGCCGAGGACGCCAACCTGCGCTCGGCGCTCGCCCACGGCGGCGGGCTGCGGCTGGCCACCGCGCTGAGCTGGTACTGGTTCCTGCGCGGCCGGTTCACCGAGGCCCACCGGGCGCTGGCGCTCGACGGTGAGGCCACCGCGCGGTCCCGGGCCGCCGCCTGGCGGGTGGGCTTCGCGCTGCTGCGGGGCGAACCGGTCGACACCGCCGACCTGCACGGCTACGACGACAGCCGCGGCACCTGGTTCGTGGCCGCCGCGCTGATCGAGCGCAGCGAGGTGGCCCTGGCCACCGAGCTGCTCGCCGAAGCGGCCGGGTCCGCCGACCGGTGGACCGAGGCGGCGGTGCTGGGCAGCCGGGCCAAGCTCGCCCACGCCGCCGAGGACGTGGCCGCCCTGGAACGGCACGGCGCCCGCTGCGCGGAGCTCTTCGCCGAGCTGGGTGACCGCTGGGGTCGGCTGCAGGCCACCGACTGGGTGGGGGGCCTGGCCGAGCTGACCGGGGAGTACGACCGCGCCGCCGCCCTGCACCGGGCGGGCCTGAGCTGGGCGCAGGAGCTGTCGCTCTGGCCCGAGGTGGGCAGCAAGCTGTCCTGGCTGGCCTGGCTCGCGGTGCAGACCCGCGACTATGCGCAGGCCCGGGAGCTGGGGGAGCGGGCGTACCGGCTGGCCGTCGAGCAGGACTCGCCGGGCGCCCTGGTCTTCGCCGAGCTGGGCCTGGGCTTCGCCGCCCGCCGCGACGGCAAGCTGGACGTGGCCGTCAGCCACCTCGAGCACCTGGTGGAGCTGGCCCACCGCGACGCCCGGCCGGCGCTGTACCTGCCGATGGTGCTGGTCGAACTGGGATACGCGGCCGAGCAGGGCGGCGATCCGGCGACCGGGCTGGCTCGGCACGTCGAGGCGTTCGACGCGGCGCAGGCGATGGGTGCCCCCCGCGACGCGATCGGCGCCCTCGAAGGCATCGCCTCGGCCGCCGCCTGGTCGGTGCCGCAGGTCGCCGCGCGGCTGCTCGGCGCGGCGGCGGCCGCTCGGCTCGCCGCGGGGTTCGCCACCGCGCCCGTCGAGCGCGACGACCTGGAGCGGACCGCCGAACGGCTGCTCGCCGCGCTCGGCCGGGAGCGGTTCGAGGCGCTGGTGGCCGCCGGGAACGACCTGAGCCCGGACGAGGCCCGCGCTCTGGTCTGATCCGCCGTCCCGGCCGGTCCTGGCCGGTCAGCTGTTCCTTTCCCCCTCGAGCCAGCCGCGCACGCCGGCCAACGCCTCAGGGCCGGAGTCTGCGTCGACGTCGCGGGCGAGATCGGCGATCGTGACCGCGGCGAGGGCCTGGTGCCAGGCCTGCTCGGCCGCGGCCATGGCGCGGGAGATCGCGCACGGCGTGGTGCAGGCCTCGGCCGGGGACGCCAACGGGCCGCGCTGGCGGATCTCCGTGCAGGCGAAGGCGGGCCCCGCGCCGTCGACCGCCCGCACCACGTCGAGCACGGTGATGCTCTCCGGGGCGCGGGTGAGCGCGTAGCCGCCGGACTTGCCTTGGACGGAGTGGATGAGGCCGGCGCGGGCGAGGGACTGCAACTGCTTGGCGAGGTAGCTGCCGGAGACGTCGTGCAGTTCGGCGAGTTTGGCCGCCGCGACGGGTCTGCTGCTGGTAGTCAGGACAACACAGCAGTGCAGCGCCCATTCGACCCCGCCGGACATCTTCATCGGTCCACCCTAGCCACGCCCCCCATAACCCGGTCATCCTCTATCCGAGTATATTCCCGGACAGAAAAGGTCCGAGTTTCGGCTGCGCTGCGGCGAACCGGACCAGCGGCTCCACGAAAAAGGGTGTGATGGACATGAAGATCGCCGTGATCGGCGGGACCGGGCTCATCGGGTCGCAGGTCGTCAAGCTCCTGCAGGCGGCCGGGCACGAGGCGGTACCGCACTCGCCGTCCACCGGCGTGGACCTCCTCAGCGGTCAGGGCCTGACCGAGGCGGTGCAGAGCGCCCAGGTCGTGGTCAACCTGACCAACTCGCCGACCTTCGACGAGGCCTCGGCCGACTTCTTCCGGACCAGCATGGACAACCTCCTGGCGGCCGCGCAGCGCGCGGGTGTCGGCCACGCGGTGATCCTCTCCATCGTCGGCGTCGACCAGGTTCCGGACCTGGCCTACTACCGCGCCAAGGTCCTCCAGGAGGACGTCCTCAAGGCCGGCCCCCTGCCGTACTCGATCGTCCGCGCCACCCAGTTCTTCGAGTTCATGGACGCGGTGCTGTCCTGGACCGCCGACGAGAACACCGTCCGCCTGCCCCGCACCCCCGTACAGCCCATGGCCGCGGCCGATGTCGCCCGGGCCGTCGCCGACGTCAGCGCGGGCAGCCCCCTGCGGGGCATCCGGGACGTCGCCGGCCCAGACGTCTTCCCGCTCGACGAACTGGGCAGGATCACCCTCGCCGCCCGTGGTGACCAGCGCACCGTCACCACCGACGACAGCGCCGGCATGTTCGCCGCCGTACCCGGCGACGTCCTCATCGCCAAGGACGGCGCCGTCATCGCCCCCACCACCTACCGGGAGTGGCTCGGACGCCAGGCCCGCTGAGCGGACTGACCCTGCGGTGCCCGGCCGGGCCCGCACGACGCGATCGTCTCGTCGTCGTGCGGGGCCGGCTCGGACACCACCCCGCCGCCCGCCGCCGGCGCTAGGATGCGGCGACCGCGGCGCGGGACCGGTCGGCGGCGATCCGCACCGCCAGGCCGGCCAGCAGGGTGCCCATCACGTAACGCTGCGCCCGCGCCCACGCCGGACGGCGGGTCAGAAACGCCGACACCGACCCGGCCGTCAGCACGATCAACGCGTTGACGGTCAGCGCGATCACGATCTGGGTCAGCCCGAGCAGCAGGCTCTGCACCGCCACGTGACCACGCGCCGGGTCGACGAACTGCGGCAGCAGGGAGACGTACAGGATGGCGATCTTCGGGTTGAGCAGGTTGGCGACCAGGCCCATGGTGAACAGCCGCCGCGGCCGGTCCGGCGGCAGCGGCGCCGGGGTGAACGCCGAGCGCCCACCCGGGCGCACCGTCCGCCAGGCCAACCAGAGCAGGTACGCCGCGCCGGCCAGCTTCACCGCCGTGTACAGCGGCGGCACCAGCACGAACATGGCGGCGATCCCGGCGACCGCCGCCGCCAGGTAGACCAGGAACCCGACGGCCACGCCGAGCAGGGAGACCAGCCCGGCGCGCCGGCCCTGGGTCACCGACCGGGACACCAGATAGACCATGTTCGGTCCGGGGGTGAGCACCAGACCCAACGCCACCAGGCCGATTCCCGCCACCGCACCGAACGTGACCATCGACGCCCCCGCCTTCACCGTCTCCTCGCGACCCTACGCCCGGCCGTCGCCCTCGGGCGCGCGCGAACCGGCTTCGAAGGGGTGTCGGGACGCGCGCTCACGCGCGAGACTGCTCAGGTGTCCACGACCCTGCAGGCCCCGGCGACCGTGTCCGCGCCCGAACTCGTGCTGCGCTGCTGGCGCGACGACGACGTCGCCGCGCTGTTGGAGACCTACCGTGATCCGGTCCTGCGGGCGCGGACCCGCGACCCGTTGGTCACCGCCGCCGACGCGCGCCGGTGGGTGGCGCGCAACCGGCAGGCCTGGGCGGCGGGCCGTCGCTTCAGCTTCGCCGTCTGCGAGCCCGAGCCGGCGACGGGGGAGCACCGGGTCGTGGCCTGCGTCCTGCTCAAGGACGTGGTGCCCGGTCGAGCCTACGCCGAGGTGGGCTACTGGACGGCGGCGTCGGCGCGGGGGCGCGGGGTGGCGTCCCGCGCTCTGGAGGCGGTCACCGGGTGGGCGTTCACCCGGTTCGCGGCCAGCGGGCTGATCCGCCTGGAACTGCTGCACCAGATCGACAACCCGGCCTCCTGCCGCGTGGCGGACAAGACCGGGTACGCGTTCGTCGAGGTGCTGCCACCCCATCCGCCGTTCCCTCTGCCCGGGCACCGGCACGTTCGCCGAGGCGGTTGAGACGCGGCGCCGGTCGGTCACCCGCCGGTGATCGGGGTCACCTCGCCAGTGGTGTCGCTCACACCGGTGGTGGTGCGGCGGCCGGCCCGAGCAGCCGCAGCAGCAGCCTCGGCTCACCCGGCCAGGCGGCGAGCAGCACCTCGCGGGGCACCTGCCGGCCGGCGTAGCGCAGCGCCAGGGCGACCACCACGATGTCGTCGAGCGGCCCGATGACCGGCAGGAACTCCGGGATCAGGTCGATCGGGCTGGCCAGCCACAGCCCGGCGAGGAGCACGGCCACCTTCGCCCGGCGCGGCACCCGCGGGTCGGCGCGTAGCCGGCGCACCGCGGTCAGACAGTCCGGGATGAACGCCGCCAGGTCGCGCAGGATGCCCGGCGGCAGCCGCCGGGCCAGCAGCACCAGCAACGCCCAACTGGCCACCAGGCAGGTCATCGCCACCGCGAGGCCGATCAGCCAGTCCCGCACGGTGTCCTCCTCCCGGTCCTGCCCGGAAATGTACGCCGCCACCGTCGCCCTTCCGGCGGGGAATGCCGGGCCGGTCGCAGGCGCTGAATCCTGCCGGTGTGCCGGTTACGGTGAATGCGGGGGAGGTGCCAGCGGTGAGCAACGCGTGGGAAGCGGCGGTCGAGGCGCAGATCCGCTCCGCCCAGGAGCGCGGCGAGTTCGACAACCTGCCCGGTATGGGCAAGCCGATCCCGGGCCGGGACGCGCCGTACGACGAGTCCTGGTGGATCAAGAGTTTCCTGGAGCGCGAGGCGCTCCCCTCCGAGCTGCTGCTGCCCACCCCGCTGCAACTGCGCCGCCGGGTCGAGCGGGTACCGGCGGAGGTGCGTGACCTGCCGACGGAGGAGTCGGTGCGGACGTACGTCGGCGCGCTGAACGCCGAGATCATGGCGTGGCTGCGTACCCCGACCGGTCCTCGCGTCGTGGTCCGGCCGGTCAACGTCGAGGACGTGGTCCGCCGGTGGCGGACCGACCGGGAGCGGGCGGCGGCGGAGCGGGTCGCCGCGGCGGCGCAGCAGGCGCCGGCGCCGAGGTCCCGGCCGCGCCGGCGCTGGCGCCTGTGGTGGCGCCGCCGCTGACCTCATCCCGTGTTCGGCCGAGCCGGCCGTCACCGGGGTTCCGGCCGCCGCCGGCCCGGCGCGCTGCCGTCGTGGTTCATCTCAGGAACGCCGCGGTGGCCGTCACGAACCGGTCGGCGTCGTGGAGCCAGGGGAAGTGCCCGGCTCCGGGCTGGACGACCGCCTGGGCGTGGGGGAAGAGGTCGGCGAAGTCGGCCAGCGTGCGGGGCGGAGGATTCAGGTCGCCCTCCCCACCCAGCAGGAGGACCGGCGAGGCAAATCGGGCGTACGCCGCGCGGGTGGCGTCCGGGTCGAAAACCCCCTCGCCGCCGAATACGGCGGCGGCCTCGTCGTTGCGCTGTGCCTCCAGCGCCGCGTGGTGGGCCTGCGCCGTGTCGTCCCAGCGACCGTAGAAGAACGGGGCGATCGCCTGGAACGACTCCGCGGTGCCCCGGTCCGCGGCGACCGCTTCCAGCGCCGCGTACGCGGTCGGGAACCACGGCTCGTCCCGGCGCAGCCGCGCGGTCTCCAGCCGCAGCTCGCCCGGGATCGCGATGCCGACGGCCAGGACACTCGGCGTGACCAGCACGAGCCTGCCGACGCGCTGCGGATGCCGACCCACGTACAGCGCGGCCAGGTTCGCCCCGGCGGAGTGCGCGAGCAGGTCCATCCGGTCCAGGCCGAGGTGCTCGCGCAGGGCTTCCACGTCGTCGACGAGTCGGTCGCAGCGGTAGGAGGAGACGTCCTGCGGGGTCGCCGACCGCCCGGTTCCCCTGAGATCCAACATGATCAACTGCCGGTGCGTCGACAGGCCACCGAGGTCCCCGAGGTACCCGGAGGCCTGCATCGGTCCGCCGGGAAGGCAGATCAGCGGGGGACCGTCTCCGAACACGTGGTAGGCGAGTTCGGTCCCGTCGGGTGCGGAGAAGGTCGACATGGGGGCGACCCTGTCAGCGGGGTGCGGGGCGGGGCAACAGAGTTCCCCGCTGACGGCCCCGGGCTCGGGTCGCTGCCTCGATCCGGGTCCGGCCGAGTCCCGACAAGCTCGGCGGTGTGGGAAAGCGCTGGTGGTACGAAATAGGTGCGCGTGCGGTGCGGTTGCGCTTGGTTGGCGGCCTAGGTCAGACACCCAGGGCAGGATCGACCTGGCCCGGGTGCGCCGGCACTGCCGGCCCTCCTGCGACTGGTCGCCTCGATGTACACCGGCACCATCTCGGCGTACGACGCGATGCGGATGCTGCATGCCGGCGGGAACCCGACCCAGGCCGATGAGGCCCTGGCCCACCTTGGGCGGGTCTTCAAGACGCCGCACGTGCTGGCCTACGTCGATCTGCCGCCGCATCGGCGGGAGATAAAGGGGATGCGCAATCTGCAGGAAGGCCGTCACGGCCTGGGCCGGCACGTGTCTCACGGCCGCAAGGGTGAGCTGTACCGGGCGTAGCGCGAGGGCATGGGAGACCAGCTCGGCGCTCTTGGACTGGTGCTCAACTGCATCACCCTGTGGAGCACCGTCTACCTCGACGCCGCGATCGGGCAGCTCCGCGGCGTCGGGTACCAGGTGCTGGACGTCGACGTCGCCCGCCTCTCGCCGTACCTGCGCAAACACATCAACCGCCACGGTCAGTACTCATTTTCAGCTTCCTGAACTGGGCGGCGAGCGGCGAGCCCTGCGCGATCCCGACGCCGGCAACGAGGAATAGCCGGCTCATTCGAGGCGTGACTCGCGTATCCCGCAGGTGGTCATCGCCAGAGATGTCGTGGGGGTTAGCCCCCATAACGGTCGGAGGACAACCGCGTATCGGGTGGGGGCCTCGGCTCCTAGCGTCATCGGTGTTGAGCTGACGATGCGGGGAGACACGAACATGAGGACTGTGGTGGACGCGTCCGCTGTTGAGCGATCGCCTCGACGCCGGAACCCGATGACACGGTTGTTCGTCGAGGCCGAGGGAAGACCGCGGCGAGGGTGGCGACTGGCCGCCTACCTGGTGAGCCTGCTGGTACCGATGGGCGTGGTGACCGCCGCGACCCGGGGGTCATTGGTGATGAACGTGGCCGGGCATGCGCTTATCGCGGTGCTCGCGCTGGCGGTGACGTACGTGTTCCGCCGCTACGTCGACCAGCGGCCATGGCACCCGATCGGGCTGTCGACATGGCACTGGCGGCACGTCGTCACGGGCCTCACCGCCGGGGCGGGGTCCATGCTGGTGGTATTCGCCACGGCATGGGCACTCGGGTGGGCGCAGGTGACCGGCACGGAACTCAGGGAGCGCGGAACTGCCGCCGTGCTGGTCCTGCTCGGGACAGGGCTGTTCATGTATGCGACGAGCGCCTTCGTGCAGGAGCTGGCGTTCCGGGGGTACGCGTTGCAGACGTTGGCCGAGGGCTGGCCGCTGCGCCGGGCAGCTCTAGTGTCCAGCTTGATCTTCGCAGTCCTGCACTTCGCCGGGGTACCGACCTCGGCCTGGTTCGTGCTGGTGTTGCTGGCCGACATCATGTGCATGGCCGGGTTCTTCATCCTGACCCGGTTGTCCACCGGCGCGCTGTGGCTGGCCATCGGCTTCCACACGATGTGGAACTGGGTGATGGACGACGTGCTGTCGATGGACACCGACGTCGGCGCCAATTACGGTGACGCGCTGGTACACGTCCGGCTGCACGCGCCCGACCTCGGCCTGGGTCATGGCGGCAGCGTGGAACTCCTGTACCTGCTGAACAGCGCCGCGTTGCTCGCCGGGTACTGGCTGCTCCTGCGCCGGCGCCGGGTGCGGACGATGGAAGGCTGATGAGCGTTCTCCTGCGGTTGGTGACCGAACCGGTGCGGGCCCGCACGTGGCGCGAGACCGGATATCTGCTGCTCGGCCCGTTCGTCGCAGTCGCCTGTCTGCTCGCTTTGGTGACCATGCTGTACGCCGCGGTGGCGAGCATCACCGTGATCGGTCTGGTCGCCTTGGCGGCCGTGGTGACCGCCGCCCGCGGGATCGGCGCGATCGAACGCATCCGCGCTCGTCGGTTGCTGGGGCTGACGATCGCGGCACCCGCCGCACGGACGCGGACCCGGCCGGGGCTGACCGGCTGGGTCCGTGACGCCCTCACCGACGCGACCGGATGGCGGTGTCTGCTGTACGCGATGACCGCCGTTCCCTTCGGCCTCGCCCAGGCATACGTGATCGCACTGTGGTGGGGCCTGTCACTACTGACCGCCACGTATCCCGCCTGGTACCGCTTCCTGCCGGAGCGGGACGGGCACCGCTTCGACGAGATCGAGCTGACGTCGTTCTGGCACTGGTACCCGGACCGCTGGCCGTACCCGGTACTCATGTCCGTGATCGGGCTGGCTGGCCTGCTGGCAGCACCGTGGCTGGCCCACGGATTCACCGCTCTGGACCGGCTGCGGCTGCGGCTCCTCACCATGGGAGCCGGCCGAGACGAGCAGGTACGCACCTTGCAGCGGCGCCGCGACCACGCCGTGGAACAGGCCGGCGCCCACCTACGCCGCATCGAACGCGACCTGCACGACGGCGCCCAGGTCCGCATGGTCGCCCTCGCGATGGAGCTGGGACGCGCCCGGGAGGAACTTGAACAGGGCACCGACCCGCGCCAGGCCGCGATCCGGGTTGCCACCGCCCACGAGGACGCCAAGCAGGCACTCGCAGAGCTACGGGAACTCGCCCGGGGAATCTACCCGGCGGTGCTCACCGACCTCGGCCTGGACGGCGCGGTCCCCGCACTGACCGCCCGCTGCGCCATACCGGTTACCGCCGACATTGACCTAGACACCCGGCCCCCTGCTCCGGTCGAGGCCACCGCATACTTCTGCATCGGTGAACTGCTCGCGAACCTCAGTAAACACAGCGCAGCCACCACCGGATGGGTCCGGGTTCGCCGATCCGGCTCCGCGCTACGCGTACAGGTCGGCGACGACGGCATCGGCGGAGCCGCCGCCCACCCCACCGGCGGGCTGGCCGGGCTGATCGACCGGGTCGACAGCATCGGCGGCACCCTCACCATCGCCAGCCCCACCGGCGGGCCGACCCTGATCACCGTGGAGCTGCCGTGCGGATCGTGATCGCCGAGGACGCTGTGCTGCTGCGCGACGGACTGACCCGCCTGCTCACCGACAAACAGCACGAAGTCGTAGCCGGCGTATCCGATCCCGACGCGCTGCTCACCCACGTCGCAGCGTACCAGCCCGACCTGGCCATCGTGGACATCCGAATGCCCCCGACGTTCACCGACGAAGGACTGCGCGCCGCCCACACCATCCGCGAACGCCACCCAGGTGTTGCAGTGCTGCTGCTCTCGCAATACGTCGTCGCCCAATACGCCGCGGACCTGCTCAGCGGCGACGTCCGCGGCATCGGTTACCTGCTTAAAGACCGGGTTGCCGACATCGCCGACTTCCTCGAAGCGGTGCACCGGGTCGGCTCCGGCGGCACCGTCATCGATCCCGAAGTCGTCCGGCAACTACTGAGTCGCAGCAACCGCGCATCCCGCCTGCACGCCCTCACCGACCGCGAGCGGCAGGTCCTCACCGCCATGGCAGAAGGCCGCTCGAACACCTCCATCGCCACGGCCCTGCACATCTCCGAAGGATCCGTCGAGAAACATGTGGCCAGCATCTTCGGCAAGCTCGGCCTCCTGCACGACCGAGAAACACACCGGCGTGTCCTCGCTGTCGTCGCCTACCTCCAAACGTGAAGCTGACGCGTCAGACATAACCCGCATCCGCCGAGCACCAACACGGTGGAAACCGGAAAGGCTCGTTCGCTTCACACCCGAACGGAGCGCACGTTCGCCCAGGTCAGCTATGTCACGCAACCGGTGTCCGCGCCTTTGTCAAGCTCTCGGAGGATCGCGACACAGCCCGGGCATGCGGATCGGCTACGGACGGCTCTCCACCTGCGACCACAACCCCAATGCCCAACACGACGCCCTCGCCACGGCCGGCTGTGAGCAGATCTTCACTGACAAGGCGTCCGGCAAATCGCCCGCCGGCCCGAACTCGACAAGGCGCTCCTGGTAGAAATGTACGAGGAAACCGGCTCCGACGGCCGGCGCGTGCACACCGTCGCCCAGATCGCCTCGGAGATCGGCGTCACCCGGCCTACCATTTAGCGGAACCTGGCCATCCTGCCCGCGGAGACGCCGGCTACTGGCTGACGACTACCGCCAGTTTCCGTTCCGATGGTCCTCGCGGGCCGAGTCGGCGAGGTGCCAGATGTCGGTGAGTTCGGGCACCAGCGAGATCTTGCCGATCCCGATGTTGAGTCTCGGCGTCACCGTCGGGTGGCGAGCGACTGGTTCGTCGTCGAACAGGCTGTCCGCTCCCGCATGGCGACGACCTGCGGGAAGCCGGGGCGTGCGTTGTCTGGGGCAGATTTGGTGCGGTGGTCACTCGTGGCCGATGGCGGCGGCGATGACCTCCGCGAACAGGGACGACATGGCCCGCAGCCGTCGAGCGGCGGAGGTCCCGTGAAAAACCCTTTGGCACAGCGTCGGATCCGGGGCGAGTCGTTCGTAGAACAGGTGAGCGGCCGGAGGCGGCCGCCGGGACCAGGGAGTCATGGGATGACGCAGTACTTGATCTCGTTCAACGACGGCGCGATGGACCACATCCCCGGCGAGGACATCCCCGACGTGGGCAAGGCCGCGCACGCGGTGGTCCAAGAGGCCGTGAACGCCGGCGTGTGGGTGTTCGGCGCCGGACTGGAAAGGCAAAGGGCGAGCGTCGTGGCCACGGACGGCATCGTCACCGACGGCCCCTACCCGGAGACGAAGGAAGTCATCGGCGGGTTCGTGGTCGTCGACGTGGCCTCACGCGAAGAGGCGCTGGCCTGGGCTGCCAAGTTCGCCGCCGCTTGCCGCTGCGCGCAAGAGGTCCGGCAGCTCATGCCCGACCCCGAAACGGACGCGATGCTCCGCCAGGCTGACAGGCGATGATGAGTTCCTGACGACGTCTGGCCGAGGACGACCAGCCATCTTGGAGCAAGCGACTTGCGTGGCCGCGGTTGACGAAGCGGCCTATGGATCGACCTGAACTGGGAACGCGGGCGGTGACCCCGGGGATCGGGTGTGGGCGAAGCCCGGTCCCCGAACTTGGCCGGATTCCCGCAACCACTGATCGCCTCCATGGAGCGACAGCCACGCCCGTCGCGGCGGGTGTGCCCGCTCATCTTTGCGCGTCGACCCGTCGTTCGACATTGCAGTCGAGGCCCTACGGAGAGTGGCTCAAGGGCCAGTTGCTGAGGCATCGTTGCCTCCATCGACGACCTCCCGCTGCGCGACCAGGAGAGCGCGTCGGCAGCCGGATGGCGGCAGATGAAACCTGATCTTGTCTCCGAGGCCTCCGATGCGCTGCCGGCCCGGCCTACGGAATCGCTCCGCAAGGTGAGCATGCTGATGGCGTTCTACCATGCGTCCGCCGAAACCCCGCACGCCGACCACGCCGGAGCACCCATGCCTTTGACGCTGCGTCATGCCTTGCGCGAACCTGGTGTCCCGCCGCTGCGGCAGCTACCAGCCCAGGTCGCCGACCTCCTCGTCGAGTTGAACGCGCCACCTCGGTTGGCCGCGCATCTGCGCGCCGTGCACGACGTCGCCGCCCAGCTCACGGCCTGGCTCACCGTTCACTACCCAACCCTGGTCCTCGACCGCGAGGCCGTTCTCTTCGGCGCGGCCACCCACGACATCGGCAAAACGGTTCACGTCGAGGAACTGTCCGGACCAGGCTCCCGGCATGAGCGAGCCGGGCAGCAGCTCCTGCTCGACGCCGGCATCGAGCCTTCCCTGGCGCGCTTCGCCGCGACGCATGCCAGTTGGCGGACGAACGCCGCCGAGATCGAAGACCTGCTCGTCAGCCTGGCCGACAAGATCTGGAAGGCCAAGCGCGTCCCCGACCTCGAACAACTCGTCGTCGACCGGCTCGCCGCCGCTTCCGGGGAGGAGCCCTGGCAGGCTTTCCTCAACCTCGACGACCACCTCGACAAGATCGCGATGGACGCGGACCATCGGCTCGCCTTCCAGAACGGCTATCCCACCGTGACCGGCTGAGACGTGCCGAGCCGGGTCCGGCAGCTCTGCACCGGTCACTTCGCGCATGAGAGCTGACGGTTTCCAGCAAGTCTACCGATCGGTCCTACCCTCGTCGCTGCGTCAGAGCAGGGTGACCGCGTCGCGGCGACGATGTAGCGGCGGCCGTGCGGTGCACGATCAGAATGGTGCGGGTCCGCGGCCTGCCAACGACATCAAAACCTGCGTGGCGAGTAGCTTGCGTATGCCGG
>NZ_JCADBL010000018.1:0-78088 GCF_059359015.1 Micromonospora sp. LZ37 | reverse complement strand
CGCCAAACCCTCAACTGGCAGAATCCCGCCCAAGCACTCCACAAGTACCTCGTTGCAACAGCCACCTGAAACCGCCCCGCCTGGACACCGCGACTCGCCGCAAACCCCGCGGGCGGGTGGGGTGGTCAGGCGATGGTGGCGTGCATCTCCCAGACCAGGATCTCCGCCGGCTCGGCGGCGGTGACCCGCCGGCCGCCGGTCAGGGTGAGCCGGGCGGCGTCACCCTCGTCGAGCCGGCCCGCCTCCTCCAGGGTGACCGCGCCGGTGGGCACGTAGAGGTGCACGAAGGGCGCGTCGGGCAGGGTCACCTCCTCGCCGGGAGCGAGTCGGGCGGCGTGCAGGGTGGCGTACCGGTTGCGGATCCGGATCGCCGACGCGCCGTCGTACCGGTCCATGCCGGAGGCGACCGGGACCAGACCGCCACGCAGCAGCTCGTCGCCGATCTCCAGCTGCTCGTACCCGGGGTCGACGCCCTCGGTGTCGGGCAGCACCCACATCTGCACGAAGTGGACGGGATCGGTGTGCGGGTCGCGGCCGTCCAGCCGCCACGAGTCGTTCTTCTCCGAGTGCAGGATGCCGGTGCCGGCGCTCATCCGCTGGGCCAGCCCAGGGTAGATCACGCCGGAGTGGCCGGTGGAGTCCTGGTGCACCAGGGAGCCGCGCAGCACCCAGGTCACGATCTCCATGTCCTGGTGCGGGTGGGTCTCGAAGCCGGTGCCGGGGTGGACCACGTCGTCGTTGTTGACCAGCAGCAGCCCGTGGTGGACGTTGGCCGGGTCGTAGTGCCGGGAGAACGAGAATGAGTGCTTGGAGTCCAGCCAGGACAGCCGGGTCTTGAAGCGGTCGCCGGCCCGGCGTACGTCCACCGCCGGCATCGGCTCGACGGCGGTCACCAGGCACGCTGCCCGGTGTCGTTGGGCGCCCAGGTCAGCGCGGGCTCCCCGGTGGAGAGCTCGGCGATCTCGCCGGAGCGGACCGTCGGGGTGTGCCCGAACTCGGCGCAGTGCTGCTCGGCGATCTCCGCGCAGATGTGCGCCACCTGCTCGCAGATCGGGCTGCCCAGGTCCGCCGCGTTCAACGCCATGATCATCTTGTACCGAAGATCCCGCATCCCCACCCCCGCGCCGGGCGCATCCCCCACGGCGCGCCCCGCCCCGATCCTAGGCGCAAACGCCCGGCCGCCTTCCGGGTTCACGCAGTTGTGGTGAGCGGCCCTCACCCCTCGCCGGGTCGGTACGCCACGCGCTCGGCCGCCCACCGGTGGGCGGAGACGACGACGCCGCCGCGCAACGGCGGCGGCGTCGTCGGGGGCGTCACCAGAAGCGGCGACGCTTGGCCTGCTGCGGGCGCAACATGTCGGCGCCCTTGGCGAGCAGTCGGCTCACGCCGGTCGGGCCACGACGGGCTTCCAGCGTGTGGCTGAGCCGTCGCGCGCCGGCCGCCGCGAGCGGCACGGCGACCGCCATGACCGCCCACTGAGCGATGCGCTTCTGAATCATGTGGGTTCACCTCCGCGTCTGAGCTGCTACCGGTGGTGGTACCCACGGCACGGGGCGGCTAAGCGTGACCGGGCACCGGCGGCGCGACCGGGTTCGGCAGGGCGCCGCCGAAGCGGCGGTCCCGCTGCGCGTACAGCTCACAGGCGTACCAGAGGTGCCGCCGGTCGAAGTCCGGCCAGAGGGTGTCGAGGAAGACCAGCTCGGCGTACGCGGTCTGCCACAGCAGGAAGTTGGAGATCCGCTCCTCGCCGGACGGGCGGAGGAAGAGGTCCACCTCCGGGATCTCCGGGTGGTAGAGGTACTTCGCCACGGTCTTCTCGTTGACCTTGGCCGGGTCGAGCCGCCCGGCCGCCACGTCCCGGGCGATCGCGGCGGCGGCGTCCGCGATCTCCGCCTGCCCGCCGTAGTTGACGCAGAACTGGAGGGTCAGCGTCGAGTTGCCCCGGGACATCTCCTCGGCGGTCTGCAACTCGGAGATGACGCTCTTCCAGAGCCGGCCGGCCCGCCCCGACCAGACCACCCGCACCCCCAGGTCGACCAGCTGGTCGCGGCGGCGGCGGATGACGTCGCGGTTGAAGCCCATCAGGAACCGGACCTCGTCGGGCGAGCGCCGCCAGTTCTCGGTGGAGAACGCGTACGCCGACAGGTAGGGCACGCCCAGCTCGATCGCGCCCTCGATGGTGTCGAAGAGGCTGTGCTCTCCCTGCTCGTGACCCTTGGTGCGGGGCAGGCCGCGCTCCTTGGCCCACCGGCCGTTGCCGTCCATCACCACCGCGATGTGCTTCGGCAGCGCCTCGGCGGGCAGCGCCGGCGGTCGGGCCCCGGACGGGTGCGGTGTCGGGGGCACCGGCTCGCGGCGGCCGGCCCTCATCGATCGGATCACTCGGTCATCTCCCTGCTCACGCCGTCCACACCGGCCCCCGCGGCGCGCGGCGGCGGGGCCGCATCGGCCGCGCCACCGCCCGGTGCCGGGCCCGCGCCGGAGACCGGGGCACCCCGGTCGACCAGCGGCAGCGAGCGTAGCGCGCGCTCCAGGTGCCACTGCAGGTGCGCCGCGACCAGGCCGCTGCACTCCCGGCGTACGCCGGTCTCGCTGCCGTCGGCGACCTGCCAGTCGCCGGTGGTCAGCGCGGACATCAGGTCAATGGTGGCCGGCGCGGGATGGGCCGCGCCGGGCGGCCGGCAGTCCGGGCAGACCGCGCCCCCGGCCGGTACGGAGAACGCCCGGTGCCGCCCGGGGGTGCCGCAGACCGCGCAGGCGGTCAGCGCCGGTGCCCACCCGGCCAGGGCCATCCCCCGCAGCAGGTACGCGTCGAGCACCAGCGTGGTGGCGTGCTCGCCCCGCGAGAGGGCCTTGAGCGCCCCGAGGGTGAGCTGGAACAGGCGCAGCGAGGGCTCCCGCTCGACGGGGGTGAGCCGTTCGGCGGTCTCGGCGATCGCGCTGGCCGCGGTGTAGCGCGGGTAGTCGCCGAGGAACCGCTTGCCGTACAGGTCGATCCCCTCGACCTGGCTGACGGTGTGCAGCGAGCTGCCCTGGTTGCCCTTCGGGTCGCCGGCGAGCTGGAGGTCGACGTGGCCGAACGGCTCCAGCCGGGCGCCGAACTTGCTGGTGGTGCGCCGGATGCCCCGGGCCACCGCGCGCAGCCGGCCGTGCCGGCGGGTCAGCAGGGTGATGATCCGGTCGGACTCCCCCAGCTTCTGCACACGCAGGACCACCGCGTCGTCGCGGTAGAGCTGTCGGCGGTACCCGGCCATCGGGCCATTCTCCCTCGGGGTGGGAAATCAGGGTCGGTTCGGGGTGGACCGGCGTCGCGTCCCGGATGTGCGGCCGGGCCGCCCGGTCGTAGCGTGCTGACCATGGCTCTCCCCCGCACCGCGGTCGCGTTCGGCGCGGCCGCCGCCCTCATCCTCGCCGCCGGGTGCGACACCCTCTCCTTCCGACGGCTCGACTTCGACACCACCGAGGCCGTGAAGATCGGCACGATCACGGTACGGCCCGGTGCGGGGGACGTGGTGGTGCGGGCCACCGGCCCCGCCGCGGAGGTACGGATCAAGCGGGTGCTGCGCTACCAGGGCGGCCAGCCCGACACCACGTACCAGGTCAAGGGCGACGAGCTGGTCCTGGACACCGACTGCGGCGACCGGTGCTCGGTGTCGTACGAGGTGACCGCCCCGGCGGGGGTCCGGGTGCGGGGCGAGACCGGCTCCGGTGACGTCGAGCTGAGCCGGGTCGGCAGCGTCGACCTCACCCTCGGCGCGGGCAACCTGCGGATCGCCGACGCCACCGGCCCGGTACGCGCCGAGACCGGCTCCGGCAACATGGAGGTGGCGGACGTGCCCGGCCCGGTGGACCTGCGCGCCTCGTCCGGCGACATCACCGCGCTCCGGCTCGGGGGTCAGGTCTCCGCCGAGACCAGCTCCGGCAACGTCACGGTCGAGCTCGACAGGCCGGCCTCGGCGCGGGCGCGCGCCGCCAGCGGCGACGTCGAGCTGTCGGTGCCCGCCGGTCGCTACCGGGTGCGCTCCAGCGCCGGCTCGGGCGAGACGCAGATCGGCGTCCTGGACGACCCGGGCGCCCCGCTGCTGCTGGACGTGAGCACGGGCAGCGGGAACGTCACCGTGGCCCAGCGCTGATCTCCACCGTGGTGGTCTCCGGCGAGCGCCGCGCGGGGACGACGGCGGCGGCCCGGACGGTCAGCCCGGCGGGGGCGGGGCTGACCGGGACGCTGTCCGGCCGGGGGGTGGCCGGGCGGCGTTCGCCGGGGACCAGTTCGGGCCGGCGGCGGGCGGCCACGTCCTCCACCCAACCGACCAGCAGGGTCACCACGCCGGCCAGGGCGAAGACCAGCACCACCCGGACCGCCAGGCCGACCGGGTCCCGCGGGGACCAGCCGACCAGTCCGACGAGCGGGGTGAGCGCCACCACGAAGGGCATGTGCCAGAGGTAGACGGTGAGCGCCCGCCGGTTGACCACGGTCACCAGGCGGCCGAAGAGCGCGTTGCGGTCCACCCAGGCGGCGGTCGCCGGGGCCCGGCCGATCACCACGAGGATGACCGCCGCCGACCAGAGCGCGTTGCCGAGGGGGATGTCGTTCAGGTCGTACCCGCGCGGCCCGGGGTGGGTGAGGATCCAGCCCAGCCCGGCCCCGCCGAGCAGCAGCGCCGCCGGGACGAGTGTCCGGTTGGCGAGCCGGCGCAGCAGGCCGTCGTGGTGGGCGAAGCCCAGCAGCCAGGCGCCGAGGTAGAGGCCGAAATGGCGCGGCACGGTGCCGGCGGTCGGCAGCAGGCCGACCTCGATCGCGGCGAGCAGCGCGTACGGGGCCACCAGGGTGGGCAGCGGGGCGCGCCGGAACAACCAGAGCGCCACCGGCGAGACCAGCACGAACCACAGGTAGTCCCGCAGGTACCAGATCGGGCTCAGCGCCAGCGCCCCCCAGTGGTTGGCCGGTGGGTCGGCGACCGGGAAGAGCCAGAGCAGCACCTTGGCTGTCGGCGCCAGCCCGGTCAGCAGCATGGCCGGTACGAAGATCGCCGCCACCACCCACAGGGAGGGCAGCAGGCGGCGCAGGCGACGCGGCACCGCCGACGTCCCGGCCCGGTCGAGGGAGGCCGCCATCAGCGACCCGGCGAGGGCGAACATGATCGACATGGCCGGGAAGACCAGCGTCAGCGCGGCGGATCCGGTGACGTGGTAGACCACCACCCGGACGATGGCCAGGAAGCGGAGCAGGTCGAGGTATCGGTTACGCATCAGGCAGCATCTGTGTCAGGGGCAGGGAGGCAGACGCTCCCTACCCTCCGACCCGACGCGGTGAAACCGCCGACGGCCCCGCACCGGCGTGAAACTTCCCATAGCCGGGCGGGACCGGCGCCCGGGCGGGCGCCGGTCCCCCGGTCTCAGAAGCCGAGCTTGCGCAGCTGCTTCGGGTCCCGCTGCCAGTCCTTCGCCACCCGTACGTGCAGGTCCAGGTAGACCCGGCTGCCGAGGAGCTCCTCGATCTGCTGCCGCGCCCGGGTGCCGACGTCCTTGAGCCGGCTGGCCCGGTGACCGAGCACGATCGCCTTCTGGCTGGGCCGCTCGACGTACAGGTCGGCGTAGATCTTGATGATCTGGCCCTCGGGGAGCATCTCCTCCACCACCACGGCGATGGAGTGCGGCAGCTCGTCCCGGACCCCCTCCAGGGCCGCCTCGCGGATCAGCTCGGCGACCATCACCTGCTCCGGGTCGTCGGTGAGCATGTCGTCCGGGTAGAGCTGCGGCGACGGCGGCAGGTAGCCGGTCATCACGTCGACCAGGGTGTCCACCTGGTGCCCGGAGACCGCGCTGACCGGCACCACGGCGGCGAACTCGCCCAGCTCGCTGACGGCGAGCAACTGCTCGGCCAGCCGCTTCTTGTCGACCAGGTCGGTCTTGGTCACCACGGCGAGCACGGTCGCCTTCAGCTCGGCCAGCTCGCCGCTGATGAACCGGTCACCGCGCCCGACCGGCTCGTCGGCCGGGATGCAGAGGCCGATCACGTCCACCTCGCTCCAGGTGGCGCGGACCAGGTCGTTGAGGCGCTCGCCGAGCAGGGTGCGGGGACGGTGCAGGCCGGGGGTGTCGACCAGGACCAGCTGCGAGTCGGGGCGGTGGAGCACCGCCCGGATGACGTGCCGGGTGGTCTGCGGCTTGTTCGAGGTGATCGCGATCTTCTGCCCGATGATCGCGTTGGTCAGCGTCGACTTGCCCGCGTTGGGCCGCCCGACGAAACAGGCGAATCCCGCCCGGTAGGGACGCTGCGCCACATCCGACACGCTCACTCCACCACCGTGCCGAGGACGGTGCCGTCCGGCGCGGCCACGTGGATCGGCGCGTCGGCGGCGAGGTCGCGGACCGCCGCGTGCCCCGCGCCGTCCAGCGTCGACGCCTCGGTGACCACCACGGCCGCCTCCAGCCGGCTCGCGCCCGCCGCCACGGCGGAGGCGACCGCGAGCTGGAGCGCGGTGATGGTCAGCGAGGGCAGCGAGACACTCGCCGCGGCGTACGTCCGGCCGTCCTGGTCGCGGACCGCCGCGCCCTCCACGGCCGCCACCCGGGCGCGGGCGCCCCGGGCCAGGACGACCAGCTTGCCGTCCTCGGCGCTCAGCTCGGCCGGGTCGGACGGGGTGGGCCGGGCGGCCGGCACGGCGGATGTCTCAGGCATCGGCGGGTTGCCTCTCCTCTGTTCGGGTCTGGTTGTCACGGGGCTCGGCGGCCCCGTCCGGCGCGTCGGTCGACTCCACCCGGCTGACCAGCACGGTGTCTATCCGGTTGCGCCGGCCGGTGGTGCCCTCGGCGAGCAGTCGCAGCCCGGCCACCTCGGCGTGGGCGCCGGGGATCGGCACCCGGCCCAGGGACTGGGCCAGCAGGCCACCGACCGTCTCCACCTCGTCGGTGGGGAGGTCGGTGTCGAACAGCTCGCCCAGGTTCTCCACCGGAAGCCGGGCGGTGACCCGCACGGAGCCGTCCGTCAGGTGCTCGACCGGCGGGCGTTCGACATCGTACTCGTCGGTGATCTCACCGACGATCTCCTCCAGGATGTCCTCGATGGTGACCAGGCCGCCGGTGCCGCCGTACTCGTCGACGACGATGACCAGGTGGTTGCGGGCGGCCTGCATCTCCGAGAGCAGGTCGTCGACCGGCTTGGACTCGGGCACGAAGGTCGCCGGGCGCATCAGCTCGGCGACCGGGAGCTGGTGGTCGCGCGGATCCCCACCGCGGGTACGCCGGATCAGGTCCTTGAGGTAGAGCACGCCGAGCACGTCGTCGACGCTCTCGCCGATCACCGGGATGCGGGAGAAACCCGAGCGCAGGAAGAGCGTCAGCGCCTGGGCGAGCGTCTTGCCCTCCTCTATCCACACCATCTCGGTACGCGGCACCATCACCTCGCGGGCGATGGTGTCGCCGAGGGCGAAGACCGAGTGGATCATCTGGCGCTCGCCGTGCTCCACCACGCCGCGCTGCTCGGCCAGGTCGACCAGCTCCCGCAGCTCGACCTGGCTGGCGAACGGCCCCTCCCGGAAACCGCGTCCCGGGGTGACCGCGTTGCCGATCAGGATCAGCAGCGAGGCGAGCGGGTTGAGCGCCCGGCCGAGCCACCGCACCAGCGGGGCCACCGCCCGGCCCACCGCGTACGCGTGCTGCCGGCCGATGGTGCGCGGCGCGACACCGACCACGACGAAGCTGACCACCGTCATCGCCCCGGCGGTGATCAGCGCGGCGCGCCAGCCGGCGCCGAAGGTGTCCACCGCGACCAGGGCCACCAGGGTGGTGGCGGTCAGCTCGGCCAGCAGCCGGAGCAGGAGCAGCAGGTTGAGGTGGCGGACCACGTCACCGGCGACGACCTGGAGGGTACGGGCGCCGCGCACCCCGTCCCGGGCCAGTTCGGCGGCCCGGGCGGGGGAGATGGCGGCGAGCGCCGCCTCGGTCATCGCGATGAGGCCGGCGAGCACCACCAGCCCCGCCGCGAAGAAGATCAGCTGGACGTCGGGAAGGCCGGCGGCGGCAGCCGCCTGGGTGGTCATCACCGGGACCGGGTCGACCGCCAGCTGGCCAGCAGTCGGGCCTGGAGCCCGAACATCTCGCGCTCCTCCTCCGGCTCGGCGTGGTCGTACCCGAGCAGGTGCAGCACGCCGTGCACGGTGAGCAGGTGCAGCTCGTCGGCGGCGGAGTGGCCGGCGGCCGCCGCCTGCTTGGCCGCCACCTCCGGGCAGAGCACGATGTCACCGAGCAGCGCGGGCTCGCCGCCGGCCGGGGCGCTCTCCCCCGGGCCGTGGTCGACGCTGCCCTCGTCCATGGGGAAGGCGAGCACGTCGGTCGGACCGTCCCCACCCATCCAGCGGTGGTTCAGCTCCGTCATGTAGTCGATGTCGACCAGCAGCACGGAGAGCTCGGCGAGGGGGTTGACCCCCATCTCGTCGAGGGCGTGCCGGGCCACGGCGAGCACGGCGTCGGTGTCTACCTCGACACCGGACTCGTTGGCGATCTCGATGGACAACTGTCTTCCTCTGGTCTAGCGGCGCCGGCCGGCCCGGCCGCCCTGGGCGGTCCGCCCCGGTACGGCGTGCACGCTCTGCGCCTGCTGGTTCTCCCGCTCGGCGTCCCAGCGGGCGTACGCGTCGACGATCTCCCCGACCAGCTTGTGCCGGACCACGTCCGAGCTGGAGAGCTGGGCGAAGTGCACGTCCTCGACGTTCTCCAGGATGTCCCGGACCACCCGCAGGCCGCTGGTCGTGCCGCCCGGCAGGTCCACCTGGGTGACGTCACCGGTCACCACGATCTTCGAGCTGAAGCCGAGGCGGGTGAGGAACATCTTCATCTGTTCGGGCGTGGTGTTCTGCGCCTCGTCCAGGATGATGAACGCGTCGTTCAAGGTACGCCCCCGCATGTACGCCAGCGGCGCCACCTCGATCGTGCCGGCGGCCATCAGCTTCGGGATGGACTCCGGGTCGAGCATGTCGTGCAGCGCGTCGTAGAGCGGACGCAGGTACGGGTCGATCTTCTCGTTGAGGGTGCCGGGCAGGAAGCCCAGCCGTTCCCCCGCCTCGACCGCCGGCCGGGTGAGGATGATCCGGTTGACCTGCTTGGCCTGGAGCGCCTGGACGGCCTTCGCCATGGCCAGGTAGGTCTTGCCGGTACCGGCGGGGCCGATGCCGAAGACGATGGTGTGCGTGTCGATCGCGTCGACGTAGCGCTTCTGCCCGAGCGTCTTGGGACGGATGGTGCGCCCGCGCCGGCTGAGGATGTTGAGGGTGAGGACCTCGGCGGGCCGCTCCGCGCCGCCCTGCTCGAGCATGCCGACGGTACGCCGGACAGCGTCAGTGGTCAGGGTCTCGCCTTTCTCGATCAGTTCGAGCAGTTCGCTGAAGACGCGCTCGGCGAGAGCGTTGTCCGCGGGCGCGCCGGTGATGGTGATCTCGTTGCCGCGCACGTGCACGTCGCTGTTGACCGAGCGTTCGACGAGTCGCAGGATCTCGTCGCCCGCGCCGAGCAGATTCACCATGATCTTGGCGTCGGGAACCGTGATCCTGGTCTGCACGCGGGGCGGGCCGGGAGGTGGGGTGCCGGTCATAGGTCGGGCCCGTCGGGCCCTCAGCCACCTGCTTCCGATCTCGGCGCCGGCCCTGCTGGCGCGGCGTGCGGACGTTACACCCATCGTATCCGTTCGACACCGACGGCACCGCGTCCATTTCAGCGACCCGCGCCCGCCCCCGAACGCGGGGGCGGGCGCGGACGGGACGCCACGGCCCGAACCTCTCGGAACGCTCAGCCGGCGCGGAAGTCGTACCGGTCGAAGGTCTCCTGGCGCCGGGTGAACCGGTAGGTGGCCCAGTGCATCCGCACCACGGCGCCGTCGGCGTCCCGGGTCAGCCGGAGCAGCTCGCCGACCTCCCGGCCGGAGACGGTGCGGAACACGTCCGGGGAGTCGGGCAGCGGCGCGAAGACCGCCGGGGGCTTCCCCGCCGGGTCGTCGGCGCCCCGGGCCCGCAGCGCCCCGTCGTGCCAGGAGAAGACGTACTCGAAACCCTCGCCCCACCAGCGGCCGAGCATCCCGCGCAGCGGCCCGGGCGCCGGCTCGCCGGGACGCCAGGGCGTGATGTCGGCCGGGTCGTGCTCGGCGGCGGCGGCGAGCAGCCGGTGCGGCAGGTCGAAGATCTCCGCCGCGGTGCCGGACGAGCCGAGCACCGCGCAGCCCATCGCCCCGGCCGTGCCGTCGCCGCCCCGCCGGCCGTAGACGGAGGCGAGGAAGCCCGGCATGGCGCCGTCGTGCCCGACGTGCACCACCCGGTCCGGGTACGGCACCAGGATCAGGCCCAGCCCGAAGCCGGCCGCCCAGACGGTCTCGTCGGTGCTGGTCAGCGGCCAGCGCATCTCGTCCAGTGTGGTCGGGGCGAGCACCACGCCGGTCGGGTCGAGCGCGACCGGGTCGGCCAGGAACGCCGCCCACCGGGCCATGTCGGTGGCGGTGCTCCAGAGCTGGGCCGCCGGGCCGACCGCGCCGAAGTCGGTCGGCGGCTCCGGGTGCGCCTCGTCTGAGTACGCGTCGACCAGGAATCCGGTCGCGGCGTCCGGCCCGGGGGCGACGGCGGTGTCGGCCAGCCCCAACGGGTCGAGCACCCGCTCGGTGAGCACCTCCGCCCAGCTGCCGCCGCGCAGCTCGGCGACGAGCCGGCCGAGCAGCGCCATGCCGAGGTTGGAGTAGTGGTAGCGACGACCGGTGGGCAGCACCCGCTCCGCCCGGGCCAGGTCGGCGACCAGCTCGTCGACGTCCGGGGCGCGCAGGGTGTCCCAGACGTCACCGTGCGGTTCCCGTTGCAGTCCGGCGGTGTGCGACAGCAGCCGGCGCACGGTCAGCTCGCCGTGGGCGGGCAGCTCCAGGTGGCGGCCGATCGGGTCGTCCAGGTCGAGCAGGCCGTCGTCGCGGCACTGCATCACCAAAGTGGCGGTGAAGGTCTTGGTGACCGAGCCGATCCGGAACCGGGTCCGCTCCCCCAGCGCGGTGTCGGTGCCGGTGCCGCCGACCACGCAGCTCCACAGCGGCCGGTCGGCCCGGTGCAGGGCGACGGCGAGGGCCGGCACCCGGGCCTGCGCCTGGACCCGCCGCACCATCCGGGCCAGCCGGTCCTGCGCAGCGGTCACCCGAGGTCCCGGGCCAGCATCGGGCCGAGGGGCGCGCCGCCGAGCAGGTGTGCGTGGACGTGGAAGACCTCCTGGCCGCCGTACGTCCCGGTGTTGAACATCAGCCGGAAGCCGTCGCCGAGCAGCCCCTCGTCCTCGGCCACCGCGGCGGCCGTGGCCAGCACCTCACCGGCGAGCGCCGGGTCGCCCTGGGCGAGCGTGGCCACGTCGGCGTAGTGCTCCTTGGGGATCACCAGGACGTGCACCGGCGCCTTCGGGCCGATGTCGCGGAAGGCGAGGGTGGTGTCGGTTTCCCGGACGATGGTCGCCGGGATCTCCCCGGCGACGATGCGGCAGAAGAGGCACTCCATCGGGGCAGTCTAAGGAAGCCACCCCGGTGGGGGCGCCCGGTGGGGAAAGGCCACTGTCGAACACGCGCGCCGGCTCCGGCAGGATGGCCGGCATGGCGGGTCGGGCGGTACTGGTGACGGGGGCCTCGCGCGGCATCGGCCGCGCGGTGGCGCGGGTGTTCGCGGCGGGCGGGGACCGGGTGGCGATCCACCACCGGGACTCGGCGGAGGCGGCCGAGGCGGTCCGCGCCGAACTGCCCGGCGACGGGCACGTGGTGGTCCGCGCCGACCTGACCGACCCGGCCGCGGTACGCGCCATGGTGGACCGGGCGGCCGACCGGCTCGACGGCCTGGACGTGCTGGTCAACAACGCCGGCGTCTACGGCGAGCGGGACGCCCCGCACCCGGTCTTCGGGGCCTCCTACGAGCAGTGGCAGCGGCAGTGGCGGCAGGTGCTGGAGACCAACCTGACCGGCGCCGGGAACGTCACCTGGTGCGCCGCGCAGCACATGCGGGACCGGGGCGGCCGGATCGTCAACGTCTCCTCCCGGGGCGCCTTCCGGGGCGAGCCGGAGCAGCCGGCGTACGGGGCGAGCAAGGCGGGGTTGAACGCGCTGGGCCAGTCCCTGGCCGTCGCCCTCGCGCCGTACGGCATCGCGGTGGCCACCGTGGCCCCCGGGTTCGTCGAGACCGAGATGACCGCCGCGCACCTCGACGGCGAGCGGGGCGCGGCGATCCGGGCGCAGAGCCCGTTCGGCCGGGTGGCCCGGCCCGAGGAGATCGCCGCCGCGGTGCACTGGCTCGCCTCCCCCGCCGCGCAGTGGGCCTCCGGCACGGTGGTCGACCTCAACGGCGCCTCCTACCTGCGGACCTGACGAGGGGAACCCGGGCCACCGGAGGTGGTAGAACGGGCCCACGGGGTAAAGGTCTCCGGCATGACCGAGACCACGCTGCTGGACCTCACCGCCGACTACCGGGTCGAGGACGATCACGACGACGACCCGGTGCTGCTCCGGCCGGACGGCAGCCCGGTCGACACCTGGCGCGAGGACTACCCGTACGACGAGCGGATGCCGCGCGAGGAGTACGACCACCACAAGCGGCTGCTCCAGATCGAGCTGCTGAAGCTCCAAGAGTGGATCAAGGAGTCCGGCGAGCGACTGGTGGTCGTCTTCGAGGGGCGGGACGCGGCCGGCAAGGGCGGCACCATCAAGCGCTTCATGGAGCACCTGAATCCGCGCGGCGCCAAGGTGGTCGCCCTGACCAAACCGAACGAGCGGGAATCCACCCAGTGGTACTTCCAGCGCTGGCTGGCGCACCTGCCGGCGGCCGGGGAGATCGTGCTGCTCGACCGGTCCTGGTACAACCGGGCCGGGGTGGAGCGGGTGATGGGCTTCTGCAGCCGCAAGGAGTATCTGGAGTTCCTGCGGCAGGCCCCCGAGCTGGAACGGATGCTGGTCCGCTCCGGCATCCGGCTGGTCAAGTTCTGGTTCTCGGTGTCCCGCAACGAGCAGCGCACCCGCTTCGCCGTCCGCCAGGTCGACCCGGTCCGGCAGTGGAAGCTCTCGCCGATGGACCTCGCCGCGCTGGACCGCTGGGACCAGTACACCGAGGCCAAGGAGGCGATGTTCTTCTGGACCGACACCGCCGACGCGCCGTGGACGGTGGTGAAGAGCAACGACAAGAAGCGGGCCCGGCTGGAGGCGATGCGGCACGTGCTCAACCGCTTCGACTACACCGACAAGGACCCCCGGGTGGTCGGAACACCGGACCCCCTGATCGTCGGCCCGGCCGGCCTGGACCTGACCCCCGAGGAGGACCCCGTCCCCGTCTTCCCCCGCCCCTGACCCCGCCCGGTGGCGGTGCGGGTCACCAGCGGGAGAGGCGGGTGGCCAGGACGGTCAGGGCGGCGACGCCGGCGGTGGAGGTGCGCAGCACGGTGGGGCCGAGGCGGACCGGGGTGGCGCCGGCATCGGTGAAGGCGGTCAGCTCGGCCGGGGCGATGCCGCCCTCGGGGCCGACCACGAGGACGATCTCCCCGGACTCCGGCAGCTCGACGCTGGTCAGCCGCTCCTGCGCCTCCTCGTGCAGCACGAACGCGGCGCGGGCCCCGGCGATCCGCCGCGCCACGGTGACGGTGGACTCGTCCGGGGCGCCGGCCACCACCGGCAGCCACGCCCGGCGGGCCTGCTTGGCCGCCTCCCGGGCGGTCGCCACCCACTTCTCCCGGGCCCGTACGCCCCGGTCGCCGCGCCACTGCGTCACCGAACGGGACGCCGCCCACGGCACGATCTCGTCCACCCCGACCTCGGTCATCGCCTGCACGGCCAGCTCGCCCCGGTCCCCCTTGGCGATGCCCTGCACCACGACCAGCCGGGGGACGTCCGCGTCGACGTACCCCCGGGAGCCGATCGCCAGGTCGAGGGTGCCCCGGCCGACGGCGGTGACCACCGCGCTCGCCGTGCCGCCCCGACCGTCGGCGAGCAGCAGCTCCTCGCCGACGCGCAGCCGTTGCACGGTGGCCGCGTGGTGCCCCTCCGGGCCGTCGAGGACCAGCGAGTCACCGGTGGGCAGCGCCTCGACCAGGAACAGCGGCGCGGACACCTCAGGCGTGCCCGTTGAAGGCGTCGCGCATCCGGGAGAAGAAGCCGCCCTGCTTGGTCAGCTCGGCGACCTCCTCGCCCCGGGTCTTGGCGAAGTCGCGGAGCATCTTCTCCTGGTCGGCGTCGAGCTTGGTCGGGGTCCGCACGTCCAGGTGGACGTAGAGGTCGCCCCGGCCGGTACCGCGCAGGTGCGGCACGCCCCGGGCGCGCAGCCGCAGCGTGCTGCCCGGCTGGGTGCCGGCCTTGACGTCGACCGTCTCCTCGCTGTCCAGCGTCTTGATGGTCAGCCGGGTGCCGAGCGCGGCGGCGGTCATCGGCACGGTGACCCGGCAGTGCAGGTCGTCGCCCTTGCGCGAGTAGACGTCGTGCGGCCGCTCGTGGATCTCCACGTAGAGGTCGCCGGCGGTGCCACCGCCCGGACCGACCTCGCCCTGCTGGGCCAGCCGGATCCGCATGCCGTCCTCGACCCCGGCGGGGATCTTGACGGTCAGCGAGCGGCGGGTGCGCACCCGGCCGTCGCCGGCGCAGGTCGGGCAGGGGTGCGGGATGGTCGTGCCGTAGCCCTGGCAGACCGTGCACGGGCGGGCGGAGACCACCTGACCGAGGAAGGTGCGCTGCACCGACTGGACCTCGCCCCGACCGCCGCACGCCTCGCAGGTGGCCAGGTGGGTGCCGGCCGCGGTGCCCGCGCCCGAGCAGGTGGTGCAGAGCACGGCGGTGTCGACGGTGATCGGCGCCTCGACGCCGAACGCGGTCTCGTGCAGGTCCAGCTCCAGCCGCAGGATCGCGTCCGCGCCCGGCCGGGTCCGCGGGCGCGGGCCCCGGGCCCCACCGCCGGCGCCGCCGAAGAACGCGTCCATGATGTCCTGGAAGCCGACGAACGGACCGGTTCCGCCCGGACCGCCCGGACCGCCGGCACCGCCGCCGCCCGGAGCGAGCGGGTCACCGCCCAGGTCGACGATCTGCCGTTTCCGGTCGTCCGAGAGGACCTCGTACGCGGCGTTGATGTCCTTGAACTTCTCCTGTGCCTCCGGGTCCGGATTGACGTCCGGGTGGAACTGCCGCGCCAGCTTGCGGTAGGCGCGCTTGATCTCGTCGTCGGAGGCCTCCCGGCTCACGCCGAGAATGCCGTAGTAGTCCCTGGCCACTGCGTTCGATGTCCTCATGTTCGTCTCGCGTTGCGCCGGTCGTCGGCCGGAGCCGGCCACCGGCCCCTGCCTTGGGTCAGTTCTGGGCCAGCAGCTCGCCCACGTAGCGTGCCACGGCCCTCACCGTGGCAATGGTGCCGGGGTAGTCCATCCGGGTGGGCCCCAGCACGCCGAGGCCGCCGACGATGGTCGCGCCCGGGCCGTACCCGGTGCTGACCACGGAGGCGGCGCGGAGGTTGTCGACCTCGTTCTCGTCGCCGATCAGCACCCGGGTCGTGCTCGGCTCGGTCTCGCCGATGAGCTTGAGCAGCACGACCTCCTCCTCGAGCGCCTCGAGGATGGGCCGCAGCGAGCCCTGGAAGTCGAGCAGGCCGCCCCGGGTGAGGTTGGCGGTGCCGGCCAGGGCGATGCGCTCCTCGTGCCGCTCGACCAGCGTCTCGAGCAGCACGGTGGAGAGGGTCGTCATGGCCCCGCGCAGGTGCGGCGCCGACTCGTCGACGAGGGCCTGGACCAGCGGCGGGGTGTCCGACAGCCGACTGCCGACCAGCTTCTCGTTGACCAGCCGGCGCAGGTCGGTGACGTCCTCGGCCGGGACCGGCGCGGGCAGCTCCACGAGCCGCTGCTCGACCCGGCCGGTGTCGGCGATCATCACCAGCATCAGCCGGGTGGTGGAGATCGGCACCAGTTCCAGGTGGCGCACCGAGGAGCGGGCCAGCGACGGGTACTGCACGACGGCGACCTGCCGGGTGAGCTGCGCCAGCAGCCGGACGGTGCGGTGCACCACGTCGTCCAGGTCGACCGCGCCGACCAGGAAGCGCTCGATCGCCCGGCGCTCGGCCGGGCTGAGCGGCTTGACCCGGGAGAGGCGGTCCACGAAGAGCCGGTAGCCGCGGTCGGTGGGCACCCGGCCGGCACTGGTGTGCGGCTGCCGGATGTAGCCCTCCTCCTCCAGCACGGCCATGTCGTTGCGGACCGTCGCCGGGGAGACCCCGAGCTGGTGCCGCTCGACCAGCGCCTTGCTGCCCACGGGCTCCTGCGTGGCGACGTAGTCCTCGACGATCGCGCGCAGCACGGCCAACTTGCGGTCGTCGAGACCCATCTCCCCACCTCCTGACGCACCATGGCCCGGGGTGTCTGGGACGCCCGGGCGAGCGCTCTGGCACTCGACTGTAGCGAGTGCCAGTCTACGTCGGCGCCCCCGCCGACGCGATGATCAGCGACGGACCATCCGGGCGGTCCCCCGCGCGCCCGCGCCCGCCCGGGCCGGACAGCCGGACATTCCCGGCCAGTGGCGCTCTGGTGCCCCCTTGCCGGCAGCCCCTACCGTGACGTTCATGACTGAACCACCTCGCCCTCCCGGCGCGGGGGACCCCGGCGACCGGCCGGACCCCACCGCACCCTACGGCTCGTCGTACGAGCCGCCCACCGCACCACTGTCCGGGGCACCGGGGGCGGGCGGCTATCCCCCGCCCGGCGGTTATCCGCCACCCCCCGGTGGCCAGCCGCCGTCGGGCGGCTACCCCCCGCCGGGCGGCTACTCCGCGCCCGGCGCCGGCTACCCGACCGGCGGCGCGTACGGCGCCCCGAGCGGCGGCTGGGCCAGCAACGAGGACAAGACCTGGGCGCTGATCGCGCACTTCGGCGGCGCCGTGGCGATGTTCGTCAGCGGCGGGGTGCTGGGCTGGCTCCCCCCGCTGGTCGCCATGCTGGCCCGGGGCAGCCAGTCGCCGACGGTGCGTCAGCACGCCGTGGCGGCGCTCAACTTCCAGCTGCTCTGGTCGATCATCGGCCTGGTCGGGTGGATCCTGAGCTGCATCCTGGTCGGGTTCCTCGCGGTCGGCGCCGCGGTCGTCCTGGGCGTGATCTTCGGCATCCTCGCCGGCGTCAAGGCCAACGAGGGGCAGCTCTACCGCTACCCGATGAGCATCAGCATGATCAAGTGAGCACCGGCCGGCCTTCGGGCCGGCCGGCCGCTCCGGCGGTCGAACCGCCGCGCCGCCACCCGCTCAGGGCAGCAGGTCGCGGACCACCGCGTCGGCCAGCAGCCGCCCGCGCAGGGTGAGCACGGCTCGCCCCGCCGCGTACTCGGCCGGGGCGAGCAGCCCGTCGGCGAGCGCCCGCCCGGCGCCCGCCCGGCCCGCGTCGTCCAGCGCCGCCAGCGGCAGCCCGGAGTCCAGCCGCAGCCGCAGCATGACGTCCTCCATGTGCGCCTCGTCCGCGGTCAGCAGCTCCCGGGCCAGGCCCGGTGACTCCCCGGCGGCCAGCCTCTTCGCGTACGCCGAGGGGTGCTTGACGTTCCACCAGCGCACCCCGCCGACGTGGCTGTGCGCCCCCGGGCCGAGGCCCCACCAGTCCGCGCCGGTCCAGTAGAGCAGGTTGTGCCGGCACCGGGCCGCCTCGGAGCGGGCCCAGTTCGACACCTCGTACCAGGAGAAACCGGCCGCGCCGAGGGCGGCCTCGGCGGCCAGGTAGCGGTCCGCCGCCACGTCGTCGGAGGGGTACGGCAGCTCGCCGCGGCGCATCCGGGCGGCCAGCCGGGTGCCGTCCTCCACGATCAGGGCGTACGCGCTGACGTGGTCCACCCCGGCGGCGATCACCTGGTCGAGGGAGGCGGCGAAGTCCTCGGCGCTCTCCCCCGGCGTGCCGTAGATCAGATCGAGGTTCACGTGGTCGAAGCCGGCGTCGCGCGCCTCCAGCGCGGCGGCGGTGGCCCGGCCGGCGCTGTGCCGGCGGTCGAGGATCGCCAGCACCCCCGGCGCGGCGGACTGCATGCCCAGCGAGATCCGGGTGTAGCCGGCCGCCCGCAGCGTCCTCAGCGACGCCGGGGTGACCGACTCGGGGTTGGCCTCGGTGGTCACCTCGGCGTCGGCGGCCAGCCCCCAGGTCCGGTCGATGCCGTCCAGGATCCGGGCCAGGTCGTCGGCGGGGAGCAGGGTCGGCGTGCCGCCGCCGACGAAGACGGTGTCGACCCGGCGCGGCGGGGTGTCGCCGAGCACCCGGGCGGCGAGCGCCAGCTCGGCCAGCACGGTGTCGGCGTACGACTCCCGGTCGGCGCCCCCGCCCAGCTCGGCGGCGGTGTAGGTGTTGAAGTCGCAGTAGCCGCAGCGGCTGGCGCAGAACGGCACGTGGACGTACACCCCGAAACCGCGCGCGCCGACCGCGCTCAGGGCGGCGGCGGGCAGCGACCCGTCGACGGGGACGGATTCGCCTTCTGGAAGGAGGCCGGGCATGGCCACTAGTGTGCCCGGCATGACCTCTCCCGACCGCCTCGTGCGGGTCTCCACGGCCCGTGGGGTGACCACGCTCACCCTGGACAGCCCGCACAACCGCAACGCGCTCTCCACCGCCCTGATGACCGAGCTGCTGGCCGGGATCGCCGCGGCGGTCGCCGACGACGCCGTCCGGGCGATCGTGCTGGACCACACCGGCCCGGTCTTCTGCTCCGGCGCGGACCTGAAGGAGACCGCGGCGGCGTACGCCAGCGGCACCGTGCCGGCGGGGATGCTCGGCGACGTGCTGGTGGCGGTCCGGGAGTGCCCGAAGCCGGTGCTGGCGAAGGTCGGCGGGCCGGCCCGGGCCGGTGGGCTGGGACTGATCGCGGCGGCGGACCTGGCGGTCTGCGCCGAGGAGGCCACCTTCGCCTTCACCGAGGTCCGCATCGGCGTCATCCCGGCGGTCATCTCGGCCACCGTGCTGCCCCGGCTGCACCCCCGGGCCGCCGCCGAGCTCTACCTGACCGGCGACACCTTCGACGGCCGGCGGGCCGCCGAGGTCGGCCTGGTGACCGCGGCGGTGCCGGCGGACGGGCTGGACGCGGCGGTGGAGCGCTACTGCGCCTCGCTGGTACGGGGGGCGCCGCGGGCGCTCGCCGGCGCGAAGGAGCTGCTGCGCCGACCGCCCGCCGACGACCTGCACGCGGAGATCGCCGAGCTGTCGGCGCTCTCCACCGGCTACTTCCTCTCCGAGGAGGGCCGCGAGGGGGTCCTCGCCTTCCGGGAAAAGAGGCCGGCGCGATGGGTGCCCGCTGCCGACGGTGGCCCGGCCGAGGGCTAGGAGTCTCACCGCAACGCGGCGGTTGGCGCTGATTTGTTCGTATCATCCCGAGAACGCGAACCGGTCGGCCGACCCGACTCGCCTTTTCGGAGACGTACGCTGGGGAACCCTGAAACAGGAGGTGCCGGTGCGAACTCGGGCAATTGTGGCAGCGGGTGTTGTGGTCGCGGTCATCGCCGTTCTCGGGATCTGGGTCGTCGCCCGTCAACTCGGCGGACAGCTCCGCCTCCCCACCGCCGGCCGCAGCTGCACCGTCCAGGCCGACGGCCGGGTCCTGCTCGACGCCGACCAGATGGCCAACGCGGCGACCATCGCGGCGATCGGCATCCAGCGGCGGATGCCCGAGCGGGCGGTGGTGGTGGCGCTGGCCACCGCGTACCAGGAGTCCGGGCTGCGCAACCTCGCCGGCGGTGACCGGGACTCGGTCGGGCTCTTCCAGCAGCGCCCCAGCCAGGGTTGGGGCACGCCGGCGGAGATCCGCGACCAGCGGTACGCGGCCAACCGGTTCTACGCCGCGCTCAAGAAGGTGCGCGGCTGGGAGCAGATGCGGGTCACCGACGCCGCCCAGGCGGTGCAGCGCTCCGCCTTCCCCACCGCGTACCAGAAGTGGGCCGACGAGTCGGAGGTGCTGACCCGCGCCCTGCTCGGCGAGGCGACCGGGGCGGTGGCCTGCACGGTCGGCCGGACGCCGGTGATGCGGGGCGCGGCGGCCGCCGCCGCCCTGACCCGCGGACTGACCCTGGACTGGGGCCTTCAGGGCACCGGCTCGGTGGCCGAGCTGACCGGTCTGACCGTGCCCGCCCCCGATCGCCGCGACGGCTGGCGGTACGCGCACTGGCTGGTGTCGCACGCCCCCGACCACGGGGTGAAGCGGGTCCGCTTCGGCAACCTGGAGTGGACCGCCGACGAGGGCACCTGGGCCAAGGTCTCCGACGGCCGGCCCGCCGACGCGCAGGTGCTCGCGGAGGTCTTCGCCGAGGGCTGACCGCCCGACCGGGATCCGCCAGCGCCCGCCCGGGCGGGCGCTGGCGAGCCGGCTCAGCGGGAGCCGGCGAGCCGGCGGCGGACCTTGTCGAGGAGGGGCTCGGGCAGCTCCGGCACGTCCAGGAGCCGGGGCAGCAGCTCCGGTTCGAGGCTCGTCGCCCGGAACACCTCACCGATGGTCACCCCGTGCGCCGGGCGGTCCAGCACCTCGACCGGGTCACCCGCGCCGACCTCGCCCTCCCGCAGCACCCGCAGGTACGCCCCCGGGGCCGCCCGGGCGGTGAACCGCTTGATCAGGTCGGGCACCCCCCAGAAGCCGGCGAAGGTGGTGCACGGGGTACGGGGCTTGGTCACCTGGAGCACCGCGGAACCGACCGCCCACTGCTCGCCGATCACCGCGCCGGTCACGTCCACCGCCCAGGTGGTCAGGTTCTCGCCGAAGCCGCCGGGCCGGATGCCCCGGCCCAGCTCGTCGGCCCACCACTGGGCGTCCTCCTCGGCGTAGGCGTAGACCGCCTGGTCGGGACCGCCGTGGTGGGCGCGCTCGCCGATGAAGTCCCCGGCGACACCGTCCACGCGCAGCAGCACCGGGCCGTCGACCGGCCGCTTGTCGATGCCGCTGCGGCCGCTCGCGTCGCCCGCCCACTCCGCCTCGGTCACCACGCCGAGGTTCACCGCCGCCACCCTGCCCGTCATGGCGGTCAGCCTAGTCGCCGCGCAGGGCGTCGGCGTCCTGTGGATCTTGCGGCGGGCTCGCGGTGCGGGCCCCGCCGCCGGCGTCGACGCGGGACCCTCGCCGCGCCTCAGCCCTTGACGGCGCCGGCCACCAGACCGGAGACCATCCGGCGCTGCACCAGCAGGAAGAAGATGATCACCGGCAGGGTGAACAGCGTCGAGGCCGCCATCACCGGCCCCCAGGCGGTGTCGTCCCGCCCGAAGAAGAAGGTCATCGCCACCGGCAGGGTGTACCGGTCCTGGTCGTTGACGAAGGTCAACGCGAAGATGAGCTCGTTCCAGGCGGTGATGAACGAGAAGATGCTCGTCGCCACCAGGCCGGGCGCGACCAGCGGGAAGAGGATCCGCCGGAAGGTCTGGGCGCGGCTGGCCCCGTCGATCGCGGCCGCCTCCTCCAGCTCCTTGGGCACGGCGGCGACGAAGCCGCGCAGCATCCAGACCGCGAAGGGCAGGGAGAAGCCCAGGTAGGTCAGGATCAGGCTGGGCAGGGTGTTGTACAGGCCGAGCCGCTGGATCATCAGGAAGAGCGGGATGACCAGCGCCTCCAGCGGAATCATCTGCACCACCAGCAGCATGATCAGGAAGCTGGTCCGCAGCCGGAACCGGAACCGGGCCACCGCGGTGGCGGCCAGCAGCGCCACCAGGCCGCTGAGCAGCACCGTGCTCACCGCGACGAGGACGCTGTTGAGGAAGAAGTCGGCGAAGGTCACGCCGGGGATCAGGTTGCCGGTGAGGATCTCCCGGTAGTGCGCCAGGGTCGGCTCCGCCGGCACCGGGCGGGGTGTCGCCGAGAAGATCTCCTGGTTCGGCTTCAGCGACGTGGCGATCATCCAGTAGACCGGGAACGCCGCGAAGAGGGCCACCAGCAGGCCCGCGCCGTTGAGGGCGATCTTCTTCACGACTCGTCCTCCTGTTTGAGCACCATGCGGACGTAGAGACCGGTCACCACCAGCAGGATGAGCGTGAGGATGACCGCGATGGCCGAGCCCACGCCGTACTTGGGGGGCGGCGAGAAGGCCTCGGCGTACGAGTAGATGGAGAGCATGAACGTCGGCCGGTCCTGGGTGCCGCCGGCCAGCACGAACTGCTGGGTGAAGACCTTGAAGTCCCAGATCGTGGAGAGCACGATCAGGATCCCGAAGACCGGCCGGAGCAGCGGGAAGGTGATCCGCCAGAAGACCTTCCACGGGCCGGCCCCGTCGACCCGGGCCGCCTCGTGCAGTTCGCTCGGCACGCTCTTGAGCCCGGCGAGCACGCTCACCGCGATGAACGGGAACGAGTGCCAGACCACCACCAGGGTGAGGATGGCGAAGAAGAGCAGCGGCGAGTTGAACCAGCCGTACCCGGTCCAGTCGCTGCGCCCGAAGAGCGCGGTCGACAGCCCGTCCGGTAGCGCGTTGAACAGCCAGGTGACCAGGCCGCTGGTGTCGTCGAAGATCCACTTCCAGACGATCGTGCCGGTGAGCGCGGGGGTGGCCCAGGCGAGCATCACGCAGCTGGCGACGAAGGTGGCCATCTTCCGGCCCAACCGGTTGAGCAGCAGCCCGACCAGGGTGCCCAGGATCATCGTCAGCACCACGTTCGCCGCGGCGAAGAGCACCGTGTTGCGCAGCACCGTACGGAAGAACGGATCGCCGAGGATCTGGGTGTAGTTGGCCAGCCCCACCCACGGCCACTCGCGGTCGCCGCGCAACTGCCGGACGCTGTCCAGCTTGTAGAACGACATCGCCACCACCTGGCCGAGCGGCCAGAGCAGCAGCACCCCGATGACCAGCAGGCACGGCAGCAGGAGCAGGTACGGAAGGCGGTCCACGCGGGACCGCCGCCGCGCGGGGGTCTCCCGCGCGGCGGCCGTCCCGGTGGCCTTGGTCAGGGTGCTCACTTGGCGTTGAGAATGCTTTCCATCTCGGCCGCCGCGTCGGCGGTGGCCTGCTCGACCGTCTTCTGACCCTTGATGACCGAGCTGTTCATCGCCTGGGTCACCGTCTTGGTGCGGCTGACCTCCACCCACTTCGGAGTCAGCGGGGTGACCTTGGTGTTCTGCAGGGTGGTGGCGAACGCCGCCATGATCTTGTCGTTGGCGTACTCGCCGCCGCTGACCAGGTCGGAGTAGACCGGGAAGAAGTTCAGGCTGCTGGCGAAGGTCTTGGCGTTCTTCTTGTTCAGCAGGACGGTGAGGTAGTCCCACGCCAGGTCCTGCTTCTTGCTGTCCTTCCACAGGGCGATGTCCGAGCCTCCGGCGAAGGCCGGGGCCGGCTTGCCGTCCGGGCCGGGGATGGGGAAGGTGCCCCAGACCTTCTCGATGTCGGGGTTGTCCTTCTTGATGGCGCCGCCCTGCCAGCTGCCGGCGAAGGCCATCGCGGCCTTGCCGGTGGCGAACTGGGTGCGGGCGTCGATCTCGTTCCAGCCGGCGGCGGCCGGCGGGGCGACCTTGTGCACGGTGACCATGTCGGTCCAGAACTTGACCGCCTTCTGCGCCTCCGGGCTGGTGTAGCCGGACTTCCAGGTGCCGCCCTGGTTGGTGGCGATCTCGCCGCCGGCGCCCCAGAGGAACGAGTAGAAGGGCAGCTCGGAGTTGCCCGGCAGCGCGATGCCGTAGGTGCCCGGCTTCTTGGCCTGCACGGCCTTGGCGGCGGCGACCAGTTCCTCCCAGTTCGTCGGCGTCTTCACGCCGGCCTCGGCGAACCAGTCGGTGCGGTAGTAGATGCCGCGGACGCCGGCGTACCAGGGGACGCCGTACTGCTTGCCGTCGAGCTGGGCGTTCTTCACCAGGTCCGGCAGGATGTCCTTGCTCTCCGCCCAGCCGGACATCTTCTGCGTGACGTCGGCGAGCGCCTCCTGGGCCGCCCAGCCCTGGGTCTCGGTGTTGCCCAGCTCGGTGACGTCCGGGCCCTCACCGCCGGCGAGCGCCGCCTGGAACTTCTTCGGCGCCTCCAGCCAGGGGATGTACTGGACCACCACGTCGGTGTCGGGGTGCTTCTGCCGGAACTCGGTCTCGACGCCGTCGAGGAACTTCGTCTGGGCGTCGCTCCCCTCGCCCATCATCCAGACCGTCAGCTTGCTCTTGTCGGCGGCTTCGTCGTCGCCGGAGCCACCGCACCCGGTGAGCACCATCGCGGCCGAGGCCACGACGGCGGTGACCGGGGCCAGCCGCTTCCACCTGTTCACGCCATATCTCCCTCGCGCCCGTCTGGCACTAACCTTCTCTGCCGCACCCTAGTAGGAAAAATTCCTTTACGACAGGGGGGCGTCGGGGCGAGGCGACCGTATCGCAGCCGAGGGCGCGTGGCGCGGGGACGGCGGAGCCGGTGAGCAGCGCTCGGGGCGGACACGAGCGGGCGCCCGACCCCTGAGGGTCGGACGCCCGCGGGAAGCGAGTTGGCGCGAACTACCGGTGGGTGACGCTGCGGCGACGACCCACCCCGGCCACCAGGGCCACGGCGATGGCCGCGAGCACGACCTGGACCAGCAGCTCGCCCCAGTCGATACCGGCGGTCTCGGTGGCGATGCCCACCGCCCGGGCGAGGACGGTACCGAGCAGCGCGGCGCCGACGCCGATCAGCATGTGCAGCCAGATCGGCATGTTCTGGCGGCCCGGCACGACCAGGCGGCCCAGAGCGCCGACGATGAGACCAACGACGATGGCGGTGATGATGCCCCAGACGGTGAGCTCCACGACCGTCCTCCTTCAGGTAGGTATGTCACACGATGTGTGGTTGCTGTCGTGATCGATAGATTCCCGTACCCGGGAAGGTCCAAACCGACTTCGGGAACGATCGGGGATACTCCTCCCAACCGCCCGGAGCGGGGCGGACGCGAGCGGGCGCCCGCCCCCCGAGGGGAACGAGCGCCCGCTGAGCGTGCGGTGCGGCGATTACCGGTGGGTGACGCTGCGGCGACGACCCACACCGGCCACCAGGGCCACGGCGATGGCCGCGAGCACGACCTGGACCAGCAGCTCGCCCCAGTCGATACCGGCGGTCTCGGTGGCGATGCCCACCGCCCGGGCGAGGACGGTACCGAGCAGCGCGGCGCCGACGCCGATCAGCATGTGCAGCCAGATCGGCATGTTCTGGCGGCCCGGCACGACCAGGCGGCCCAGAGCGCCGACGATGAGACCAACAACGATGGCGGTGATGATGCCCCAAACGGTGAGCTCCACGGTCGCCCTCCTCCTCAAGATGAGTCACACGATGTGTGTGGTTCCTGTCGTGACCGGTAGATGCCCGAACCGCCGAAAATCCAAACCGACTCATCACCATCGCTGTCGTCCGACGTCGATGCTCCGATATCGCGTCGGTTGCTGCCCGTCGGGGCGTCCGCGCAGCTCAGGCGGGTACGCGAGCGCCGGGCGACGGCCCGCCGAACACCGGGGAAATTCATCCGTACGACCGTTGGGAGCGCGCACGGCGAACGGCCGGCGTCCCGTGGGTACGGGGCGCCGGCCGTTTCGTCGTGGCGGTGGAGGAACTACTTCTTGCCGGGCGCCTTGGCGTCGCCGTCGGAGGAGAGCGCGGCGATGAAGGCCTCCTGCGGGACCTCCACCCGGCCGACCATCTTCATCCGCTTCTTGCCTTCCTTCTGCTTCTCCAGCAGCTTGCGCTTACGGCTGATGTCACCGCCGTAGCACTTGGCGAGCACGTCCTTGCGGATGGCGCGGATGGTCTCCCGGGCGATGACCCGGCTGCCGATGGCGGCCTGGATCGGCACCTCGAACTGCTGGCGCGGGATCAGGTTGCGCAGCTTCGCGGCGATCGTGACCCCGTAGTTGTACGCCTTGTCCTTGTGCACGATCGCGCTGAACGCGTCCACCGGCTCGCCGTGCAGCAGGATGTCGACCTTCACCAGGTCGGACGCCTGCTCGCCGGAGGGCTCGTAGTCCAGCGAGGCGTAGCCCTTGGTCCGGCTCTTCAACTGGTCGAAGAAGTCGAAGATGATCTCCGCGAGGGGAAGCGTGTAGCGCAGCTCCACCCGGTCGGCGGAGAGGTAGTCCATGCCGATCAGGGTGCCCCGGCGGCCCTGGCAGAGCTCCATCACCGCGCCGACGTAGTCGTTCGGGGTCAGCACGGTGGCCCGCACGACCGGCTCGAACACCTCGGCGATCTTGCCGGTCGGGTACTCGCTCGGGTTGGTCACGACGATCTCCTGACCGTCCTCCGTGATGGCCCGGTAGACCACGTTCGGCGCGGTGGAGATCAGATCGAGGTTGTACTCCCGCTCCAGCCGCTCCCGGATGATCTCCAGGTGCAGCAGGCCGAGGAAGCCGCAGCGGAAGCCGAAGCCGAGCGCCCCCGAGGTCTCCGGCTCGTAGTCGAGCGCGGCGTCGTTGAGCTTGAGCTTGTCCAGCGCCTCACGCAGGTTGGGGTAGTCGGAGCCGTCGATCGGGTACAGCCCGGAGTAGACCATCGGCTTCGGGTCCTTGTAGCCGCCCAGGGCCTCCTTCGCCGGCCGCGAGTTGATGGTGACCGTGTCACCGACCCGGGACTGGCGGACGTCCTTCACACCGGTGATCAGGTAGCCCACCTCACCGACACCGAGCGCGTCGGCCTTCACCATCTCCGGCGAGATGACGCCGATCTCCAGCAGCTCGTGCACGGCGCCGGTGGACATCATCTTGATCCGGTCGCGCGCGCTGATCCGGCCGTCGATCACCCGGACGTAGGTGACCACGCCCCGGTACACGTCGTACACCGAGTCGAAGATCATGGCCCGGGCGGGCTCGTCCGCCTCGCCGACCGGCGGGACGAACTGCCGGACGATCTCGTCGAGCAGGTGCGGCACGCCCTCGCCGGTCTTGCCGGAGACCCGGATGCAGTCGGCCGGGTCCCCGCCGATCAGGTGGGCCAGTTCCTCGGCGTACTTCTCCGGCTGCGCCGCCGGCAGGTCGATCTTGTTGAGCACCGGGATGATGCGCAGGTCGTTCTCGAGCGCGAGGTAGAGGTTGGCCAGCGTCTGCGCCTCGATGCCCTGCGCGGCGTCGACCAGCAGGACCGCGCCCTCGCAGGCGGCCAGCGAGCGGGAGACCTCGTAGGTGAAGTCGACGTGGCCCGGGGTGTCGATCATGTTGAGCACGGCCTGCTCGCCGGTGCGGTCGCCCTCGCGAATGGTCCACGGCATCCGGACGGCCTGGCTCTTGATGGTGATGCCGCGCTCGCGCTCGATGTCCATCCGGTCGAGGTACTGCGCCCGCATCTGCCGGGGGTCGACCACGCCGGTGAGCTGCAACATCCGGTCGGCCAGGGTCGACTTGCCGTGGTCGATGTGGGCGATGATGCCGAAGTTCCTGATGCGCGCCGGGTCGGTGGCACCAGGAGCGTGAGCGCCGGGATCGAGCGTCGGTGGCACAGCGGTCCGTTCTGGTCGGCTGAGGTGAGCGAGCGGGCCGGCGCGACGCCGGCCCCCTCTATGCTCCCACGTCGCTCCGGACACGGTCCGATCACTCCTCGGGTGCCGCGACCCGCCCCGGACGCACTCCCCCCGGGCTCACTCCTCGGGTGGCTCCACGAAGAGCGCCGCCAACTTCGGCAGCCGCCGCCGGGCCTCACCCTCGTCGTCGAAGTCCCACAGGTCGTTGAGGTCCGGCACGGGCACCGGGTCGCGGTCACCGGGCAGCTCGGTCGCGGTGGCCTTCCGGTACGCGTCCCACGGCACCGCCAGCATCTCCGCCGCGGAGAACTCCTCGCCGCTGAGCGCGGCGGCACGCACCCGGGGCAGCTCGGCCAGGGAGTCCGGGGCGGCGACCGCGCGGGCGAAGACCTCCCGCCCCTGGGTCATCAGCCAGCCCCGGAAGCTGTGGAAACCGTCGTCGGAGACGCCGCCGTTGATCAGGTACGCCGCTCCCCACAGATCCGCCTTGTGCGAGGCGGCGAGCACCCGGGCCTGGTGGTGGGCGTACCCGACGATGTCCTCCGGATCGCGCTCGGCGAGCAGGGCGACGGCCCGGGCGGCGACCGCGCCCGGCTCGCCCCCGCCGCCGGCCCGCGCGCGGTCGATCAACTGCCAGAAGTCGTCGGTCCTCATGGCTTCGCAGTCTGGCAGACCTCGGGCCGGGCGCCGGCCGGCAGCGCCGGAGTGGTGGGCGGCCGTCGAGGCGCCGAGCCACCCGTACCCTCGGTCTCTCCTGAGGGTGCGGCGCACCACCGGTTCAGCGGTGGGCCGGCGCTCGCCCGGCGGGCCGGGGCCGAGCCGTTTTGGCTCGTCCCGGCCGACCTGGTAACCTGGCTCTTCGCGCAGCGATGAACCCTGCTCGTCGCGCGCGGAAGCAGACCAAACCGAGCTATCAAGACGAGGCTGTCGCGTGGCGAACATCAAGTCCCAGATCAAGCGCAACCGGCAGAACGAGAAGCGCCGGCTGCGTAACAAGTCGGTCAAGTCGTCGCTGAAGACCGCCATCCGGAAGTTCAACGAGGCTGCGGAGGCCGGTGACGCCGAGAAGGCCACCGTTCTCATGCGTGACGCCGCCCGTAAGCTGGACAAGGCCGCCAGCAAGGGCGTCATCCACGCCAACCAGGCGGCCAACCGGAAGTCGGCGATCGCCAAGCGCGTCGGCTCGCTCTCGGTCTGACCTGAGCGACCACAGACCTAACCTGAAGCCCCGGGCCGACGCCCGGGGCTTCAGCCTGTCCACCTTCGGCGCTGGACGGGTCCCCGCCCCGCGCCCGCCGCCGCACTGGCGCCCCTTGGCGCTGGTGCTGGTACCGGCGCTGGTGCTGGTACTGGCGCTGGCGCTGGCGCTGGTACTGGCGCTGGCGCTGGTACTGGCGCTGGCGCTGGTACTGGCGCTGGCGCTGGCGCTGGTACTGGCGCGCCCGGACACACCACGCCGCATCCGACCACCCGCGCCCCGCCGCGGTGCCACCCGCCAAGATCGCGCTGGATCCAGGAAGTAGTGGCCTCGGACCCGCGGGGAAGCCACTACTTCCTGGATTTAGCGTGATCTCGGATGGCGGGGCGCGGATCCAGCGTGATCATGGAAGGCGGCGCGGTCGCAGGCGGCGCGGCGTGCGGGGGCCGCAGGCGGTGCGGCGCCCGGCGCTCGGACGCACCCGTCACGCCTCGACCGCAGGCCGGGTCGGGGTGGATCGGGTCAGGGGCGGTCGGCGGGGCGGCCGTCCGGGCCGGCGGGCCGGCGCGGTTCCGACGGCCCTCGCGCCTGCTGCCGCTCCCATGCCGGGACGCGCGGCGGCTCGGTGGCAACCACCACACCGGGCACGGTCCGGGGCACCCGGGCCCGTCCGACCACCGGCTCCATCTGCCGCCGGAACCGGTCCCGCTCCTGCTCCGGCACCAGCGCCGCCGAGCGGACCACCCACTCGGCCACCACGTCGTTGAGCTTGACCATCGCGGCCACGGCGACGGGCAGCACGACCACGGTCCACCAGCTCACCAGCTCGGCCAGGGCGAGCAGCGCGGCGAGCGCCACGGCGCCCTCGAAGAAGAGGAAGCAGAGCACCCCACCCGGGTTGACGAAGCGCAGCCCCAGCGCCCGGGCGTAGAGCGGCCGATACCGCTCCTCCTCGCTCGGCACGGTGCTCCACGCCGTACGGGTGGGTCCGGTCACCGGGCGCCGCCCCGCCGGGCGGCCGCGACCGAGAAGACCGCCTTCTCCAACGCGTACGCCCGGTCGTCCGCGCCGCCCTTGACTGCCGCGTTGCACTCGGCGGCGGCCCGCATCGCCTCGACCAGACCTTCCGGGGTCCAGCCCCGGGCCCGCTGCTGGGCGTTCTTGATCTTCCAGGCCGGCATGCCGAGCGTGCTGGCCAGCTGGTACGGGTCGCCCCGGCCGGCCGCGGCGACCCGGGCGACCGTGCGCACCCCGTCGGCGAGGGCGTCGGCGATCGGCACCGGATCCACCCCGACGTGCAGGGCCCAGCGCAACGCCTCCAACGCCGCCGGGACGTCGCCGATCATGGTCGCGTCGGCGACCGTGAAGCCGGTCACCTCGACCCGTCCCCGGTAGTAGCGGGCCACCGTGTCGGCGCCGATCCGCCCGTCGGTGTCGGCGATGAGCTGGGAGCAGGCGGCGGCGAGTTCCCGCAGGTCGGTGCCGACCGCGGCGATCAACGCCTCGGCCGCGTCGTCGCCGCACTTCCCCCCGCCCCGGCGGATCTCGTCGCGAACGAAGGCGACCCGTTCCCGGTGCCCCTTGAGCTTCGCCGCCGGCACCACGGTGGCGCCGGCCGCCTTCAGGCCGTCGGCGAACGCCTTGCCCTTGGCGCCACCCACGTGCAGCACCACCAGCTGTACGTCCGGGTCGGGATTCTTCGCGTACGCCAGCAGCGCGGTCACCAGGTCCTTGCGGGCGTCCTGCGCGGCGCGGAGCACGAGCACCCGCCGCCCGCCGAAGAGGGACGGGCTGAGCATCTCGGCGATCTCGCCGACGGTGAGCTGCCCGGCCTGGTACTCCCGCACGTCCACGTTCGGGTCGACGCCGCGCACCGTCGCCACCGCCTCGGTCACCGCACGCGTGGCGAGCAACTCCTCGTCGCCGAGGACGAGCAGAATGGGGGCGAGGCTGGCGGCGGTCACGTCGCCCATCTTGGCACGGTCCACTGCGGGATCGTGCCTGGTCATCGGCGGCTGTGACGGCGCACCCCGCAGTCAGCGCAAATCCAGACATTTATCGAGATTGCGCCGCCTAATGGAGTAATTTGGATCGATCCGGGGTGTCCGCTCAGCGCCGTCCGGGCGCCTGGCCCCGGGCCACCACGGCCAGCCCGTGCCGCCCGGTCACCACGGCCACGTCCCCGTCGGTGTCGGTCCGCAGCACCCGGGCGCCGCCGCGGGACAGCCGGGCCAGGATGGACGGGCTCGGGTGCCCGTAGTCGTTGCCGGCGCCGACCGGCACCACCGCGACGGCCGGCCGCACCGCGTCGAGGAACGCGGGATCCTGGTAGGCGCTGCCGTGGTGGGCCACCTTCAGCACCTCGGCGCGGAGCGCGTCGGGCGGGAGCCGGTCGAGCAGGGCGCGCTGCTCCTCGGTCTCGGCGTCCCCGGCGAGCAGCATGCGCACCCCCGCCACCACGGCCCGGAGCACCACCGAGTTGTTGTTCGGGTCGGACCGGGTGCCCCGCATCGGGTACGGCGGCCCGACGACGGCCAACTCCACCCCACCGGCGCGGTACGACCAGCCGGCCGTCGCCGGTCGCGCCTCGGCCACCCCGGCCGCCACCCCGGTGACCAACTCCCGTCCGGTCGCCGGCTCGGTGAGCGCCGGGGTGAGCACGGCCGCCACCCGCCGACCCCGGAACACCCCGGCCACCCCGCCGACGTGGTCGACGTGGAAGTGGCTCACCACCAGCAGCGTGACCTCCCGTACGCCCAGCCGGCGCAGGCAGCCGTCCACGGCGGAGGGCTCCGGGCCGGCGTCGACCACCACCGCGCGACCGGCCGACACCGGCAGCACCAGGGCGTCCCCCTGGCCCACCGCGCAGCCCACCAGCACCCAGCCGGGCGGCGGCCAGCCGCTGGCGACCAGCCGGACCGGCAGCGTGCCGACGACCACCGCGACGGTGCCGACCGCCACCAGGCGGCGGACCACCGGACGGCGGGCGGCGACCAGCAGCGCCACGGTCAGCCCGGCCAGCAGCAGTGCGCCCGGCACCCCACCCGGCCAGGGCACGGTGCCCGCCGGCAGGCGCGCGCCGACCCGGGCCACCGTCACCAGCCACCACGCCGGCCAGCTCGCCAGCCAGGCGGCGAACTCGGCACCAGCCGGCCAGACCGGGGAGACGGCCGCCGCCGCCACACCGAGCACCGTGGCGGGCGCGATGGCCGGCACGGCCAGCAGGTTCGCCGGTACGGCGACCAGGCTGACCGTCCCGGAGAGGCCGGCGACCACGGGTGCGCAGGCGAGCTGCGCCGCCGCCGGGACGGCCAACGCCTCCGCCAGCCCCACCGGTACGCGCCGCCGCCGCAGCGCGTCCCGCCACCCCGGCGCCAGCAACAGCAGACCGCCGGTGGCCAGCACGGAGAGCGCGAAGCCGGGATCTCCGGCCAACTCCGGGTCGACCAGCACCAGGACGGTCACCGCCGCGCCCAGCGCGGGCAACGCCGCCCGGCCGCGCCCGGCGGCGAGCGCCGCCAGCCCGATCGCGCCCATCGCGGCGGCCCGCACCACGCTCGGCGACGGACGGACCAGGACCACGAAGCCGACCAGCGCCAGTACGCAGAGCAGGGCGGCGGCCCGCGGACCGGCCCGCGCCCAGCGGGCCAGCAGCAGCACCGCACCCACCACGATGGCGACGTTGGACCCGGAGACCGCGTTGAGGTGGGTCATCCCGGTGGCCCGGAAGTCCTCCTCGACCGTCGCCGGCAGCCGGCTGGTGTCGCCGACCACGAGGCCGGGCAGCAGACCACCCTGCTCGTCGGGCAGCGGCGCGCAGGCCCGTTGCAACCCCGCACGGAGCGTGCCGGCGGCCCGCTGGAGCCACGGCGGAGGCCCGTGCGGCACCGGCGGGCCCGCCACGGTCAGCACCGCGGCGGTGAGGTCGCCGCCGCGCGGCGCGGTCAGCCGGCCCTCGGCGGTGAGCCGCTGCCCCGGCAGCCGGCCCCGCCAGGCCGGGTCGGTGGCGAGCACCAGCACCCGGACCGGTCCGCCGACCCGCCGGCCGTCCGGGCCGGTGAGCCGGACCAGCTCGGCCGCGACCAGCAGGGTCGTGGGACGACCGGGCACGCCCCGCACCGGGCGGGGATCGTCGCGCACGACGATCTCGGCGGTGACCCGGGCCCGCTCGTCGACGAGGCCGCGCAGCGGGGCCGCGTCCCGGACGTGCAGCCGGGCGGCGGTGGCGCTGGCGCCGCAGACCACGCCGATCAGCACCGCCGCGACGATCCAGCCGTACCGGCGGGTCGGGGCGGCGGGTCGGCCGAGGATCCCGAGCAGGTGCGCGCCGAGCAACCCGGCGAGCCCCGCGGCGACGGCCGCGAGCAGCGCGGCGACCGGGGCGGTGAGGTGCAGGCAGGCCAGCGCGGCCAGCCAGGCCGCCACCGCCAGCCCGGCCAACCGCAGGTCGGGAACGTCCTCGGTGGGCTGGCTGCCGGGCCCGTCCGGCGCGACTGCCCGCCTCACACCGTCACCAGGTCCTTCAGCTGTTCGTACCGGGCGTCGCCGATGCCGTCGACCTGGCGCAGATCGCCGACCGACCGGAAGCCGCCCTGCTGGTCGCGGTGGGTCAGGATGCGTTGGGCGAGCACCGGACCCACGCCGGGAAGGGCGTCGAGCTGCGCCAGCGTCGCGGTGTTCAGGTTGAGCAGGCCACCCGGCCCGGGTGCCCCGCCGACGGCCGGCGGACCGCCGGGCGCAGCGGGTTGGCCGGGCGGCGCGGCGACACCGACCAGGATCAGATCGCCGTCGGCCACCTTCCGGGCGGGGTTGAGCAGCGCCACGTCGACCCCGGGCAGCGCCCCACCGGCCGCCTGCACCGCGTCGGCGACCCGCGCGCCGGCGGGCACCCGGACCAGCCCGGGGCGGCGGACCTTGCCGGCGACCGCGACCACCAGCTCGCCGCCCGGCGTCGTGGCCGCCTGCGCCGCGGTGGACGGCCCGGCCATCGAGACCGCCGAGGCGGGGGCCACCGGTTCCGCCTGGGGCCGGGACCGCCAGGCCCAGAACCCGGCACCGAGCACCACGACCACCGCGACGGCGGCCAGGGCACGCACTCCACGGCGGCCCGGGTCGAAGGCGCCGGGCCCCGGCAGCAGCGACCCCGCCGAGGTGGGCGCCGCCTCGCCGGCCCCCGGCCGTGACGTCGCGTCGACGGCCCGGCCGGAGTGCGGCGACGGAGCGGTGTGCGGCGACGGAGCGGCATGCGGCGACGGAGCGGCGAGTGGCGACGGAGCGGAAGGCAACGGCTCCGCCCCGCCCTCCGGCCACACCGCCTCGACCAGGCGGAAGAGCCGCCGGCGCACCATCGTCTCCTCGTCGTCTGACACGAGGCGAACCTAGGTGGGACCCGGCCCCGTCGCCGCCCGATCATCGTCGGCTGTGGACGAGCCGTCGCCCTGTGGACAACCGCCTGATCATGCGCGGTTGTGCTAGGCGCGGGTCAGCGGGCCGCGGGTCCAGGCCAAGCATCCCTCACCCTCGCTCGACCCTCAGGGTCGCCCCGTTCACGAAGGTGGCGGAGGGCAGACACGACACGGCGTCGGCCACAGCGCCAACGGCTCGACTTGATCTTGGCATTCGGCACCATGACGGTGACGGCCTTACTGCCCTAGACCCAGGTCACCTCCATCCGCCACGGTGTTGAGTCTTCTTCATGCAGAGAGGCGGCCAGTTGACCGTCTGTGGGATGTGTTGAAGCCCTGAATCGGCCATGATCATCGGATGGATATGGGGAACCCGAAGGAAGTCAGGTACGAGTTCGAGGCGATGATGGTCCGCGCCGGGCTGGCGACGCCGGGGCAGTTGCCCGTCCACAAGAAGGCTGGCAAGTTCGCGGCGCACGCCCGGATGCTCCGCCTGGGCATGATCACGCCGCAGGAGTTCGACCAGATCATGCGCGAGGACGACTGAGGCAGACCAGCCTAGGTTCCCGCCGTTCAGCAGCGCCGTTCCCACCCGGGGGGCGGCGCTTCTTCCTGTCCAGGTCCGCATGGAAGGCCGATCACCGGCGAGCCGGCAGGAGTGAGCGGGGACCACCGGACCCCGTCAGTCAGGTCACCGGTCCTGTGTCCCCGCCGCCAGGGCCTCCCCCCTGGCGGCCCGAGGGCCGCTGGCTGGGCGGGGCTGGGCGGTCGCCCAACGGAATCCCCGGTTCAGAGGCCGGCTAGTTGGGCCTGGTTGAGCGGGGCTAGGCCGGGTCAGCGCGCCTCGGGGTCCAGGCCGAGCACCGCCCGCCCGCCGTCGATCGGCAGGGTCACGCCGTTGACGAAGGTGGCGGAGAGCAGGTACGCCACCGCGTCGGCCACCTCGTCGACCCGGCCGGGCCGCCCGATCGGGTGCAGCCGGGCCAGCTGGGTGCCGATCCACGTCGCCTCGGCGGGCTCCCGCTCGGCCAGGAAGGCGAGGTGCCGTTCGGTGACGATCGAGCCGAGCGCGACGGCGTTGCACCGGATCCCCCGTGGCCCGTACTCGACGGCCAGCGCCCGGGTCAGCCCCTCGACGGCCGCCTTGGCGGTGGCGTACGGCAGGCAGCCCGGCACCGGTCGGCGGGCCTGGTGGGACGAGACGTTGACGACGGCGCCACCGGTGCCGGCGGCGAGGAACCGGCGCACCGCCGTCGCCGCGCCGACCACGGCGGGGCGCAGGTTGAGGCCGATCAGTTCCCACACCTCGACCGCCGTCGCGGACTCCACGGAGGCGTCCCGGAAGACCGCCGCGTTGTTGACCCAGCCGGCCAGCGGCGCGAAGCCCTCGGCCAGGTCCGCGGCCCGCCCGGCGACCCGCTCGTCGGCCGCGTCACCGACGACCGGGGCCAGCCGGTCGGCGGCGGGGTGCGCGGGCAACCAGGCCAGGGCGTCCGGATCCCGCTCGACCACCACCACCGGGCCGCCGTCGGCGAGCAGCCGCTCCACCACGGCGCGGCCGATCCCGCGGCCACCGCCGGTCACCACGTACGACATGCCGCCCCCGTTCCCGCCGGCCGCACGGCGACCGGCCCGAGGGTTCAGGATGCCGGATCTGAACGCCGGTGGACGACCACGCTGGCCAAACCGGGCCCGGCGTGGGCGGCGACCACCGCACCGGCCTCGGTGACGTGGATCTGGTGCAGCCGGTCGCCGAACCGGGCGGTCAGCGCCTCGACGAGCTGCTCCGCGCGTTGCGGCGCGGCGAGGTGGTGCACCGCCAGGTCGACGTCGTCCTCGCCGGCCGCCTCGACGGCCAGGTCGACCAGCCGGGCGATGCCCCGGCTGGCGGTGCGGACCTTGTCCCGGAGCACGATCGCCCCGTCCGGCATGTGCATGATCGGCTTCACCGAGAAGGCGGTGCCGAGCAGCGCCTCGGCGGCGTTGATGCGGCCGCCCCGGCGCAGGAACTCCAGCGTGTCGACGTAGAACCAGATGGTGGTGCGGGCCACGGCAGCCAGCGCCGCGTCGCGTACCCCGGCCAGGTCGGCGCCGGAGCCGGCGGCCGTGGCGGCGGCGAGCACCGGAAAGCCCAGGGCCATGCCGGTGGCGCGGCTGTCGACCACCGTGACCCGGTCGCCGACTTCGGCGGCGGCGAGCTGTGCCGCCTCGACCGTGCCGGAGAGCTCCGCCGACAGGTGCACCGACACCACCCCGTCCGCGCCGGCCGCCAGCAGCTCGCGGTACGTCCGCGCGAACTGCTCCGGGGCGGGGCGGGAGGTGCTGACGGTGACCCGCCGGCCGCTGAGCACCCGGGTCGCGTCGGCGGGGAAGGTCTCCACCCCCTCCAGCCCCTCCGCGCCGTTGAGCACGACGGTCAGCGGCACCACGGTCAGCCGGTGCGCCTGCACCAGCTCGGGCGGAAGGTAGGCGGTGGAGTCGGTGACGACCGCGACGGGCATGCCCGGCACGCTAGCCGATGTCCGGGCCGGACGCCCGGGCCGGAGGACTCAGACCGGCTCGGTCAGCGCCGGCTGGGTGATCAGGCCGACATTGTGCGCGCGCAGGTGCCAGCCCCGGGCGTCGTCGTGCCGCAGGTCGGACCAGTGGCAGTTGGCGAGCGACCCGACGCTGCGCAGCACGGCGTGGTCCCAGCCGAGCAGGTGGCCGACGCCCTGCCGGGCCCCGCCGCCGTGGGTGGTCACCACCACGGTGCCGCCGGGGGCGAGGTCGGCCGCGTCCTGGAACGCCGCCCCGACCCGCTTGCCCAGGTCGTCGAGGGTCTCGATCTCGGCGCCCGGGTCCGGGTCACCGGCCCGCCAGCGCGCGTACTCGTCGGGGTAGCGGGCGGCGGCCTCGGTGAGGGCGAGCCCCTGCCACCGGCCGAAGTACCGCTCGCGCAGCCGGGGGTCGGTGCGGACCGGAAGACCGGTGAGCTGCGCGAGCGCGGCGGCGGTGTCGGCGGCCCGGCTGAGGTCGGAGGCGACGATGACGTCGGGACGCAGCGCCGCGAGCAGCGGCGCCGCGCCCCGGGCCTGCTCTCGACCCAGGTCGTTGAGCGGGACGTCGGTCTGCCCCTGCACCCGGCCGCCGGCGTTCCAGTCGGTGTTGCCGTGCCGCCAGACGATCAGACGGGTCATTCGACGGCGGAGGCGTCGGCCTCGACGAGGTCCCGGTCGACGAACGGGATCTGCGGGCAGTCCTTCCAGAGCCGGTCGAGGGCGTAGAACTCGCGCTCCTCGGTGTGCTGGACGTGCACCACGATGTCGACGTAGTCGAGCAGCACCCAGCGGCCGCCCCGCTCGCCCTCGCGGCGGACCGGCTTGGCCTTCTCCGGCAGCTCGAGCAGCCGCTCCTCGATGGCGTCGACGATGGCCAGCACCTGACGCTCGTTGGGGGCCGAGGCGACCAGGAAGGCGTCGGTGATGGCGATCTGGTCGCCCACGTCGATGATGACGATGTCCTGTGCCTTCTTGTCGGCAGCGGCCTGGGCGGCGGCCATCGCCAGCTCGTGAGCGCGTTCGGAAACTGTCACCGTTCTCCTTCGATCAACCGTGCGACCCTCCAAGGGTCTCACACCCGGCGGGGAGACGACTTGTCAGTTCTGGTCGATTACCCGGACAGAAACTCGCATATCAGCCGGATTCACTGCTGGTAGAGGCGCCGTTTGGCGATGTACTGCACCACACCGTCCGGGATGAGGTACCAGACCGGCTCCCCGCGGGCCACCCGCGCCCGGCAGTCGGTGGACGAGATGGCCATCGCCGGCACCTGCACCAGGCTCACCGTGTCGGCGGGCAGGTGCTTGTCGGAGAGCTCGAACCCGGGCCGGGTGACCCCGATGAAGTGGGCCAGTTCGAAGATCTCGTCCAGGTCCTTCCAGGAGAGGATCCGCTCCAGCGCGTCGGCGCCGGTGATGAAGTACAGCTGCACCTTCGGGCCGTAGAGCGCGTGCAGGTCGCGCAGGGTGTCGACGGTGTAGGTGGGGCCACCGCGGTCGATGTCGACCCGGCTGACCTGGAAACGCGGGTTGGAGGCGGTGGCGATGACCGTCATCAGGTAGCGGTCCTCGGCGGGGCTGACCGGCTCGTCGGCCTTCTGCCAGGGCTGACCGGTCGGCACGAAGATGACCTCGTCCAGGCCGAACCGGTCGGCGACCTCGCTGGCCGCCACGAGGTGCCCGTGATGGATCGGGTCGAAGGTCCCGCCCATGATCCCGATCCGCCGGATGTCTTCCTCCACCCGACGATCGTAGGCCGGGGACGGCCGGCGCCCTGGTGCGGGCCGCCGGACCGTCCCATCCCGCGGGCCCCGGTCAGGCGGACGCGGCGGCCACCGCCGTCCGGGCGACCAACGCGCGGCGCAGGTCGTCGTCCAGGTCCTTCACCCAGCGGCGCAGCCCGGGCGTGAGGTCGTCGCGGGCCAGCAGCGCCGCGGCCAGCTCCCGGGTGGGTTGCGCCACGGCGTAGCGAGGGAAGGCCAGGATGGTGACCTGGTCGGCCGCCCAGGCGGTACGCAGCCGCGCCGCGGCCGGCATGTCGGCGAAGTACCGCTCGACGTACGGCGCGGTCAGCGCGGCCTGTTCGGGCTGCCAGAAGCCCTCGGCGGTCGCCTCGACCAGCCGGTTGGACAACTCGGTGCTGGTGGTCACGATCTCCCAGGCGGCCCGCTTCGCGGCGGCGTCCGGCAGCGCCGCCCGGCAGCACGCGGCCCGCTCCGCCCCGGTGGCGCTCCGGTCGGCGGCCGCCTCGGCGGCGATCTCCGGCTCACCGGCCGCGCCCAGCACCACCAGGCGCAGCAGGAGCGACCAGCGCAGGTCCGCGTCGACCGCCAACCCTTCCGGTACGCCGGCACCGGCCAGCCAGCCGGCGAGCAGTCCGGTGTCGGTGCTGGCGGCGATCAGGCCCCGCGCCGCGGCGAGCTGCAACGACCCGCCGGCCGGCGCCCCGGCGAGCAGCGCGGCGCAGGCCCCGGCGACCCGGAGCAGGGCGGCCTCCCGGGCCAGCGGGTCGAGGTAGCGGTCGATCAGGCGGCGGCTCAGCGTCAGCACCTGCTCCGCGATGATCACCTCGGTCTCGGCGGGCAGTGCCGCCGCGATCAACCCGACCAGTCCGGCCACCGGCCGCTCCCCGTCGGTCGCCGCGTCCAGCGCCTCGGCCCAGAGCAGCGCGCGGGCCAGCGGGTCGTCCAGCCCCGGCAGCACCATCGGCACCGCGTCCACGGACGCGGGGTCGAGGCGGATCTTGGCGAAGGTCAGGTCGCCGTCGTTGGGCAGCAGCAGGCCGGTGGCCTGCTCGCCGACCAGCTCGGTCAGCTCGGTGCGGCCCTTGTCGGCGTCCGGGTCGAGAGCCACGTCGAACCGCCGCGCCGAGCCGTCGGCCGCGTACCGGCCGACGCCGATGCGGTGCGGACGCAGCACCGGGTGCGCCGCCGGAGCGGTCTGCACCACGGCTGCGGTGGTCCAGCGGCCGTCGGCGTCCACCGCCGTCTCCATCCGCAGCGTGTTGACCTGGGCTCGGCGCAGCCAGCGCTCCGCCCAGTCGGTGAGGTCCCGGCCGCTCGCGGTGCTCAAAGCGGCGAGGAGGTCGGCCAGGGTGGCGTTGCCGAACCGGTGGGCCGCGAAGTGGGCGTTGAGGCCGGCCAGGAAGGTCTCGTCGCCGAGCCAGGCGACCAGTTGCCGCAGCACGCTGGCGCCCTTGGCGTACGAGATGCCGTCGAAGTTGAGCAGGCCCTCGGCGGCGTCGGTGACCTGTTCCGGGGCGACCGGGTGGGTCGAGGGGCGCTGGTCGGCGGTGTAGCCCCAGGCCTTGCGGCGGATGGCGAAGGTCGTCCAGGCCCGCTCGAAGCGGGTCGCCTCGGCGGTGACCCGGGTGCCCAGGTACTCCGCGAACGACTCGTTGAGCCACAGGTCGTCCCACCAGCGCATGGTGACCAGGTCACCGAACCACATGTGCGCCATCTCGTGGGCGATGGTGGTGGCCCGCTGCTCGCGCTGGGTGTCGGTGACCGCCGAGCGGAAGACGTAGTCGTCCCGGAAGGTGACCAGGCCCGGGTTCTCCATCGCGCCGGCGTTGAACTCGGGCACGAACGCCTGGTCGTACTTGCCGAACGGGTAGCGCTCGTCGAAGAGCTGGTGGAAGCGGTCGAGGCACTGCTTCGTGACGGTGAGGATCTCGTCGATGTCGGCGTCCAGGTGGGCGGCGAGGGAGCGCCGGCAGTAGACGCCGAGCGGGATGCCGTCGTGGGAGTCCCGCCGCACGTGCCAGGGGCCGGCGATCAGCGAGACGAGGTACGTGGCCAGCGGGGCGGTCGGGGCGAACTCCCAGCGCCCCGGCCGGGGACTGGCGGCGAGCTGCCCGTTGGCCGCGACCGTCCACTCCGGCGGGGCGGTGACCGACAGGGTGACCGGGGCCTTCAGGTCGGGCTGGTCGAAGGCGGCGTAGAGGCGCTGCACGTCGTCGAGGAAGGACATCGCGTAGAGGTAGGTCTCGCCGTCGGCCGGGTCGACGAAGCGGTGCATCCCCTCGCCGGTGTTCGAGTAGGCCATCTCGGCGGTGACGGTGAGCGCGTTCTCCTCGGCCAGCCCGGTCAGCGGCAGCCGGTTGTCGACCAGCGAGGCCGGGTCGAGGTCGCGGTCGTTGAGGCGGACCGCCAGCAGTCGGGCGGGTTTGACCTCGGCGAAGGTCTCGGCGCCGGCGGTGGCCCGGAACCGGATGGTGACGGTCGAGCGGAACCGCTCGCCGCCACCGGTCAGGTCGAGGTCCACCTGGTAGGACTCGACGGTGATCAGCTCGCGACGCGCGGTCGCCTCTACACGGGTCAGGCTCGGCATCCGCTTATCCTGCCCGACGGGGCCCGGGACGGGCCTGTCGTGAACGCATGGTGATGGAGGACGAACAATGGGTCAGCACCCCAAGGGCGATTTCGACCTGTCCCGGGCGGTCTGGCAGCGGGCCGAGGGCGACAGCTCCGACAGCGCCGTCGAGGTCGCCTTCGTCGACGATCTGATCGGCATGCGCAACTCCGCCGAGCCGGACGGCCCGGTGCTGGTCTTCACCCAGGCCGAGTGGGACGCCTTCGTCGCCGGCGCCCAGGACGGCGAGTTCGACCTGGACTGAGCGGGCGGCGGCGCTCACCGGTCGCCCTCGCCCCAGCCGAGCCCGCCCGGGCCGGGAGCGTGGTGGAAGCCGGGATGACCGGCGACGTCCGCGCAGCGCTCGCCGTCGGGGCCGACCGCCCCGCAGAAGAGCCGCTCGGCCCGGTGCCAGGCGTCGGCCGGGGAGACGGCGGCCGCGCCGAGCGCCAGCTCCGGCCGGAGCAGGCCCAACGCCTCCGCGTACGTCACGGCGAGGTCGCGGGCCTGCTCGGGCCCGTCCGCCTCGAAGCCGAGGTGGGCGGTGAAGCGGCGGGGCGGCCGGGGCGCCCGCCGGGGCGGTGAGATCAACGGCTCGTCGGGGCGGGCGGCCCGGCCCCGACCGATTCCCTGCATCACCCGGCGCTGCCGCCACTGCGGTGGCCTGTTGTCCCCCATCGGTCCTCCCCGTCGTCGCTCGCGGCCGGACAGCGCTGCCGGCCCCGGGACGAGACAACCAGGTTTCCGGCGTCCTGGGAGGGGCCAGCCGGCGGCCCGCTCGCTGGCCCACACCCCCCGAACTGCGGCGACTCGGGGCACGACGGCCCGCGCCGGAGGGATTCAGCGGCCCCGGCCCGGGTAGACGAACTCGGCCGCCCGTCGTCGTCCGTGTCAGGGAGAGCCCGATGGCCAGCACCCCCGCCGACCGCAGCCCGGAGAGTTCGCTGTCGTTCCTCCGCGAGGGGTACCGGTTCATCAGCGCCCGGTGCGAGCGCTACGACAGCGACATCTTCGCCACCCGACTGCTGCTGCAACCGACCATCTGCCTGCGCGGCCGGGCCGCCGCGGTGCTCTTCTACGACCCCGAGCGGTTCCAGCGCGAGGACGCGACGCCGAAGCGGGGTCAGCGCACCCTCACCGGCCGCGGCGGCGTGCAGGGGCTCGACGGCTCGGCGCACGCCCACCGCAAGGCGATGCTGATGTCGATCATGACGCCGACCGCCGTCCGGCAGCTCGGTCAGCTCTTCGCCGACGAGTGGCGGGCCCGGCTCCCGATCTGGGAGCGGCTCGGGCCGGTGGTGCTCTACGACGAGGTCGGACGGCTGCTGACCCGGGCGGTGTGCGCCTGGGCGGGTGTGCCGCTGGCCGACGGGGAGGTCGCCCGGCGCACCGACACCCTGCACGCGATGATCGACGCGCCGGCCGCGCTGGGGCCCCGGCACTGGCGGGGCCTGCTGGGCCGCCGCCGGGGCGAGCGCTGGACGCCGACGTGGTGCGCCGGGCCCGGGCCGGCGCGCTGCCGGCCCCCGAGGGCAGCGCGCTGCACGTGATCGCCGCGCACCGGGACGAGCGGGGTCGGCTGCTCCCCCGCCGGGTCGCCGCGGTGGAGCTGCTCAACGTGCTGCGCCCCACCGTCGCCGTCGACCGGTTCGTGGTCTTCGCCGCGCTGGCCCTGCACGACCACCCGGCCTGGCGGGAGCGGGTCCGCGCCGACGAGGAGGCGACCGGGTGCTTCGTGCAGGAGGTCCGCCGCTACTACCCGTTCTTCCCGATGGCGGCCGCCCGGGTCCGGCGCTCCTTCGACTGGCAGGGCCACCACTTCCCGCGCGGGCGGCGGGTGCTGCTCGACCTGTACGGCACCAACCACCACCCCGAGCTCTGGCCGGAGCCGGAACGGTTCCGCCCCGAGCGGTTCACCGGTTGGCGCGACGACCCGTACGGTTTCGTGCCGCAGGGCGCCGGCCCGCACCTGGGCGGACACCGCTGCGCCGGCGAGTGGCTCACCATCGAGCTGATGAAGCAGGCGGTGACCCTGCTGACCACCGAGATGCGGTACGAGGTGCCGCCGCAGAACCTGGCGGTGAGCCTGAGCCGGATGCCGACGCTGCCGCCCAGCGGCTTCCTGATCGAGAACGTCCGCCGGACCGGCTGACCCGCGTACCGCGTCGTCGGCGGGCGTCGCCGGCGGCCCCCGGGACGGGAGCGCTGTCCCCCCGCCCGGCGGCCACGGTGGCGGGGCCGGTCAGGCCGCCGCCGGATGCAGGACGCTGCGCAGGCAGGCGTCCTCCTTCTTCTCGAAGATCTCGTAGCCGCGGACGCCCTCCTCCAGCGACATCGGGTGGGTCGCCAGGTAGCCGGGGTCCATCTCGCCGCCGGCGAGCCGGTCCAGCAGCATCGGGATGTAGCGCTGGGCGTGCATCTGCCCCATCCGCAGCACCAGGGCCTTGTTCATCGCCGCGCCGAGGGGGAACTTGTCGACCAGCCCGCCGTAGACGCCGACGATGCTCACCGTGCCGCCCTTGCGGCACGCCATGATGGCCTGCCGGACGGAGGTGGGGCGGTCGGACTGCAACCGGGCGGTCTGCTTGGCCTTGTCGTACGCGTAGACCGGGCCGACGTCGTGCGCCTCCATGCCGACCGCCTCGATGCAGGCGTCCGGGCCCCGGCCGGCGGTCATCTCCCGCAGCGCCTCCAGCACGTCGGTCTCGGCGTAGTTGATCGTCTCCACGCCGAGCCGCTCGGCGGCCGTGCCGAGCCGCTCCGGCAGCCGGTCGATGACGATCACCCGGCCGGCGCCGAGCAGCTGGGCGGCGCGGGCGGCCATGTGGCCGACCCCGCCGGCTCCCCAGACCGCCACCACCTCGCCGCCCTTCAGGCCGCAGAATTCGGCGGCCATCCAGCCGGTGGGCATGGCGTCGGAGGCGAAGACCGCCGCGTCGTCGGCCACCCCGTCGGGGATCTTGAACGCCCCGACGTCGCCGAACGGCACCCGGATGTACTCGGCGTGGCTGCCGGAGTAGCCGCCGGCAGCGTGCGAGTAGCCGAGGATGCCGGCCGGCGAGTGGCCCCACAGCTTCTCGGGCAGGACCGGCTGCGGGTTCGAGTTGTCGCAGAGCGAGTACTGCTCGGTGCGGCAGTACCAGCAGCCGCCGCAGGCCACCACCGAGCCGACCACCACCCGGTCGCCGACGCGCAGCCGCTGCACGCCGCGCCCGGTCTCCACCACCTCGCCCATGAACTCGTGGCCGAGGATGTCCCCCTCCCGCATCGCCGGCAGGTAACCGTTGATCAGGTGCAGGTCGGAGCCGCAGACGCTGCTGGCCCGGACCTTGACGATGATGTCCCCGTCGGCGCGGATCCGGGGTTCGGGCACGTCCCGCACCGCCAGCTTGCCGACGCCTTCCCAGCAGAGCGCCCTCACGCCCGTCCCCCCGTCGTCAGCCGCTCGCGCAGCGGGTCGGTCGCCTTCTCCTGCGCCGCGGTCCGCCCGGACGGGTCGTGCCGGGTGTCGATCATCTGGCCGCTCTCGATCAGCGACTTGATCCGCCGCAGCGCGTCCCGCAGCGCCAGGTCGGGCCCGTCGCCGCGGCCCCGGGCCAGCCCGAGCGCCCGGCGCAGCCGCCCGCCGCCGCGGTAGCGCAGCTCGGCCCGGATCTCCGTGCCCCGGTCCTGCGGGGCGGGGGTCAGGTCGACGTGCCCCTCCTGCGGTACGGGGCCGTCGGTGACCCGCCAGCTGAGCCGGCCCGGCCCGTCGACGGTGACCTCGGCCCGCCACTCGGTGCCGCCGCCGACGGGGTCGCTGGCCACGCAGCGCCACCGGTTCTCGCCGAGCTGTTCGAGGGTGGCCCACTCGGCGAGGGCGCGGTCCAGCCGCTCCCGGTCGGTCCAGAATCCGATCACGGCGTCCATCGGGCGGTCCACGGTGATCCCGCGCCGCACCACGTACCAGCCGTTGCGCCGGTCCGGCTGGTGGCGTCGCCGCCGCCGGGCCACCAGCCGACCGACCCCCACCGCGGTCACGGTGGTCACGCCGAGCAGGGCCCACCTCGTTCCGTTGCTGGTCATCACGTCTCCTCCGCTGGGACGCCCGGGGATGGTCGTCCGCATCCCGTGCGCTACCCGGCGTGAACCCGTCGAAACGCCCCGTTTGATCGGTCGGTTTCCGGGCATGCCGCCACGAACACCCATCCCCCGGGAGGCAGCGTTGGCCTTCGACGCGAGCGAGTACGGTCGGCACATCCCCGCCGAGGTCTACGACGTGGCGTTCGCCCACCTCTGCCCCGAGGCGGCGGTCGAACGCCTGGCGGCGCTCGCCGAGGGCGGCCCGGTCTGCGAGTTCGGCATCGGCACCGGCCGGCTGGCCCTGCCGCTGCGCGAGCGAGGGCTCACCGTCGCCGGGATCGAGGGGTCGGCGGAGATGGCGGCCCGGCTGCGGGCCAAACCCGGCGGTGAGCGGATCGAGGTGTCGCTCGGCGACTTCACCACCACCCGGGTCCCCGGCGAGTTCGCCCTGGTGCTGCTCGTGTTCAACACGATCTTCGCGCTGCCGGACCAGGACGCCCAGGTCGCCTGCTTCGGCAACGCCGCCGCGCACCTGCGGCCCGGGGGCCGGTTCGTGGTGGAGGCGTGGGTGCCGGACCCCGGCGCGTTCCGGGGCGGCACGGCGCTGCGCCCGGTGCACGTGGCCCAGGACGCGGTGCTGCTGGAGGCGGCCCGGTTGTACCCGGCCGAGCAGCGGATGGAGACCACCAAGATCCGGCTCGGCAACGACGGGGTGCGGCTGCTGCCCGCCAACCACCGCTACGCGTGGCCCGCCGAACTGGACCTGATGGCCCGCCTGGCCGGGATGGAACGGGAGCACCGATGGGCCGACTGGTCGGGCGCCGCCTTCACCGACGACAGCCGGGACCACGTGTCGGTCTACCGGCGCCCGGAGTCGGCGTGAGCGCCCCGGCCCGGCCCCGGCCGGGCGGCGGCGAGGCGGCGGCGCCCGCCGCCCGGACGGGCGCCACCGGGCCCGCGACTCCGGCGGCGGCGGGGTCGGCCGCCGTGGCGGGCCAGGGCGTGCACCCCGCCCGGCTCCCCGTCGAGTACGTCCTACCGTTGCGCTGGTCCGATGACGCCGGCCTGGCCGAGCTGACCGGGTACCTGCGCTCGATCGCCACGCTGGTCGACGTGACCGTGGTGGACGGGTCCCCGCCGGAGGTCTTCGCCCGGCACGCCGCCGCGTGGCGCGGCGCGGTCCGGCACGTGGCCCCCGACCCGGCGGTACGCGGCGTCAACGGCAAGGTCCGCGGCGTGCTCACCGGCGTCGCGACGGCCCGGCACGAGCACGTGGTGATCGCCGACGACGACGTCCGCTACGACGCCGCGGGGCTGCGGGCGGTACACCGGCTGCTGGACGCCGCCGACCTGGTCCGGCCGCAGAACCACTTCGACCCGGTGCCCTGGCACGCCTGGTGGGACACCGGCCGCATCCTGCTCAACCGGGCGCTGGGCGCGGACTACCCGGGCACCCTGGCGGTGCGCCGGAGCACCTTCGACGCGATGGGCGGCTACGACCCGGACGTGCTCTTCGAGAACCTGGAGCTGATCCGCACGGTGCGGGCGTACGGCGGCACCGAGGCCGCCCCGCCCGGGCTGTACGTCCGCCGGCTGCCGCCGACCACCGCGCACTTCCGCGGCCAGCGGGTCCGCCAGGCGTACGACGATCTGGCCCAGCCGGTGCGGCTGCTCACCGCGCTGGCGGTGCTGCCCGGCGTGGCGGCGGCGCTGGTGGCCCGCCGGCCCGGGCTGCTGCTCGCGGCGGGCGCGGTGACGGTGGCGCTGGCCGAGAGTGGCCGGCGACGGGCCGGCGGTGCCGCCGTCTTCCCCCGCACCGCCGCCCTGGCCGCCCCGCTCTGGCTGCTGGAACGCGGCACGTGCAGCTGGCTGGCCCTCGGCCGACGCCTCCTGCTCGGCGGCGTCCGCTACGCCGGCGGTCGGGTCCGCCTCGCCGCCCACTCCGAACGCACCCTGCGCGCGAGAAGGGCCGCCCGGTTGACACCCGCGGGGTAGTCAGCGGAGGCCGGCACCGCCGGCGGGGCCGCAGACGGCAGCTCGCGGCCACTGTCCGGCGCTGCCGGAAGTGGCCGCGAGCTGCGGCGTACGACGGTCCTCGCTCAGTTCCGCACCTGTTCGCGGGACTGCTGCGCCTGGTCCTTGACGTCGGAGGCGGCCGACCTGGTGTCGTCCTTCACCGCCTGCACGGCGTCCTGGGCGGTGGACTTCACCGACTGGGTGGCCTGCTGCGCCGGCTCGCGCAGCTCCTCCTTGATCTCGTTGGCGACCTCGCCCAGCTTCTCCTTCACCGCCCCGCTGTGCTCGGTGGCCTTCTCCTTGACCTGGGTGGCCAGCTCCTGCTCGCGCCGGCTGGCCGGGATCAGCGAGGAGATCAGCATGCCGGCGCCGAACGCGATCAGGCCGGCGGCCAGCGGGTTGCCCTCGGACTTCTGCCGGATCACCTGCGGCGCCCGCTGGGCGGCGTCACCGACCGTGGACGCCGCCGAGTGGGCCTTGTCGCTGACGGCGGACGCGGCCGAGTGCGCCTTGTCGCTGACCGTGGAGGCCGCCGACGAGGCGTGCCCACCCACCGAGTGGGCGGCGTGGCTGCCGCCGTGGCCCAGGTCGGAAGCGCTTCCCATAACCTTGTCCCTCACATTCTGCAGCGCGCTGCGCACCCGCTGCTTGCGGTCGTCGACGATGCGGCTCGGGCTGACCTTGTACGCCAGCGCGTCCACGTCGGTGCTGAGGCTGTTGCGGGTGGCCTCGATCTCCCGGCGGATCTGGTCGGGATCGGTGCTCATCGGGTGACTCCCTCCGGGTGGGGCTTGAGCGCGTCGGGGATCCGCTGCACGCTGTCGTTGGTCTGCTTGAGGCCGCGAATCCGCTCGGCGTTCTTCTTGGCCATGCTGTAGAGGACCCCGGCGATGGCCGCCCAGATGACGGCGACGATCAGCGCGGCCCAGCCGGCGTCCATCACGTTGGACAGCCCGGCCCAGAGGGCGAGGGAGAGGAAGAGCGCGACCATGTAGCCGCCGAAACCGGCGCCGCCGAAGAGACCGGCGGCCTTGCCCGCCTTCTTGCCCTCCTGGCGGATCTCCGCCTTGGCCAGCTCCACCTCCTGGCGCATCAGGGTGGACAGGTCGGTGGTGACCGACCGCATCAGCTCACCGAGGGAGCTGCCCCTGACCTCGTCCGCGGTGTGCGGTGCACCCGCGGGGTGGTACCCGGAGTCCAGTCCGGACCCCTGCGTCGGCGTGCTCATGCCGCCGCCTCCCTTCGGATGGCTCGAACGCTCACGGACGGTTGGTGCCGCTGGACGGCACGCCCGGCAGCGGGTCGGTCTGGGTCACCGGCGGCAGCGGCTGACCGACGCCACCGGCCGGGTCGGCGTAGCCGGTGGTGGTCCCGCTGTCCGGGTAGGCCGCACCCTGGCCGGAGTAGCCCGGGGCCGGGTCGAGGTAGCCGCCCGGCGGGATGGTCTCCGAGCCGGCGCGCGGCGCGGGCGGGGTCGGGATGACCGCCGTACGGTCCGGGTCGTAGCCGTTGGTCGAGCCGTACAGGCCGTGGGTGTCGCTCTGCCCGTCGGAGGCCGACGTGAGGCCCTTGGTGAGCCGGCCGGCGACCACGCCGAGCAGGGCCGCGCCGACCAGGAAGGTGCCCGGGTTGCGGCGGGCGTAGTTCTTCACCTCGTTGAGCAGGTCGCCCGGCTCCCGCTCCTCCAGCCAGCCGGCGACACCGTGCACCCGGTCGGCCGCCTGGTGGGCGAGCTCGGTGACCGGTCCGGCGCTGCCGCCGTTCTGTGCCATCGAGCGCACCTCCTCGGCCAGCGAACGCAGGCCACCGGCCGCGCGGCGCTGCTGCTCGCTGGTCCGGCCGGCGAGCTGGTTGCGGGCCTCGCCGTAGAGGTTGCGGGCCTGGCGCTTGGCCTCGTCGGCCACCTCGCGGCCCTGCTCCTTGGCGGTCTGCGCGACCGCGCCGCCCGCGTTGGCCGCCTCGGAGCCGACCTGGCGGGCCTGGTCGCGCACGCCACCGCCGTTGCTCTGCCCCTGTCCGTACGTGGAGGACGTGGATGAGAGATCGTGAGTCATGGTTTCCCTTCCGCTCGAAAAACTCGTCGCGGTTCTGCGTCTGGGGGTCACGCCGGCGTTTCGTCGGCGTGTCCAATCACCTACCCCCGGTCGCCAACTCCATGCCTGATTCGCCATTTCTCTGCGGCGGGATCACCTCTCGGTCACACAATGGAGGGTCGCCCGGCTTCGGGGACGGCTCAGCCACGGAGGTGACATCGATGGCACGTGACGTGCGCGGACGCGGCTCGGCCGGCCCTCGGCCGCGGATCCAGCCGGCCGCCGCGGTGGTGGCCGCCGTCTTCCTGCTGCTCGGCGTGCTCGGCTTCGTCCCGGGCGTCACCACGGACTACGCGGGCCTGACCTTCGCCGGTCACCACTCGGAGGCGAAGCTGCTCGGGCTGTTCCAGGTGTCGATCCTGCACAACGCCCTGCACCTGCTCTTCGGCCTGGCCGGCCTGGTGATGGCCCGGCGGGTCGCCGGCGCGCGGCTCTTCCTCGCCGGTGGCGGCGTCGCCTACCTGGGGCTCTGGCTGTACGGCTTCGCGATCGAGCAGGAGAGCGTGGCCAACTTCGTGCCGCTCAACGACGCGGACGACTGGCTGCACCTGCTGCTCGGCTTCGGCATGCTCGCGCTCGGGCTGCTGCTCTCCAACGACGCGGGCACCGGGGGGCGGCTGGACACCCCGATCGACCGGCCCTGACCCGGCCGGGACGTCGGAGGGAGGTTCAGGCGGCGACCGGCAGCCGCTTGGCGAAGCAGACGCTGTACGGGTTGCCGACGTACTCGCCGTAGACCGGGATCGGCTCGTATCCGCAGGAGGTGTAGAGCCCGATCGCCGCCGGCAGGTACGTCCCGGTCTCCAGGCGGAGCACCGAGTGCCCCTGCTGGAAGGCCAGCTCCTCCAGCGCGCTGAGCAACTGCCGGGCGATCCCCCGCCCCCGGTGGGCCGGGCGGACGTACATCCGCTTCAGCTCCCCGGTGTCGGCGTCCAGCGCCTGGATCCCACCGCAGGCCACCGCCCGACCGCCGTCGGAGACCACCAGGTAGCGGATGTCGCCGTGGACGACGGTGACCTGCCCGTCCAGGCCGCCGTCGGCGTCGCGCAGCTCGCGTTGCTGGGCGGTGACCAGGGCGTCGATCTCCGGATCGGTGGCGGGGCGGGACTCGATCAGCACCGCCACACGCTATGCCGGGTCGATTTCGCGGAGGTTTCCGCTGGTCGACCCGGACACGGCCGGCGTCGAGCTAGTCGAGGTCGTCGTCGTCGGTCAGGTCGTCGTCGGTCAGGTCGTCGGAGACGTCGGCGTCCAGACCGTCGGCCTCCGCCTCGTCGGCGGGGCGCTGCCGGCGGGCCTTACGGGCGGCGAGCCGCTCCGCCGCCGACGCCCGGGCCGACTTCTCCTCCAGCCGGACGTCGGTGCCCCGGCTGCCCGGGACGAAGTCGGCCCCGGCGTAGAGGGTGGGCTGCCAGTCGAACTCCCGCTCGCCGATGCGCACCAGGTCACCCGGCTTGGCCCCGGCCTTGGCGAGCTTGTCCTCGACGCCGAGGCGGGCCAGCCGGTCGGCCAGGAAGCCGATGGCCTCGTCGTTCTCGAAGTTGGTCTGCTTGACCCAGCGCTCGGGCCGCACGCCGCGCACGGTGAAGGAGCCGTCCTCCTCCGCCTCGATGGTGAAGCCGGCGTCGTCGACCGCCTTCGGGCGGATGACGATCCGGGTCGGCTCGGCCGGCGGCGCGGCGCGGCGGGCCTGCTCGACCACCTCCGCCATCGCGAACATCAGCTCCTTGAGCCCCTCGCGGGTGGCCGTGGAGATCTCGAAGACCTGAAAGCCCCGCGCCTCCAGGTCCGGCCGGACGATCTCGGCGAGGTCCCGCCCGTCCGGTACGTCGATCTTGTTGAGCGCCACCAGTCGCGGCCGGTCGGCGAGGCCGCCGTACTGGGTGAGCTCGGACTCGATGGCGTCGATGTCGGCCAGCGGGTCCCGGCCGGGTTCCAGCGTCGCGGTGTCGACCACGTGCACCAGCACGGCGCAGCGCTCGACGTGGCGGAGGAACTCCAGCCCCAGCCCCCGGCCGGTGGCCGCGCCGGGGATCAGGCCCGGCACGTCGGCGACGGTGAAGGTGTGGTTGTCGACCCGGACCACGCCGAGGTTCGGCACCAGCGTGGTGAACGGGTAGTCGGCGATCTTCGGCTTGGCCGCGGAGATCACCGCGATCAGCGACGACTTGCCGGCGGACGGGAAGCCCACCAGGCCGACGTCGGCGACGCTCTTGAGCTCCAGCACCACGTCGAGCCGGTCGCCGGGCTCACCCAGCTCGGCGAAGCCGGGGGCCTTGCGCCGGGCGTTGGCCAGCGACGCGTTGCCGCGACCGCCACGCCCGCCCCGGGCCGCCTCGAAGGTGGTGCCCGCGCCGACCAGGTCGGCCAGCACCTCGCCGTCGAGGGTCTGCACCACGGTGCCGTTCGGCACCTTGATGATCAGGTCGTGGCCGTTGGCGCCGTCGCGGTTCGAGCCGGCCCCGCCCCTGCCGTTCTCGGCCTTGAGGTGCGGACGGAAGTGGAAGTCGAGCAGCGTGGTCACCTGCGGATCGACCACCAGCGACACGCTGCCGCCGTGCCCGCCGTTGCCCCCGTCCGGGCCGCCGAACGGCTTGAACTTCTCCCGGTGGATCGAGGCACAGCCGTGCCCGCCGTCGCCGGCCTGCATGTGCAGGACGACCCGGTCAACGAACGTCGTCACGACGCCAATCCTTCCAGCGGGGTACGCCCCCGCGTGCGAAAAGACGAAGCGGGCCGGGACACGAGGTCCTCGGCCCGCTTCGCCGGGAAATTACTGCTGCGGCACGATGCTGACGGTCTTGCGACCGCGCTTGGTGCCGAACTGGACCGCACCGGGGGCCAGCGCGAAGAGCGTGTCGTCTCCGCCGCGGCCGACCAGGTCACCGGGGTGGAACTTGGTGCCACGCTGACGGATGAGGATCTCACCCGCGCTGACGACCTGACCACCGAAGCGCTTCACGCCGAGTCGCTGGGCCGCGGAGTCACGACCGTTACGCGAGCTGGACGCACCCTTTTTGTGAGCCATTGGAGGACGACCTACTTCCCGCTGGAGATGCCGGTCACCTTGACCTGGGTCAACGGCTGGCGGTGACCCTGGCGCTTGTGGTAGCCGGTCTTGTTCTTGAACTTGTGGATCCGGATCTTCGGGCCCTTGGTGTGCGCGGCGATCTCGCCGGACACCGCGACCGAGGCAAGCTTCGCCGCGTCGGTCACCAGGTCGTCACCGTCGACGAGGAGCACCGCGGTGAGCTTCACCGCGTCGCCGGGGGCACCGGCGAGCTTCTCGACCTCGATCACGTCGCCCTCGGCGACCTTGTACTGCTTGCCGCCGGTCTTGACGATCGCGTACATCGGAGGCGGACTCCCTGTCGTTGAGGCTGCTGGCGGTCGTTCCCACGGCAACTCGCCGGGTAGCAGTGACACCGGCGGCGCGGGCACGCGGGAACTCGGCACACCAAAGTGCGCCGCAGGAAAGAGTACGCCATGACCGGCCCGGTACCCAAACCGGGCCCGCCGGTCAGCGCCCGCAGAGCTGGTCGAGGCGCTGCTGGAGGCGGTCCAGCTCGGTCTCGTCGATCGCCTCGACGTCGGTGCCGAGCCGGCCGATTTCCGCGGCGAGGTCGGTGAGCAGGGTCTTCAACTGCGGGTCGGAGGCCTCGGCCGAATGCCGCCGCAGCGCCGAACGCCAGTCGGTCAGCGCCGACTCCGCCCGCTTCCGGGCGGTTTCGGCCCCGGTGCTGTCGTTAGCCCCGACCGCCGCGATCATCTTGCCGAGCTCCTCGACGTACCTCCGCACGGCCGCCGAGGAGGCCTGCTCCGCCTCGGCGCAGACCCGCGGACCGTTGCCCCCCACCGGGGCGACGCTGACCGGGGCGGACGGGACCACCGACGCGGCGGTGGAGGCGGGGACGGGAGCGCCGGAGCCGGCGGAACCGGCCCCGTCCGGCCGGCCGTCGTCGCCGGTGCAGCCGGCGCCGGTCAGCAGGACGGTGGTCACCACGGTGGCGGCGAACAGGCGACGCATCTTCTTCTCCTAGCCGGGGGTGACCGATCGTAGCCGGGGCCGGTGACGCGACAGGACCCCTCCCACCGGCACAGTTGCCGGGGAAGGGGCCCCGCGAAACGTCGCGCTGCTCAGCCGGTCACGGGCGGGTCCGCCGTCGGGCGCCGCCCCGGCGGGACCGGCGCCGGCCGGAGCCGCCCTCGCCGCTCTCCTCGTCGGCGTCGGCCAGCGCGTCCGGGTCGTCCGCCCCGGCCAGCCGGGCCGACTCGCCCTCCTGGGCGTCGGCGACGGCCGGCGCGGCCGCCGTCTCCGCCTCGTACCGGGACAGGTCGTAACCCATCGTGTCGTGGTACTCGGCGTCGGTCCCGGCGTCGGCGGGCCCGGCGATCTCGGCGTTCCCGGTGGTCTCGGTGATCTCCGCCACCGTGCGCTCCGCGGCGGCGGCGGCCTTGCGGGAGCGGCGCCGCGACGCGGTGCCGGACTGCTCGGTCGCCGGGGCGGGCGCGGTCACCGCCGAGGCGACCGCCTTGACCTTCTCCCCCGCGCCGGGGCCGCCGGAGCGCGGCTTCTCCGGCACCGGCTCGGTGTGGATGATCAGACCGCGGCCCTTGCAGCACTCGCAGGGCTCGCTGAACGCCTCCAGCAGGCCCGCGCCGATCCGCTTGCGGGTCATCTGCACCAGACCGAGCGAGGTGATCTCGGTGACCTGGTGCTTGGTGCGGTCCCGCCCCAGGCACTCGGTCAGCCGGCGGAGCACCAGCTCACGGTTCGACTCCAGCACCATGTCGATGAAGTCGATCACGACGATGCCGCCGATGTCGCGCAGCCGGAGCTGGCGGACGATCTCCTCGGCCGCCTCCAGGTTGTTCCGGGTCACCGTCTCCTCCAGGTTGCCCCCGGAGCCGGTGTACTTGCCGGTGTTCACGTCGACCACGGTCATCGCCTCGGTCCGGTCGATCACCAGCGAACCACCGGAGGGGAGGAAGACCTTGCGGTCCAGCCCCTTGATGATCTGCTCGTCGATCCGGTACTCGGCGAACACGTCGGTGGTGCCGACGTGCCGGCGCAGCCGGGCGACCAGGTCCGGCGAGACGTGCGACAGGTACGACTCGACGATGTCGTACGACTGCTCGCCCTCGATGACCAGCTCGCGGAAGTCCTCGTTGAAGAGGTCCCGGACCACCCGGATGACCAGGTCGGGCTCCTCGTAGAGCAGCACCGGGGCGCCACCCTCGGCCGCCTTGGCCTGGATGTCCTCCCACTGCGCCTGGAGCCGCTTCACGTCGCGGGCGAGCTCGTCCTCGCTGGCGCCCTCGGCGGCCGTCCGGACGATCACGCCGGCGCCGTCCGGCACCAGCTTCTTGAGCACGTCACGCAGCCGCTTGCGCTCGGTGTCCGGCAGCTTGCGGCTGATACCGGAGGCGTTGCCGTTCGGCACGTAGACCAGGTGCCGACCGGAGAGCGCGATGTGGCTGGTCAGCCGGGCGCCCTTGTGCCCGATCGGGTCCTTGGTGACCTGCACCAGCACCGAGTCGCCGGAGCGCAGCGCCTGCTCGATCGAGCGGGCCCGCCCCTCCAGGCCGGTGGTGTCCCAGTTCACCTCGCCGGCGTACAGGACGGCGTTGCGGCCGCGCCCGATGTCGACGAAGGCCGCCTCCATGCTCGGCAGGACGTTCTGCACCTTGCCCAGGTAGACGTTGCCGGCCATGGTGCCGGAGGAGCTACGGGTGACGTAGTGCTCGACCAGCACGCCGTCCTCCAGGACCGCGATCTGGGTACGGTCGCCGCGCTGGCGTACCGCCATCACCCGGTCGACCGCCTCCCGGCGGGCCAGGAACTCCGACTCGCTGAGGATCGGCGGGCGGGTACGACGCTGCTCCCGGCCGTCCCGGCGGCGCTGGCGCTTGGCCTCCAGCCGGGTCGAGCCGGAGACGCCCTGCACCTCGTCGACGGCCTTGCGCGGCTCACGGATCTTGACGACCGTGGGCACGCCGTCGTCGGCGGCCCCCTCGGTGTCCCCGGCGCCCCGGCGGCGGCGACGGCGACGGCGGCGGGTCAACCCGTCGCCCTCGCCCTCCTCCTCGTCGGCCTCCTCGGCCTCGGCCTCAGCCTCCGCCTCGGCGGTCTCCTCGGCCTCGTCCTCGTCGCTGTCCTCCGCGCCGCCCTTGCCACGACCGCGGCCCCGACGGCCCCGACGACGCCGGCGCCGCGCGGCGGCGCTCTCCTCGTCCTCGTCCTCGGTCTCGGCCTCCTCCTCGGCCTCGCCGGTGGGCTCCTCCTCGACCTCGACCTCGACCTCGACCTCGACCGGCTCGACCTCGCGCCGGCCGCGACGGCGGCGGCGACCGGTCTCGGCCGGCTCCTCCACGGCGGGTTCCTCGACGGCCGGCTCGACCACCCGCGCGGTCGGCAGCTCGTCCGGCTGCGGGGCCATGAAGAGCACCGTGGGCGCGGCGATGACGGCCCGCCGACGGCGGGTACGCGGCTCCGGCGCGGCCGGCTCCGCCGGCTGTTCGCCGCCGGGCACCGACACGCCGGGCGGCACCTCCCCGGCCCGGCTCTCCGCGCCGGACACCGCGACGGCCGGCGCGGCGGGCGCGGCCTCCTCGGTCTCCTCGGCGGGGGCCTCCTCGGCGAGCGTCTCGTCGGCCGCGGTGGGCTCGGTGGGCGCCGCCGCCTCGACGGCGGGCTCCTCGACCGGCCCGGCCTCCGGTGGCGCCGCCGCGGCCTGCTCGGCGGGGACGTCCGCGGGCGGCTCGGCCGCCACCGGGGCGGCGGCCTTCTTCCGCCGGGTACGGGTCGCCTTCACCGGCGGCACGACCTCGGCGCCGGCCTCCTCCGCACCGGTGACGACCACCGGCTCCTCGGCGGCTTTCGCGGGCGTGGCCTTGCGCCGGCGGCGGGTGGTCTTCGGCGCGGTGTCCAGTTCACCGGCGACCGGAGCGATCACCTCGGCCTGCTGCGTCTCGTCGGTCGCCGACGCGGCGGTGGTCGGCGCCTCGGCCGGCGCCTCGGCCTGCTCCGGCTGGCTCAGCGGGGCGGCCCGACGCCGGGTGGTGCGCCGACGGGTCGGCGCCGCTTCCGTGGTGCTGTCGGTGGTGCTTGCAGCGGGTTCGCCGGCCGGCTGTGAACCGGTCAGTTCGCCGCCCTCGGGCTCGTTCTCGAGCATGGACGTTCTCCAGTTCTGGCTGCCCCGGGCGCGGTTGAGCGCTGCCACGCAGGGTTGCCGCAAAAGTGTTTCCGCCGGGCGCGTGAGGTACGCGACCGCCGAAGTCTGCCTGCCAGAACACTGACCGTGGGGTCAGCGCTCTCCGATGGCTGTCCCGTCGCGGTCCGCGTCGAGCGGATCCACGATCGCGCCCTGCGCGGTCAGCGTGCCCTGCGCCAGCCGGATCACCCTGGGTGAGACCGGCGGCTCCAGGTCGGCCACCACGCGGAGGCCGGAAAGGACGTCATCGGGCCGTACGGACGGGGTGACCTGCCGCACGACCAGTTCGAGTATCGCACACGACACGTCCGGCTCCCCGGAAGGCGTCTCCGGCGTCGGCAGCACATCGATGCTGATGACGGCAGCCCGGGCGTCGAAGGTCCGTCGCCCCTGCTTGGTCATCCGCTCGACCTGCACCTCGTTCGCGGCCACGAAGGCGGAAACCGCCCGGTCCAGGACGTCCCGGTCGACCTCGGGCAGCTCGATCCGCCAGTGCGACGCCTCGATCCGGTCGGCGAGGCTGCCCCCGGTGGCGACCACCACGTCCACCACGTCGAGACCCGGCGAGAGCGCGGCGTCCAGCGCGGCGCGCAGCTGGTCCGGGTCGACCGGCGCCTGGAGACCGACCTCCAGGTACTCCGCCTCGCTGGCGACACCGGTCGGGGCCGCGCTGGCGTAGGAGATCTTGGGGTGCGGGGTGAAGCCCTGCGAGAAGGCGACCGGTACGGCGGCGCGGCGCAGCGCGCGCTCGAAGGCCCGGGCGAAGTCCCGGTGTGAGGTGAACCGCAACGGGCCCCGCTTGGCGTACCGGATCCGGACCCGCTGGACGACCGGCGCCTGGCCGCCCTCCGGTTGAGGCTTTCTGGCGATCGTGTGCTCCTCGGATTCTGCCTGCGTGTCCGACCCATCCTGGCGCAGCGCTCCGGCCGCCCCGCAGCCGGGGCGGCCGGAAGTGACCGTGCGGGCGCTCCGGATCGGGACACCGCGGTCGGGTCACGGCGTCGGGGTCACCGCGATGGCCGGCCCGGCGACGCGGAGGTCAGGCGGAACCGGCCACGGGGTCAGGACGAGGAACCGCCCGGCGGGCGGTGACCCGGCGGCGGCTGCCCGGGGCCGGGCTGCGCCGGCGGGGCGTACCCGCCCGGCGTGCCGGGTGGAACGCCGTACCCACCGGGGGCGGGTGGGCCGTGACCGGCCGGCACCGGCGGGACGGCCTGGTCGGCGCGGTGCACGGAGGGCGGACCCTGGCCGGGCGCCATGCCCGGCGGGTACGGACCGGGCGGCGTGCCGCGCGCCCTGCGCCGGGCCCGCCGGCGCAGCACCAGCCACACCACGGTCACCAGGAGCAGGACGAGCAGCACCGCGATGCCGATGCCGATGATCATGACCTGCTGGTCGGTCGGGCCGCCCCGGTCGCCGTACTGCGTGACGTCGAACTCGCCCTCCTCGGCCGCCTCGACGGACGGCTCCGCCGCCGCGCCGGGCCCCAGCAGCGGGTTGGCACCGACGCTGGGCACCCCCTGGGTGAGCGCGGCCAGCGGGTTCACCACGCCGAAGCCGTACTGCGGGTCGCGGCCGGGCGCCCCGGCGTCCCGGGCGGTCCGGATGATCCGGTTGATCACGTTCGCGGCGTCGAGCTCCGGGTACTTCGCGCGGATCAGCGCGGCCACCCCGGAGACGATCGCCGCCGAGTCGGAGGTGCCGTTGCCGTACGAGTAGGGGGTGCTCCCGGAGAGCGGGATGTCGGCGTTGAGGATCCGCTCGCCGGGGGCGGCGACGACCGCCTCGGCGCCCTGGACCGAGCCGGACCAGAACGACCCCCGCCGGTTGGTCCCGGTCACCGCGATCACCCCGGGAACGTTCGCCGGGGAGATCACCTCTCGCTCGCCCAGCGCGGTGTTGCCCGCGGAGGCGACCACCACGGCGTCCCGCCCGAGGGCGTACCGGATCGCCTCGACCACATCCGGCGAGGCGGTGCCGACACCGCCGAACGCCAGGTTGATCACCTTCGCGCCGCGGTCCGCCGCCATCCGGATGGCCATGGCGCCCGCGGAGTCGGTGACCTTCGCGGCGTCTCCGGTGGCCTTCACCGGGAGGATCTTCGCCCCCGGAGCGATCCCAAGCACCCCGTCGGGTCCGGCCTTGCGGGCGGCGATGATGCCGGCCAGGTGGGTGCCGTGCCCATCCTCGTCGCGGCTGTCGCCGCTCACGCCGGCGGTGCCGAAGCCGGGCAGGACCTGACCGGCCAGGTCGGGATGCCGGGGGTCGACGCCGGTGTCCACCACGGCCACCACCACACCCCGGCCGGTCGACTGCCGGTGGACCTCCTCGATCCGCAGCGAGTCGAGGTACCACTGCTCGGCCCGCCGGGGCGCGGCGCCCGCCGGCGCGGCGACCCCGACCACCATGAGCACGGCGAGCAGGGCGGCCGGGACCGGCCGAAGTGTGCGGATGTCCACCTTCACGCGTCCGTCCTCAACGCAGGATGCCGGGGGAGGCACCGTCGTCCGTGCCCCACGGATCGTCGTCCTCAGTCAACCACGACGAGTGCTCGCCGCCCCCGCCACCGCGCCCGCCCGCGCCGGGTCCACCGCCCATCATGCCGGCACCACCCATCATTCCCGCGCCGCCGGCACCGCCGCGGAGGCCACCGGCCCCGGCACCGGCACCGGCCCCGGTCGCGTTGCGCAGGGCGCTGGCCGCACTGGTCATCGGCGGCACCTTGCCGTTGCCCCCGCCGACCATGCCGGGCACGCCGGCCATCCCGACGCCGGCGCCGGCCCCGAGGCCACCGCCGCCGAGCCCACCGGCCGAGCCGACCCCGGCCGAGCCGCCGCCGAAGCCGCCACCGGCGCCGCCGAGCCCACCACCGAGTCCGCCGCCGCCCGGGCCACCGCCGTAGCCGCCGCCCACGCCGCCCACGCCGACGCCACCACCGGCACCGGCCAGACCGGACTGGTAGTCCTCGTCACCGGTCGGGTAGTCGGCGTAACCGGCCCCGGTGGTCGGCGGGGAGTAGGAGCCCGCGCCGCCCGGCCCGCCGGTGGACGGCGGGTCGAACGACCCGAGCCCACCGGAGGACGGCCCACCGGACGACGGACCGCGCCCGCCCTCCAGCCCGCCTGCTCCCGGCATGCTGCCGATCGACGCCCCGCCGCCGCCCCCGCCGCCCGCGCCGGACCCGATCCCGGAGCCGGTCCCGTCCGGCAGCCCGCGCGGCTGCTCCCGGTCCCGCTCATGGTGCATGCCGGTACCGTCCGGCTGGGGGACGACCAGCTTGGGTCGCTCGTCCATGACCGCCTGGGGCAGCGGCGACATCGCGGTGTTGGCCGCGTTCTGGTTGTCCCGGTACCAGTTGTCCAGGTGGGACTTGGTGTCCCACCAGCCACCCCGCTCGTTGTCGGCGGCCCGGCCGTCGACCTTCATGGTCGCCTCGAGCTCGTCGGCCTTCGCCCGGAACGCCCCGTCCTCGTAGAGGGCGGGGTTGCCGGCGTAGTCGGCGCGCAGCGCCGCCAGGAAACCGGCCGCGTTCTCCCCGTCGCCGCTGTCGTCCAGCTCGGTGCCGCCGGGCAGGCTCCACTCGTTCAGGCCGAAGTCGTCCATCATCGGGATCGGGATGCTCGCGATCGACCTGCTGATGTCCCCGGAGATCCGGTGCAGCGCGCCGCTCACCGTGCTCGCGTGGGTGGCCAGCTCCTGGATCTCCCGGCCGAGCTTGTCGAGGTGCTCCCGGTACGCGTCGCCGCCGCCGCCCTGCCAGCCGCCGAGCAGGCCGCTGAGGCCGCCGACCTGCGGCCGCTCGGTGCCCGGCGCGATCGGGCCGACCATCGACCGCCCGGTCAACGCGTCGCGGAGGTGGTTCAGGGCGCTGGCCAGGCCGTTCCACCCGTTGCCCACGTCGCTGACCGTCTCCGGGTCGGCGGTCAGCGTCACCTCGCGGACGCAGCGCTCCCAGGTCCCTGCCATGCTCGTCCCCCTCAGGCGGTGTACGGGTAGGTCGGCGGCGAGCCGGCCGGCGGAGGCGGTGCGGCCGACTCCAGCAGCCGCTCGATCTGCGCGCCGTTGGCCGCGTTGCGCTCCTCGACGTCCCGGAACGCCTTGGCGATGTCCTCGGTGCCCTGCTTGAGCGCGCTGAGCTTCTGGGAGAGCTGCTGGATGTGCGACTCCATGTGCGCGGTCGACCGGACCAGCGCCTGCCACTGCAACCGGGCGTCCTCGAAGCCGCCGAACGGCGTGCCGTTCGCCCCGGGCGCCCCGGCCGCTGCGCCGTCGCCCTTCATCCGCTCCTGGATGCGCTGCATCTGGTAGCCGATGGTGTCGTCGACGTACTGCTTCAGGCGCTCGACGTAGGCGGCGGCGGCGTCCAGGTCCGCCACGCTGACGGTGAGATCACCCGTGTCCGGTGGCCTGATGTCGCCCATGCGCTTCCTCCCCGTCGCCGACCCGTCGGATCGGTCCATCTCGGAGGCAGCGTATCGAGTGACGCCAAGTCCGGGCAGCCCCACCCGGCGTGACACCGCGGACAACGCTCGTCGATGTCGACGCTGCGGCCGGGGCGGCGCGAGGACTCTCCACTGCCGACAACGCGGCCGCCCACCGGGCGGGGACCCGGTGGGCGGCTGTCGATCGTGGAGGGTGGCGTCCGTCGCCACCCGCGGCTACGCGGAGCGGTCGCCCGCCGGCACCTTCAGGCCGTTGCCGCCCAGCGGGGTGAGCGGGAGGAGCTTCTTGCCGGTGGGGCCGATCTGGATCTCGGTGTCCATCGACGGGCAGACGCCGCAGTCGAAGCACGGGGTCCACCGGCAGTCGTCCTGCTCGTACTCCGAGAGCGAGTCCTGCCAGTCCTGCCAGAGCCAGTCCTTGTCCAGGCCCGAGTCGAGGTGGTCCCAGGGCAGGACCTCCAGCTCGTCGCGCTCCCGGGTGGTGTACCAGTCCAGGTCGACGCCGAAGGTCGGCAGCACCTCGGCGGCGGCCTCGACCCAGCGCTGGTACGAGAAGTGCTCGCTCCAGCCGTCGAACCGGCCGCCGTTCTCCCAGACCTTGCGGATCACCGCGCCGACCCGGCGGTCGCCCCGGCTGAGCAGGCCCTCGATCAGCGACGGCTCGCCGTCGTGGTAGCGGAAGCCGATCGCCCGGCCCAGCGAGCGGTCCGAGTTGATCGCCTGCTTGAGCAGCCTGAGCCGGTGGTCGATCACCTCGGGGCGCGCCATCTCCGCCCACTGGAACGGGGTGTGCGGCTTGGGCACGAAACCGCCGATGGAGACGGTGCAGCGGATGTCCTTGGAGCCGGTCGCCGCCCGACCCGCCCGGATCACCTCGTGCGCCATGTCGGCGATCTCGAGGACGTCCTCGTCGGTCTCGGTGGGCAGGCCGCACATGAAGTAGAGCTTCACCTGCCGCCACCCGTTGGTGTACGCGGTGACGACGGTGCGGATCAGGTCTTCCTTCGACACCATCTTGTTGATGACCTTGCGGATCCGCTCCGACCCGCCCTCCGGGGCGAAGGTCAGACCGGTGCGCCGACCGTTGCGGGACAGCTCCTGGGCCAGGTCGATGTTGAACGCGTCGACCCGGGTCGAGGGCAGTGAGAGCGAGACGTTGGTGCCCTCGTACTGCTGGGCGAGGCCGGAGCACATGTCGCCGATCTCGGAGTGGTCGGCCGACGACAGCGACAGCAGGCCCACCTCGTGGAAACCGGAGAACTCCAGGCCGTCGCGGACCATCTGGCCGACGGTGGTGATCGAGCGCTCCCGCACCGGGCGGGTGATCATGCCAGCCTGGCAGAACCGGCAGCCCCGGGTGCAGCCCCGGAAGATCTCCACCGCGTACCGCTCGTGCACCGTCTCGGCGAGCGGGACCAGCGGCTTCTTCGGGTACGGCCAGGCGTCCAGGTCCATCGTCGTGCGCTTGTGCACCCGGAACGGCACGTCCGCCCGGTTCGGCACGACCCGCTGGATCCGGCCGTCGGGCAGGTAGTCCACGTCGTAGAAGCGCGGCACGTAGACGCTCTCGGTGCGGGCCAGCCGCAGCAGCAGCTCGTCCCGGCCGCCCGGGGAGCCCTCGGCCTTCCACTCCCGGACGATCGCGGTGATCTCCAGGACGGCCTCCTCGCCGTCACCGAGCACGGCGGCGTCGACGAAGTCGGCGATCGGCTCCGGGTTGAACGCGGCGTGACCGCCGGCCACGATCACCGGGTCGGCCTCGGTGCGGTCGGCGGCGAGCATCGGGATGCCGGCCAGGTCGATCGCGGTGAGCAGGTTGGTGTAGCCCAGCTCGGTGGAGAAGGAGACGCCGAACACGTCGAAGTCGCGCACCGAGCGGTGCGCGTCGACGGTGAACTGCGGCACGTCGTGCGTGCGCATCAGCTTCTCCAGGTCCGGCCAGACCGCGTAGGTCCGCTCGGCGAGCACGTCGGGCAGCTCGTTGAGCACCTCGTAGAGGATCTGGACGCCCTGGTTGGGCAGGCCGACCTCGTACGCGTCGGGGTACATCAACGCCCAGCGGACGATGGCCGCGTCCCAGTCCTTGACCACCGCGCCCAGCTCGCCACCGACGTACTGGATGGGCTTGGTCACCTGGGGCAGCAGCGGCTCCAGCCGGGGCCAGATCGAATTGGCCGCGGCGGGGCGCGGCGGCGTGGACGGGGCACTCATGATGCCCAAGGGTACGCGCTCGCCCGGCGACCACGACGCCGCACCGCGAGGCCGGTCGGGGCCGACGTCGGCAGGCCGGGTGGACTGCCGGCGACCGCCGTCCCGGGCCGGCCCCGTCCGGACGGTCGCTGCGCGTGAGCGCCGGGCCGGGCGGATTGGCCGGTGGTGGCACGCCGGTACTAACCTCGTCAGCGGCGCGAGAGGAGATTGCCGCGATGCCGGAGCCGCAGCCGGGCACGGACCGGCCGGCCGACGGGAGCAGCACCCCGGTGACGGGGCGGGACCAGGAGCCGACGGTGACCGACGAGCCGACCGACTCCCCCGCCGGGCCGACGCCGGGCCGTCCCGACCAGGACGGCGGCAGCTCCGCCCCCGCGGGCACCGCCACGACCCACGACGGCGACCGCGACGTCCCCGCGCCCGCCGACGACCGTGACGGCGACGCCCCCGCGCCCACCGACGACCCCGTGGGCGACGTCCCCGCGCCGACCGAGGGCCGCGCCGGGGGCGGGACGGACGGCGCATCGACCGCCGGGGAGGGCGCACCGACCCCGCCGGCCACCGCCGGCGACGGGCCACCCGAGGCCGCCGCCCCGTCGGCGCCGGCCACGTCCCCGCCGGTGACCCCCGCCCGCGGCGCCGCCGCCGTCCCCACCCCGAACCGACCGGACCCGACCCGGGTGGAGGCACGCCCCGACGCGACCCGGGTGGAGGCGCGCCCCGACCCGACCCGGGTCCAGGCGCGCCCCGACGCGACCCGGATGGAGATCCCGGAGCCGCCCGCCCCCCGGTGGAGCGGCTCGGCGGCCGTACCGCCACCGCCGCCGCGCAAGCGCGCCTGGGGCGAGTCCGCCGAACCCACCCCGGCCCCGCCTCCGCTTCCGGTGGGCTCGCCCGAGCACCAGGTGCCGGTGGACCCGTGGGAAGGGGTCGACACCAGCGGCTGGGACCTGCACCCGGCCGACCTCCCGGCGCTGCCGCCGACCACCCCCTACGAGACGCCGCCACCGACCCGGCCCTACGAGGCGCCACCACCGGCCCACCCGTACCCGCCGCCGCAGGCCAACCCGTACCCGGCGCCCCCGCCGGCCCAGCCGTACCCGGCGCCGCCGGTGGCCGCCCGCCCGGTGTCGCCGCCGCCGCTCTCCCCGCCGTCCCCTCCCCCGCCGGCCAGGCCGAAGCGGGCGCCGAAGCAGCGCCGCGGCCGGCCCGAGCCGGTCGCCCCACCGGCGGGATGGCAGGCCCCCAAGGGGTACGTCCCGGTGCCCGTCCGCCGTCGGCGGCGCTGGCCGTGGGTGCTGCTGCTGACCCTGGCCTGCTGCTGCGGCTGCCCGGCCTGGTTCGGTCAGCCGATGTGGGAGCAGTACCCGGCCAGCGCCACGCTGCCGGGCCAGGTGGACGACCTGACCCTGCGCGAGGACACCCGCAGCAAGGCCACGGTCAAACAGCTCGAAGCCGACGTACGCGAGGCGAACCTGCTCGCCGAGGACACCTTCGCCGGTGTCTACACCACCGCCGACGGCAAGCGGGTCACCGTCTTCGGCGACACCGGTTTCCGGTTCCGCCCCGAGGCGGACGCGGACGACGCGCTGGCCCGGCTGAAGGAGACCTACCGGCTCGGCGAGGCCCAGACGGTGGAGACCGGCGTCCGCGGCCGGTACGAGTGGTGCGCGGTGGGCAGCTCGGCCGGCAGCGACGTGGTGGTCTGCACCTCGGTCGACCACGGCAGCAGCGCCACCGCGGTCTTCACCCGGCTCTCGGTCGACGACAGCGCCCGGCTGCTGGCCACCCTGCGGACCCGGATCATCACGCCCGGCAAGGCCTGACCCGCGTGAGGGGCTCCCGGCTCAGGCGGTCTCGCCGGGGGTCTGCTCGCCCCGGCGCGGGGCGTACCGGGGCACGTACTCCTGGCCGGTGAGCCGCTGGATCTCGGCCATCAGCTCGTCGGTCATCTCCCGCAGCGAGGTGCGGTCGTCGGGTCGGCCGGTGAAGTCGAGCGGCTTGCCGAACCGCACGGTGATCTTCGCGCGGCCGGGGCGGGGCACCCGGGTGCCGATCGGCTGGGCCTTGTCGGTGCCGATCATGCCGACCGGGATGATCGGCACACCGGCCGCGACCGCCAGCCGGGCCGCGCCGGTACGCCCCCGGTAGAGCCGGCCGTCGGGCGAGCGGGTCCCCTCCGGATAGACCGCGACGAGGTCGCCGCCCTTGAGCGCCGGAATGGCGGCGTCGAACGCGGAGAGCGCCGCGCGGCCACCCGCCCGTTCCACCGGGATGGCGCCCAGGCCGGTGAGTACGAACTTGGAGAGCGCCCCCTTCGGACCGGTGCCGGTGAAGTACTCCGACTTGGCCCAGAAGGCCAGGTGCCGCGGGACGACGGTGCCGAGGAAGAGCTCGTCGGCGACCGAGAGGTGGTTGCCGGCGAAGATGGCACCGCCGGTCTCCGGGATGTGCTCCAGCCCCTCCACGGTCGGACGGAACGCCAACCGGAGCGCGGGCGCCACGGTGAGCTTGCCGATGGTGTAGAGCAGGGGCACTGGTCCTCCGGCGGTCGCGTGCTGAAACGGGCGGTGTCACGGTAGCGGACGCCGGCGCGCTGCCCTGACGCCGGTGGCGATGGCGCCCGCCGACTGGTGAGCGGGGGTGGCAGGGGGCCCCTTCGCGTCGGGGCGACGCTCAGGGGCCCCTGCTCACACCGTCATCTCATACCCGGCGGACGGCCACCGTCACCGGTTCGCCCTCGCCGACCTCGCCGGCGAAGCCCTCGAGGTCGGCGGCGAAGCCGACGGTGTCGGCCAGCACCTCCCGGGCCACGAAGTCGGTGTACGCCGACACCGCCGCGCGCACCTCCTCCGAGGCCGACACCAGCACCGCGATCCGGTCGGAGACGTCCAGGTCGGCGTCCCGGCGGGCCTGCTGCACCACCCGGACCACGTCCCGGGCGAGCCCCTCGGCGGCCAACTCCGGGGTGACCTCGGTGTCCAGCACCACCACACCCTCACCGCCGGGCAGCGGCGCGGAGTGCTCGGCGTCGGCGGCGACCAGGCGCAGCTCGTACTCGCCCTCGGCGAGGGTCACCCCGGCGGCGACCGGGGCGCTGTCGACCAGCTCCCACTCCCCCGCCTTGACCGCCTTGATGACCTGCTGGACCTGCTTGCCCACCCGCGGGCCGAGGGCCCGGGGCACCACGGTCAGCACCTGCTGGCAGTACGCGGACACCTCCCCGGTGAACTCGACGGCCTTCACGTTGACCTCGTCGGCGACCAGGTCGGCGAAGGGACGCAGCTGGTCCGCCGCCGGCGAGGCGACGGTCAGCTTCGCCAGCGGCAGCCGCACCCGCAGCCCCTTGGCCTTGCGCAGCGACAGCGCCGCCGAGCAGACCTCGCGGGTGGCGTCCATCGCCGCGACGAGGTCGTGGTCGGCCGGGAACTCCTCGGCGGACGGCCAGTCGGTCAGGTGCACCGAACGCTCGCCGGTGAGGCCGCGCCAGATCTCCTCGGCGGTCAGCGGCGCCAGCGGCGCCACCACCCGGCAGAGCGTCTCCAGCACCGTCCACAAGGTGTCGAACGCCTCCGCGTCGCCGGACCAGAACCGGTCCCGGGAGCGGCGCACGTACCAGTTGGTCAGCGCGTCCAGGTAGGACCGGACGGTGGCGCAGGCGCCGGAGATGTCGTACGCCTCCATCTGCCCCTGGACCGTCTCGACCAGCTCCCGGGTCTTGGCCAGCACGTACCGGTCGAGCAGGTGCGTCGAGTCGGTGCGCCGGCGCGCCTGGTACGAGTCCGCGTTGGCGTAGAGCGAGAAGAAGTACCAGACGTTCCACAGTGGCAGCAGCACCTGCCGGACGGCGTCCCGGATGCCCGCCTCGGTGACCGCCATGTCCCCGCCGCGCAGCACCGGCGAGGACATCAGCATCCAGCGCATCGCGTCGGAGCCGTAGGCGTCGAAGACGTGGTAGACGTCCGGGTAGTTGCGCAGGCTCTTGGACATCTTGCGCCCGTCCGAGCCGAGCAGGATGCCGTGGCTGAGGCAGTTGCGGAACGCCGGCCGGTCGAACAGCGCGGTGGCCAGCACGTGCATGGTGTAGAACCAGCCGCGGGTCTGTCCGATGTACTCGACGATGAAGTCGCCCGGGTAGTGGTGCTCGAACCAGTCACGGTTCTCGAACGGGTAGTGCACCTGGGCGAACGGCATCGAGCCGGACTCGAACCAGCAGTCCAGCACCTCCGGAACCCGGCGCATCATCGACGCGCCCGTAGGGTCGTCCGGGTTGGGGCGGACCAGGTCGTCGACCGCCGGCCGGTGCAGGTCGGTCAGGCGTACGCCGAAGTCCTGCTCGATCTGCTCCAGCGAGCCGTACACGTCGACCCGCGGGTAGTTCGGGTCGTCGGACTTCCACACCGGGATCGGCGAGCCCCAGAACCGGTTCCGGCTGATCGACCAGTCCCGGGCGTTGGCCAGCCACTTGCCGAACGAGCCGTCCTTGATGTGCCCCGGCGTCCAGTTGATCTGCTGGTTCAGCTCGACCATCCGGTCCTTGAACTTCGTCACCGCGACGAACCAGGACGACACCGCCTTGTAGACCAGCGGGGTGTCGCAGCGCCAGCAGTGCGGGTACGAGTGGGTGTAGGTGTCCTGCTTGAGCACCACCCCCCGCTCCTTGAGCTCCCGGATCACCGGCTTGTTGACGTCGAAGACCTGCTCGCCCTGGTACGGCGGGACCAGCGCGGTGAACCGGGTGTGGTCGTCCACGGTGACGACGGTGGGGATGCCGGCGGCGTTGCAGACGTTCTGGTCGTCCTCGCCGAAGGCGGGTGCCAGGTGGACGATCCCGGTGCCGTCCTCGGTGGTGACGAAGTCCGCCCCGAGCACCTGGTACGCGTTCTCCCCGGCCTGCTCGACGAGGAAGTCGTAGAGCGGCGTGTACCGGCGGCCGACCAGGTCGGCGCCGCGCACCGTGCCGACCTGCTCGTAACCGTCCAGCTCCTTGGCGTACGCGGCCAGCCGGGCCGCGCCGACGACGAAGCGGTCCCCGTCGCGCTCCAGCACCGCGTACTCGATGTCCGGGCCGACGGCGAGCGCCAGGTTCGACGGCAGGGTCCACGGCGTGGTGGTCCAGACGCCCAGCTTCACCGGCCCGCGGACCAGCTCCGGCGCGTTCTCGTCCGGGGTGAGACCGAACCAGACCGACAGCGTCGGGTCGTGCCGGTCCCGGTAGACGTCGTCCATCCGGGTCTCGGTGTTCGACAGCGGCGTCTCGCAGCGCCAGCAGTACGCCAGCACCCGGAATCCCTCGTAGATCAGACCCTTGTCGTGCAGGGTCCGGAAGGCCCACATGACGCTTTCCATGTAGTCCAGGTCGAGGGTCTTGTAGTCGTTGTCGAAGTCGACCCAGCGGGCCTGCCGGTTGATGTACCGCTCCCAGTCCTGGGTGAACTCCAGCACGGAGGTGCGGCAGGCCTCGTTGAACCGGGCCACGCCGAGGTCGAGGATCTCCGCCTTGCTGGTGATGCCGAGCTGCTTCTCGGCGACCACCTCGGCGGGCAGGCCGTGGCAGTCCCAGCCGAAGCGCCGCTCGACGTGCCGGCCGCGCATGGTCTGGTAGCGCGGCACCACGTCCTTGACGTACCCGGTGAAGAGGTGGCCGTAGTGGGGCAGGCCGTTGGCGAACGGCGGGCCGTCGTAGAAGACGTACTCGTTCTTCCCCTGCTCGCCGGCCGGCCTGGCCTCGACGGAGGCCTCGAAGGTCTTGTCGGCCGTCCAGTGCTCCAGCACCCGGCGCTCGACCGCGGGCAGGTCCGGGCTCGCCGGGACACCGGCGGCGGTCGGGTCGTGCAACGGATAGGCCATCGGGGGTCGCTCTCCTCGCGCAGCTCACTCATCTGTGGTCTGCGAGGACGAGCCCTCCGGGTACGCCTCGACGGCGTCGCCCGAGCGGCCCGCGGTACCACCCCGCTTGGCGGTCGAGGTGCGACCGCCCGCTCGTTGGCCGGCTGTGACGGGCCGTCCCGTCCGGTTCTACTGGGCCGGTCACCCGGCTGTTCTTCCGGAGGCTCACCGGTGATGGCCGGGTCGTCGCCTGTGCCACCAGCCTACTCGATCGGCGCCGATGATCGCCCCCGAGTATTCCCACCGCCCCGGGGCGCGGCGACATGACCACCGTCACATTCCGGGCCGTCACATCGCCGCCGCCGGGTTCCGTCGTACGGGTGAATCCGTACCTGCTGAGGGAGGCCGAGATGAGCCGGATCGACATGTCGAAGGTGGCGCCGGAGGCGTACCGGGCGGTGTTCGCGCTGGAGAAGTACGCCCAGGCGAACGTCGACCACACCGTCCTGGAGCTGGTGAAGCTGCGGGCGTCGATGCTGAACGGCTGCTCGTTCTGCGTGGACATGCACAGCCGGGACGCGCTCGCCGCGGGCGAGGACAGCCGCCGGCTCTTCGCCGTCGCCGCCTGGCGGGAGGCGCCGTTCTTCGACGAGAAGGAGCGGACCGCGCTGGCGCTGACCGACGCGGTCACCCAGCTCGGCCAGCACGGCGTGCCGGACGAGGTGTGGGACGCCGCCGCGAAGGTGTGGTCGGAGAAGGAGCTGGCCGACCTGATCATCGCGATTGCGACAATCAACGTGTGGAACCGGATCGCCGTGACCAGTCAGAGCCAGCCGCCGCTCGAGGTGTGACGACCAGCGGGGCAGCGCAGGCGGCCGGTGCGCTCACCGCGCACCGGCCGATGCTGCTCGGGCTGGCGTACCGGCTGCTGGGCAGCGTGCACGACGCGGAGGACGTGCTCCAGGAGGCGTACCTGCGCTGGCTCGACGTGGACCGGGAGTCGGTGGCCGAGCCGCGCCGCTACCTGTCCCGGGTGGTGACCCGGCTGGCGCTGGACCGGCTGCGGGCCCGGCAGGCCGCCCGGGAGACGTACGTCGGGCCGTGGCTGCCCGAGCCGGTGCCGACCGAGCCGTCGCCGTTCGGCCCGCTGGACAGCGTCGAGCTGCGGGACTCCGTCTCGATGGCGCTGCTGCACCTGCTGGAACGGCTCACCCCGCCGGAGCGCGCGGTCTACGTGCTGCACACCGCGTTCGCCATGCCGTACGCCGAGATCGGCGACATCCTGGACCGGTCGGCGGCCGACTGCCGGCAGTTGCACCACCGGGCGGCCGCACGCATCGCCGACGACCGCCGCCGGTTCACCGCCGACCCCGCCGAGCAGCGGCGGCTGCTGGACGCCTTCCTGGCCGCCGCTCGCGAAGGGGACCTGGGCCGACTGACCGGTCTGGTGGCGGGCGACGCGGTCGCCTGGACCGACGGCGGCGGCGTGGCCCGCGCGGCGCGCAACCCGGTGCACGGCGCGGACCGCATCGCCCGGTTCTTCGCCGGCATCTACGCCCGGCCGCGCACCCTGACGGCGACGGCCGCCGAGCTGAACGGCCAGCCGGCGCTGCTGATCCGCTGGTCCGACGGGGCCCGCTACGCGCTGACCGTGGCCACGGCCGACGGGCGGATCACCGGGTTCTACCTGGTCGGCAACCCGACGAAGCTGTCCCGGCTGCCCGCCTGAGACAGCGGACGGCCCCGACCCCGGTCCGGGGTCGGGGCCGGCGACGTTCAGCCCAGCTGGGGGAACCAGAGGCCGATCTCGCGCTTGGCGCTGTCGGTGGAGTCCGAGGCGTGCACCAGGTTCTCCCGGTTCGACAGGGAGAGGTCGCCGCGGATGGTGCCGGCGGCGGCCTTGCGGCCGTCGGTGGCGCCGATCATGCCCCGCACCACCTCGATCACCTGGTCGCCGGAGAGCACCAGGGCGACCAGCGGACCACCGGTCATGAACGCCTTCAGCGGCGGGTAGAACGGCTTGTCGACGTGCTCGGCGTAGTGCTGGTCGGCGAAGTCCCCGTCCAACGTCCGGGTCACCATCGCGTCGATCCGCAGGCCCTTGCGCTCGAAGCGGGACACGATCTCGCCCACCAGGCCACGGCGGACCGCGTCGGGCTTGATCAGTACGAGCGTGCGCTCATCCGGGCTGCTGCTGGACACGCTGGGTTCCTCCTGTGCGCGGAAGGCGGTTCGGCTGGGTACGGTCAGCCTAGCGACCCGGTCCCGGCGTCGGCGCGGCGGCTGCTCTTTCCCTCGGTTGCCGGTCCGGCCTAGCCTGGCCCTGACCCCTGGGAGGTCCACTGTGGCGAATGGCGGGAACCGCACCATCGCGCCGGTACGCAAGCTGATCGCCGCGGTACTGGGCACCGTGGCCACCTTCGTGGTCCTGTTCGGGCTGGGCATGACCAGCTGGGCCATCGTGGCCCTCGGGGTGGCCCTGCTGGTGCTGGCGATCGCCATGGCGACGGTCCGCGGTGGCGGGCGCACCTGGGTGGTCGGCGTCGGGCACGTGCACAGCGCCTCCGAGCCCCCCACCCAGTACGCCTTCGGCCGGTGCGAGCTGCAACTGGTGATCGACGCGCCGGGCCTGCCGCCGCGCTCCAAGAAGATCATCGAGCCGCGGGTGCCGGTGGCGAAGTGGCCGTCGCTCGGGCAGACCCTGCCGATCCGGGTGGCTTTGGACGACCAGCGGCACGTCCGGGTGCTCTGGGACGACGTGCCCACCCACGCCGAGACCGCCGCCGCGGCCGCCGACCTCCCCCCGGAGTACGCGGGCGCCGAGCCGGTGGTCGACGAGGTGCTGATCCCGCAGGAGGCCCCGCCGTGGGCCGGCCGGACCGCCGACGACGACTTCCACGACGACCTGCGTGACAACCTCCGCGACGACCTCCGTGACCCGCCGCCGGCCGACCCGCTGCGCGACGAGCCGGTGGTGCTGCCGGAGGAGCGTGAACCGGTGGTGATGCACCAGCGCGCCGGCGGCCCGGTGGTGCTGGAGGGGACCTTCGTCGAGCAGCCGGCCGGCCCGCTGCCCCGCCGGGCGGCCACCACCCCGTCCCCGCGTACGCCCGCCGAGGAGCGCCTCGACGCGCCGATCCTCGACCCGGTCGACGTGCCGTTGGACGACCCGGCCACCGAGCGGCGGCCCGACCCGGACGAGCTGGACGAGGCGATCTTCGGCTACGATCCGGCCGCCGGCCCCGCCGCCCCGGACGGCGACCCCGACGACCCGGCCGCCCCGATCAGCGGGGTCGGGCTCACCCTGCTGGTCACCGACCTGTCCCGGTCGCTGGACTTCTACCGCGACCGGCTCGGCTTCACCGAGGTCGACCGGGGCTCCGGCAACGCCGTGCTCGCCTCCGGCAACACCCGGCTGGTGCTGCGCGAGGTCACCGGCGCCGCGCCGATGAGCCGCCGGCTGGTGCACGTCAACCTCGACGTGAGCGACATCGACGCCGCGTACCGGCGGCTCAAGGAGTCCGGGGTGCGCTTCACCTACGCCCCCCGGGTGGTCAACCGGGGCAGCCGGCTGGAGGTGTGGGCGGCGGCCTTCCGCGACCCGGACGGCCACGGCATCGCCCTCACCCAGTGGCGCGAACGCGCCGACGCCTGAGACGACGGGAGGGCCGCCGGTCACCCGGGGGCCCTCCCGTCGACGCGTCGCCGCTCAGCCGAGGATCACCCGGCGCACGTGCAGCGCGTACGCCCACACCAGGGCGAAGATGACACCCAGCCCGAACAGCGACCAGTGCAGCAGCCCGGAGAGCAGCAGCAGCCCCTGCACCACGGTGCCGGCGTGCCACGCCCAGGGCCGGCGCATCATGCCGGCGAGCACCACGCAGGCCACCGCCAGCGCGACGATCACCGCGATCGCCGCGCCGCTCAGGTCGCCGCCGACCACCCGGATCGGCTGGATGGCCAGCAGCAGCACCAGCGCCTCCAGCCCGAGCGTGCCCGCCCCCAGCCCCCGTACGGCAGCCGTCGGGTTGCGCAGCCCGGAGCGTCGCCCGCCCGCGGGCCCCTCCGCACCGTCGGGGGCCGGCTGACCGGCTTCCGTGGTCGGGCGGTCCTCGTCCGGGGCGCTCATCGCTTCAGCAGCCGGCGGGCGTCGGCCACGGTCACCACCGAACCGGTGATCAGCACGCCGACCCCGGACAGCTCACCCGGCACGTCGGACTCGGCCTCGGCGACGGCCGCCTCGATCGCGTCCGGCATCTCCTCGGCGACCTCCACCCGCTCCGGTCCGAAGACCTCCCGGGCCAGCTCGGCCAGCTCGTCGGCGGGCATCGCCCGGGGCGAGCTGTTGCCGGTGACCACCACCGAGTCCAGCACCGGTTCGAGCAGCTCCAGCAGGCTGGCCGCGTCCTTGTCGGCGAGCACGGCGAGCACGCCGACCAGCTTGCTGAACGCGAACTCCTCCTGCAGCGCGGTGACCGTCGCGGTCATGCCGTGCGGGTTGTGCGCCCCGTCGAGCAGGATCGTCGGCGCGGTGCGGACCTTCTCCAGCCGCCCCGGCGAGCTGGCCGTGGCGAAGCCCTCCCGGACCGTCTCCACGTCCAACTGCCGCTTGTTCCCCGCCCCCAGGAACGCCTCGACCGCGGCGAGCGCCACCGCCGCGTTCTGCGCCTGGTGGGCGCCGTGCAGGGGAAGGAACACCTCGTCGTAGACCCCGCCGAGGCCCTGGATGCTGAGCACCTGCCCGCCGACGGCGACGGCCCGGCGCAGCACCCCGAACTCGGTGCCCTCCCGGGCAATGGTGGCGCCCACCTCGACGCAGCGCTCCAGGATCGGCCGGGCCGCCTCGTCGTCCTGTGCGGCGCAGATCACCGTGGCGCCGGGATGGATGATCCCCGCCTTGTGCAGGGCGATGTCCTCCAACGTGTCGCCGAGCCACTCGGTGTGGTCCAGGCCGATCGGGGTCAGCACCGCCACCCCGGCCTGGAGCACGTTGGTGGCGTCCTCGGCGCCGCCGAGCCCGACCTCGACCACGGCCACGTCGACCGGCGCGTCGGCGAAGGTCGCGAACGCCAGCGCCGTGGTCATGTCGAAGTAGGTCAGCGGCTCCGACGAGCTCCGGTCGACCAGCTCGGCCAGCGGCGCCACCTCGCGGTACGTGGCGACGAAGCGCTCCTCGCTGACCGCCTGCCCGTCCAGGCTGATCCGTTCCCGCACCGTCTCCAGGTGCGGGCTGGTGTACCGCCCGGTGTGCAGCCCGAACGCCCGCAGCAACGAGTCGATCATGCGGGCGGTCGAGGTCTTGCCGTTGGTCCCGGTCAGGTGGATCGACGGGTACGCCCGCTGCGGACTGCCGAGCAGGTCGAGCAGGTTGGAGATCCGGTCCAGCTCGAAGACCATGCGGGTGAAGCCCCGCCCGGTCAGCTCGGCGTCGACGGCGGCGAATTCGGTGTGGTCACTCACGAGGGCAGCGCCTCCAGGGCAGCGTCGATCCGGACCAGGTCGGCCTCGGCCACCGCGAGCCGGTCACGGATCTTGGCGACCACCGGCTCGGGGGCCTTGCCGACGAAGGCCGGGTTGTCGAGCTTCGCCCGGGCCTGCGCGACCTCCTTCTCGGCCGCCGCGCGGTCCTTGGTGAGTCGGGCCCGCTCGGCGGCCACGTCGATCGAACCCCGGGTGTCCAGGGCGACGCTGACCTCGCCCGGCATGGCGAGGGTGGCGCTGGCCTGGAAGTCGCCGCCCGGGGCGTCGAGCCGGACCAGCGACCGGATCAGCGGCTCGTGCGCGGCGATCCCGGCGACGGCGAGGCCGTCGAGGCGCGCCCCGACCCGCTGGGTCGGCCGCAGCCCCTGGTCCGAGCGGAACCGCCGGATCTCGGTCACCACCCGCTGGACCGTGCCGACCTCGCCCTCCGCGGCGTCGTCGATCCGGGTACGGTCGGCGACCGGCCAGGCGGCGGTCATGACGGTCTCGCCGCCGGTGAGGGCGATCCACAGCTCCTCGGTGACGAACGGGATCACCGGGTGCAGCAGCCGCAGCAGCTGGTCCAGCACGTGCCCGAGCACCCGGCGGGTGGCGTCGGCCGCCGCCCCGCCCTCGGCGAGCACCGGCTTGCTCAGCTCCACGTACCAGTCGCAGACGTCGTCCCAGGCGAAGTGGTACAGCAGGTCGCAGACCTTCGCGAACTCGTACGCCTCGAACTGCTCGTCCACCTCGGCGGTGACGTGCGCCAGCCGGGACAGGATCCACCGGTCGACGGTCGACAGCTCCTCGGGGACCGGCAGCGCCCCGTCGGTGTGCGCGCCGTTCATCAGGGCGAACCGGGTGGCGTTCCAGAGCTTGTTGCAGAAGTTGCGGGAGCCCTGGCACCACTCCTCGCTCACCGGCACGTCCTGCCCGGGGTTGGCGCCGCGGGCCAGGGTGAAGCGGGTGGCGTCGGCGCCGAACCGGTCGATCCAGTCCAGCGGGTCGACGACGTTGCCGAACGACTTGGACATCTTCTTGCCGTGCTCGTCGCGGACCATGCCGTGCAGCGCCACCACGTCGAAGGGCTGGACGCCGTCCATCGCGTACAGGCCGAACATCATCATCCGGGCGACCCAGAAGAAGAGGATGTCGTAGCCGGTCACCAGCACGCTGGTCGGGTAGAACTTGGCCAGGTCCGGGGTGCGCTCCGGCCAGCCGAGGGTGGAGAACGGCCACAGGCCGCTGGAGAACCAGGTGTCGAGGACGTCCTCGTCCTGGTGCCAGCCCTCGCCGCTCGGCGGCGCCTCGTCCGGGCCGACGCAGACGATCTCGCCGTCCGGGCCGTACCAGACCGGGATGCGGTGGCCCCACCAGAGCTGCCGGGAGATGCACCAGTCGTGCATGTTGTCGACCCAGGCGAAGTAGCGCTTGGCCAGCTCGGCCGGCTCGATCTTCACCCGGCCGTCGCGGACCGCGTCGCCGGCCGCCTTGGCCAGCGGCGCGGTGTTGACGAACCACTGCAGCGACAGCCGCGGCTCGACGGTGGTCTTGCACCGGGAGCAGTGCCCCACCGCGTGCACGTAGGGCCGCTTCTCGGCCACGATCAGGCCCTGCTCGCGCAGCGCGGCGACGATCGCCGGGCGGGCCTCGTACCGGTCCAGGCCCTGGAAGGGCCCGTGCGCGGTGATGATGCCCCGCTCGTCCATGATCGTCAGCGCGGGCAGGTCGTGCCGCTGGCCGATCTCGAAGTCGTTCGGGTCGTGCGCCGGGGTCACCTTCACCATGCCGGTGCCGAAGGCCGGGTCGACGTGCTCGTCGGCGACGATCGGGATCCGCCGGTCGGTCAGCGGGACGGCGACCTCGGTGCCGATCAGGTGCCGGTAACGCGGGTCGTCCGGGTGGACGGCCACCGCGGTGTCGCCGAGCATCGTCTCGGCCCGGGTGGTGGCGACCACCACCTCGTCGCTGTAGCGGATCGAGATCAGCTCACCGTCGTCGTCGGTGTGCTCCACCTCGATGTCGGACAGGGCGGTCAGGCAGCGCGGGCACCAGTTGATGATCCGGTTGGCCCGGTAGATGAGGCCGTCGTCGAAGAGCTTCTTGAACATGGTCTGCACGGCCCGGGAGAGGCCCTCGTCCATGGTGAAGCGCTCACGGTCCCAGTCGACGGCGTCGCCGAGGCGGCGCATCTGGCCCAGGATCGCCCCGCCGGACTCCGCCTTCCACTGCCAGACCCGCTCGACGAACTTCTCCCGGCCCAGGTCGTGGCGGGACAGCCCCTGGGTGGCGAGCTGCCGCTCGACCAGGTTCTGGGTGGCGATGCCGGCGTGGTCCATGCCGGGCAGCCAGAGCGCCTCGAAGCCCTGCATCCGCTTGCGCCGGTTGAGGGCGTCCATCAGCGTGTGCTCGAAGGCGTGGCCCATGTGCAGCGAGCCGGTGACGTTCGGCGGCGGGATGACGATGGTGAAGGGCGGCTTGTCGCTCTCCGCCGACGCCCGGAAGTGGCCGGCGGCTACCCACTGCTCGTACCGTCGCTGCTCTACCTCGCCGGGCTGGTACTGGCCGGCAAGGGTCGGGGCGTCGGGGCGTCGGGCATCCAGTCTCTCGGTCACCCTGAAAGTCTACGGAGCGCTTCGACGGACCTGACGTGCGCCACCTGTCATTCGCGTACGGTGGCGGACATGTCCGACGCACATCTCACCGAGCGTCAGCTCGTCGGAGGCCCCGAACCGGTCGAGCTGACCGAGGAACCGATCCGACTGCGCGGCGCCGACCCGGAGCAGGACCCGGAGCGCCGCCCCCGGTCCTCCCGCCGGCGGAAGGTCGCCCTGGCCGTGGCGCTCGTCGTCGGTCTCGCCGGCGCCGCCGCCCTCGGTACGGCCGGCTGGCGGGTGGCGCAGCAGAAGGACACCCGGCTCGCCGCCCCGGAGCGGGTGGCCGGGCTGGTACGGGACGACTCCGAGCGGGCCCGGAGCACCGCCGACTACCTGCGCAGCGGGTTCGCCGCGGACATCGACCTGGACCGCAGCTTCGGCACCGTCTACCGCGATCCGGCGGACGAGAAGCGGGTCGTGCTGCTCTTCGGCGGCACCACCCTGCTCTGGCAGCCGGAGCGGGACCTGGACACCCTCTTCGACCTGATGGCCGACGAGACGGGCAAGGTCACCGGAGTACGCGACGTCCCGGCCGGCGGGCACGGCGGCGTGATGAAGTGCGGCACCACCAGCGGTGACGGCGGCGACTTCGCGGTGTGCGGCTGGGCCGACCACGGCAGCGTGGCGATGGCCATGTTCCCGAACCGGTCGGTGGACGACGCCGGGCAGCTCTTCCGGGACATCCGCGACGTCGTCCAGACCCGCGACTGACGTCTCCGGCCGAGGCGACGGCTCAACGACCCTCTCGCCGCGGCTCCCGCTGCGGCTCCCGCTGCGGCTGCGGCTGCGGCTGCCGTGTTGATCGAGCAGTTGTGGTGGGCGATCCGTTGACGTTGGCGGCTTTCGCCACCACCACAACTGCATGATCGACGCAATCGGAGCAGGGGCCCAGGCCGCAGGGCACGTGGCGCGGGGCGCGCGGGCCCGGGGGACGTCGAGGCCGGGGGCGTCGGGTTGAGCGGGCCGGCCGATGCCGGCGCCCCCTTCCATGCCTCTCCGCAGCTCCCAGCACAGCTTCCCCGGCTCCGCGGCTCCGCGGCTCTGCGGGGGTTGGCTGTGCTGCGGGGCTGGGCTGTGCTGCGGACCTGTTCAGGGAACGATGTGGTGGTGGAACGCATTCAGGCCCACCCCTTGCGGGGTGGGCCTGAATGGAATGGTTGTCCGGCGGCGTCCTACTCTCCCACACCCTCCCGAGTGCAGTACCATCGGCGCTGGAGGGCTTAGCTTCCGGGTT
>NZ_JCADBL010000017.1:0-122420 GCF_059359015.1 Micromonospora sp. LZ37 | reverse complement strand
CGCCAAACCCTCAACTGGCAGAATCCCGCCCAAGCACTCCACAAGTACCTCGTTGCAACAGCCACCTGAAACCGCCCGGACGGATGGCGCGACACGCCGCAAACGGGGACGGGACGCGGACGGGGCGGCGCGGGGCGTCAGCGCATGCGACGGCCGCGCGGGACGGGGTCGGTCTCGTCGTCGAACTCGCCGATGACCTCCTCGAGCAGGTCCTCCAGCGCCACGAAACCGATCGGCCGGGTCGGGCCGCCACCGTTGCGGACCAGCGCCAGCTGCGCCTGGTCGGCGCGCATCGCGGCCACCGCCTCGGTGACCGAGGCGGTGCCCGGCAGCGTGAACGACCGGGTCATCAGCTCACCGGCGGTCGCCGGGCGGCCCGTGGTGACGGCCCGGACCGCCTCCCGGACGTGCACCAGGCCGCACACCTCGCCGTTGCCGTCCAGCACGGCCAGCCGGGACCGGCCGCTGTCCCGGCTGACCTGCTCGATCCGCTCGGCGGAATCGTCCCGGCGCACCGTGACGATGCGCTCGAACGGCTCCATCACGTCGGCGACCGTGGTGCCCTGCAACTCCAGCATGCTGGTCAGCAGCAGGTGCTGCTCCGCGCCGAGCAGGCCGTGCTCACGGGACTGCTCCAGCAGGATGCGCAGCTCGTCCGGGCCGTGCACCTGGGCGAGCTGGTCCTGCTGCTGCACGCCGACCAGCCGCAGGACCGCGTTGGCCAGCGCGTTGAGCACCGAGAGCACCGGCCGGGACACCCGGGCGAAGGCCCGGAACGGCAGGGCCAGCAGCGTCGCCGAGCGCTCCGCGTCGGTGATCGCCCACGACTTCGGGGCCATCTCGCCGACCACCAGGTGCAGGAAGGTCACCAGCGCCAGGGCGAAGACCAGCGCGATCGCGTGGCTGGCCGCGTCCGGCAGCCCCACCGCGTGCAGCAGCGGGCTGAGCAGGTGCTCGATCGCCGGCTCGGCCAGCGCGCCGAGCCCCAGCGTGCAGAGCGTGATGCCGAGCTGGGCGCCGGCCAGCATCAGCGACAGCTCCCGTACGCCGTCCAGCGCGGCCCGGGCGGCCCGGCTGCCACCGGCCGCCGCCTGCTCCAGGCGGTAGCGCTTGCTCGCCAGCAGGGCGAACTCGGCGGCGACGAAGAAGCCGTTCAGCGCGAGGAGCAGCACCGAGATCAGCAGCGCGACGGTCGGGCTCATGCCGCCCCCTCCCCGTCCCGCACGGCGCCGGCCATCCGCAGCCGCACCGAGTCGGCCACGTGCCGATCCACCACCAGCACCTCGACCAGGGCCCTCGACTGCTCGTCCGGTTCCTCACCGTCGACGGCGAGCCGGATCTCCAGCCGGTCACCGACCTCAGGCACCCGACCCAGCTCCCGCATGACCAGCCCGGAGAGCGTGTCGTACTCGGGAGCCTCGGGCAGGGCGATGCCGGTGCTGTCGGCGACCTCGTCGATGCGCCACCGGGCCGGCACCACCCAGGAGCCGTCCGCCTGGCGGGCCGGGGCACGCTCCGGCGGGTCGTCCTCGTCCCGGATCGGGCCGACCAGTTCCTCGGCGATGTCCTCCAGGGTGATCACCCCGGCGAACCCGCCGTACTCGTCGACCACGCAGGCCAGCTGCCGGTGCCCGGAGCGCAGCCGGTCCAGCACCGTCGGCAGCGGCAGCGTCTCCGGCACCAGCAACGGGGGTACGGCCACCGCGCTGACCGGGGTGCTGCCGCGCCGCTCCGGCGGCACGCCGAGCACGTCGGCGATGCCGACCACGCCGACCAGGTCGTCGACGCCCTCGGTCCCGCGGACCGGGAACCGGGAGTGACCCGTGTCGAGCAGCTCGACGATCCGGCTGACCGGCTCGTGCGCCCGTACGGTGTGCACGTCGACCCGGGGGACCATGGCCTCCCCGGCGGTCAGCTCCCGGAAGTCGAGCCCCCGGTCCAGCAGGTCGGACATCTCGGCGTCGAGGCGCCCCTCCTCGCGGGACTCGGCGATGATCTGCTCCAGGTCCTCGGGGGTGGCGCCACTGGGCAGCTCCTCGATCGGCTCGATGCCGATCCGGCGCAGCAGCCGCACGGCGGCCCGGTCGAAGAGCGTGATCAGCGGTCCGGCGACCTTCAGGTAGATCAGGGTGGAGCGGCTCAGCGCCCGGGCGAGCGGCTCGGCGCGGGCGATGGCCAGGTTCTTCGGGGCCAGCTCGCCGAGGACCATCTGCACCACGGTGGCGATGACCAGGGCGAGCGCCACCGACAGCGGCAGGCTGACCGCGCTGGAGACGCCCGCGCCGCCGAGCAGCTCGGCCAGCCCGGCGCCGAGGTACGGCTCGGCGACGTAACCGACCAGCAGGGCGGTCACGGTGATGCCGAGCTGGGCGCCGGAGAGCATGAAGGAGAGCCGCCCGGTGACCTCCAGGGCCCGGGCGGCCTTCTTGTCGCCCGCGTCGGCCTGTTGCTTGAGCTTGCCGCGGTCCACGGCGACGTAGCCGAACTCCTGGGCCACGAAGTACCCGGTGGCGGCGGTGAGAACGATGATGAGAAGAAGGCCGACAACGATCAACACGGGTCGCTCAGGGCTCCCGGGGACGTCGGGCCGAGGGGATGCCGGGCACGACCCGGCTGGCTACTGCTGCCCTCCTGGGCAGAGGAGTCGATCATGCGGCAATTCTATCCGCGGCGGCTGTACGTCCGCTGGAGGTGTGCGGAAGGACGCTGCTCACCGGTCGGCCAGTTCGTCGGTGTCGAGCAGGCTGCGGTCGACCCGGCCGGAGCGGTACGCGGCCCGGCCGATCATCTGCGCGGCCACCGGGGCGGTGACCAGTTGGAAGATGCCCACCAGCGCGATCATCCCGAGGTCGGCCGGGGTACGCAGCCGCAGCGCCAGCCCCAGCAGCAGGAGCAGCACCCCGAGCACCTGCGGTTTGGTCGCCGCGTGCATCCGGTCCAGCACGTCCGGGAAGCGCAGCACCCCGATCCCGGCGGCGAGGCTGAGCAGCGCGCCCCCGACCAGCGCGAAGCCGCCCAGCCAGTCGGCGACCGTGCCCGCGTTCACGACTCCGCCCGGGCGGCGAACCGGACCAGGGCGACGGAACCGACGAAACCGAGCAGGGAGAGGACCACCAGCACCGGCAGGGTGGTGGCGTGCCGGGTCACCGCGGCCTGCGCCCCCACCGCCCCGAGCATGGTGGCGAGCAGCAGGTCGGCGGCGATCACCCGGTCCAGCAGCGAGGGGCCGCGGTACATCCGGGCCAGGGCGAGCAGCGCGGTGGTCGAGAGCAGCACGGTCAGCACGACCGCGAGGACGGTGGTCACGGTGCCTCCTGGGTACGGATGTCGGTGGTGAGCAGGCGCAGTTCGTCAGCGGTGCCGATGGCCCGGACGACCCGCTCCTCGACGGCGAGGACCCGGTCCCGGCCGGCGGTCAGGTCCGCCGGCCCGCGCACGTCCAACACGTGCACGTACAGGACGCCGGCGTCCCGGTCGGTCTCCAGGATCAGGGTGCCCGGGACCAGCGAGAGCAGTTCGGCGGTGAGCGCCAGGTTGAGGTCGGTGCGGACCCGCAGCCGCACCGCGACGATCGCGCTGCGGGGGCGGTAGCCGGGGCGTACCGCGATGGCGGCGACGCGCACGCTGGCGCTGACCAGTTCGGCGACGAAGGTCACCGCGAGCACCAGCAGGGCTCGGGGGCGGACCCGCCCGCCGAAGGAGATCGGCGGCAGCGGGAAGAACAGCAACACCGCCACGCCGACCAGCACCCCGCTGAGCAGGTTGCCCCAGGAGAAGTCGCCCCAGAGCAGGTTCCAGACTCCGACCAGCCAGCCCAGCGCGATCAACTGGTCCCGTCGTCGCCCGGCCCGCCGCAGCCCGGAAGCACCGCCCGCGGCCGGATCGGGGGCGGTCACGACGTACCGCCGGGGAGGACGGCCCGGACGTACGGGGTGCGCTGGCGCAGGTCGGCGGCGGCGTCGGCGGTGACCTCGAAGAGCGGGCCGGCGGCGGCGGTGAGCAGCAGTCCCAGCACGACCAGGGCGGTGGTGGCGCCGACCATCAGGGTGGGCAGCCGCACCGGCGGTTCGGCGGTGGCCAGTTGCGGCGCCCGCCAGAAGGCGATGTTCCACACCCGGGACGCGGCGTAGAGGGTCAGCAGGCTGGTCACGGTCCCGGCGACGACGAGCACCCAGGGCAGCGGACCGCCGGTCGCCACGCCGGCCTGGAGGAGGCCGAGCTTGCCCAGGAAACCGGAGAAGGGCGGAATGCCGGCGAGGTTCATCGCCGGGACGAAGAAGAGCACGGCCAGCAGCGGGGCGACCCGGGCCAGGCCGCCGATCCGGCGCAGGTCGGTGCTGCCGGCCCGCTCCTCCACCAGCCCGGCCACCAGGAAGAGGGTGGTCTGGATGGTGATGTGGTGGACCACGTAGAAGATCGCGCCGGAGAGCGCGGCGGCGGTGCTCAGCGCCACTCCGAAGATCATGTAGCCGATGTGGCTGACCAGGGTGAAGGAGAAGAGCCGCTTCATGTCCGACTGCGCCACCGCGCCCAGCACGCCGATCACCATGGTCAGCCCGGCCACCACCATCAGCAGGTGGGCGACCCGCCCGCCGGGGAAGAGCAGCGTCTCGGTCCGGATGATCGCGTACACGCCGACCTTGGTCAGCAGCCCGGCGAAGACCGCGGTCACCGGGGCCGGCGCCGTGGGGTAGCTGTCCGGCAGCCAGGCGGAGAGCGGGAAGACCGCCGCCTTGATGCCGAAGGCGAGCAGCAGCATGAGCTGCAACCCGAGGCGTACGCCGGCTGGCAGGGCGTCGAGCCGCGCGGCGAGCTGGGCCAGGTTGAGGGTGCCGGTGGCCGCGTACACCAGCCCCACCGCGGCCAGGAAGATCATCGAGGAGAGGAGGCTGACCACCACGTACGTGGACCCGGTGCGGATCCGGCCCTCGGAGCCGCCGAGGGTGATCAGCACGAAGCTCGCCGCCAGCAGGATCTCGAAGCCGACGAAGAGGTTGAACAGGTCACCGGCGAGGAAGGCGTTGGTGATGCCGGCGGTCAGCACCAGGTAGGTGGGGTGGTAGATGCTCACCGGGGCCGACTCGGTGGTCTCCCCGCGCCCCTGCCCGATCGAGTAGAACAGCACGCAGAGCGTCACCGCCGAGGAGACCACCAGCATCAGCGCCGCCAACTGGTCGGCGACCAGCACGATCCCCACCGGCGCGGGCCACCCGCCGACCTGCACCACCACCGGCCCGTGCCGGTACGCCTCGACCAGCAGCAGCACCGCGACGACCAGGTTGGTGGCGAGCCCGACCACGCTGATCGTCCGCTGCACCCGGGGCCAGCGGGCCAGGATCAGCGTCAACGCGGCGCCGAGTAGCGGCACCACCACGGGCAACGCGAGGAGCTGGGTCACTGCGCGCCGCCCGACCGCCGCAACCGGCGGCGCGCCGGCCCCGGGTCCACCTGCTCCGGGTCGTCGCCCGGCCCCTCGCCACCGAGGTCCGCGGTGGGCACCTCGTTCTCCTCGGCGAGCTGCACGATCTTCCGGTCCTCCAGGTCGTCCTGCACCTCGTCGTCGCCGGTGAGGTACCAGCTGCGGTACGCCACCGCGGCGACGAAGGCGGTGAACCCGAAGGTGATCACGATGGCGGTGAGCACCATCGCCTGCGGCAGGGAATCGCTGAACTCCCCGGCCGGTCCGGTGCCCACCACCGGCGCGCCGCCGGACCGGCCGGCGAGCAGGATGAGCAGGTTCACCCCGTTGCCGAGCAGGATGACGCCGAGCAGGATCCGGGTGAGGCTGCGCTCCAGCAGCAGGGTCGCCCCGGTGGCGGCGAGCACCCCGACGCCGATCACCAGCACCAGGGTGAGGCCGGCCCCGCTCTCCCTCACGGCCGATCCCCCTCCAGGTCGACGACGAGTCCCCGCTCGGACTTCCCGGACGCCTCAATGTGCCGGTCCACCTGGGCGCCGAGGCTGCGCAGGATGTCCAGCACCAGCCCGACCACGACCAGGTAGACGCCGAGGTCGAAGAAGAGCGAGGTCACCAGGTACGGCCCGCCGAGCCCGGGCAGCGGCAGGTCGACCTTCGCGCTCTCCAGGATCGTCTCGCCGGCCAGCAGGGCCACCACTCCGGTGCCGACGGAGATGGCCAGCCCGGCGCCGAGGATGGTGCCGGCGCCGACCGGGGCGGCCTCGGCCAGCTCGTACCGGCCGCCGGCGAGGTAGCGCACGGCCAGCGCGAGGCTCGCGACCAGGCCGCCGGCGAAGCCCCCACCGGGAGCGTTGTGGCCGGAGAAGAGCAGGAAGAGCGAGAAGACCACGACGGTGTGGAAGATCAGCCGGGTGACCACCTCGAAGACGATCGACCGGCGCCGCTCGTTCAGGGTCGGCCCGCCACGCAGCCAGACCGACCGGGTGTCGCGCCGCGGCGCGGCCGGCTCCGCCCGGCGCGGGCGGGGACCGGTCCGCGAGCGTTCGAAGATCAGACTGGCGACGCCGGTGGCGGCCACGACCAGCACGGCGATCTCGCCCATGGTGTCCCAGGCCCGGATGTCCACCAGGATCACGTTGACCACGTTGCGGCCGTACCCCTCGACGACCGCGAGCTCCGGGAGGGTCGCGGAGATCGGCGTGGCGGTGCGGGACGCGGCGGCGACCAGGGCGAAGCCGGCCAGGACCACCCCCACGCCGAGGCCGATCGCCCGGCGCAGCCACCGGCTGCGGCGCAGCGGCCGGGCGGAGAAGCGCTCCGGCAGCCGGCGCAGCACCAGCACGAACACCACGATGGTCGCGGTCTCCACCAGGAACTGGGTCAGCGCCAGGTCGGGCGCGCCGTGCAGCACGAAGAGCATCGCGGTGCCGTAGCCGGTCACCCCGACCAGCAGCATCGCGGTCAGCCGTCGGCGGGCACGGACGGCGAGCAGCGCCGCGACGGCGATGACCACCCCGACCACCAGTTGCAGCGGAGAGTCCCAGAGGGCGATCCGGTGCTGCCAGGGACGGGTGGTCAACAGCGCGAACCCGGGCACCAGCACCAGCGCGAGCAGCACGGTGCCCAGGTACTGCGGCAGGGAACCGCGCTGGGTCGCACCGGTGACCTCGATCGCCAGCCGGTCGAAGTGTCGGGTCACCCACTCGTACCCCTGGTTGCCGCCGACCGGGGAGCGCAGCCGCAGCAGCGCCGGGGCGAGCGGACCGCGCACCGCGTGCAGCCCCACGCCGCCGGCCACCGCCAGGGCCGACAACCCGAGGGCGGGGGTGAGGCCGTGCCAGAGCGCGAGGTGTTCGTGCGGCGCCCCGAAGAGCTCCGCGTACGGGCGCAGCAGGCCGTCCAGCGCGCCGGCGGCGGGGCCGGCGACCAGGCCGGCCACGGCGAGCAGGGCCGGCGGCGCCAGCATCGCCGCCGGGGGCTGCGCCATCTCGGTCGGCGCCACGTCCGGCCGGCTGGCGAAGGCCCCCCAGAGGAACCGGATGCTGTACGCGACGGTGAGCGCCGTGCCGGCGAGCACCCCGGCCAGCACCACCGGCTGCTCGGCCAGCGCGGCGAAGACCGCCTCCTTGGCGACGAAGCCGAGCAGTGGCGGCACGCCGGCCATGGAGAGCGCGGCGAGCGCGGCGATCCCCGCCAGCACCGGCGCCCGTCGGCCGAGGCGGCACAGCTCGCGCAGGTCGCGGGTGCCGACGTCGTGGTCGATGATCCCGACGACGAGGAAGAGCGCCGCCTTGAACAGGGCGTGGGCGAGCAGCATCGCCACCCCGGCGAGCGCGGCGTCGGCGGTGCCCGCGCCGATCACCACCGCGAGCAGGCCGAGCTGGCTGACCGTCCCGTACGCCAGCAGCAGCTTCAGGTCGCACTGCCGCAGCGCCGCCCAGCCGCCGGCGATCATGGTGACCAGGCCGAGGGTGAGCACCACCGGGCGCCACGGGCCGACGTCGGCGAGCGCCGGCCCGAGCAGCCCGAGGAGGTAGATTCCCGCCTTCACCATCGCCGCGGCGTGCAGGTAGGCGCTGACCGGGGTGGGCGCGGCCATCGCCACCGGCAGCCAGGCGTTGAACGGGACGATCGCCGACTTGGCCAGCGCGCCGGCCAGGATCAGCAGCACGGCGGCGACCTGGGCGCCTCCGGCGGGCAGCGGCCCGGCGGCGATCTCCGACCAGCGGTAGGTGCCGGCGTGCTCGCCGAGGATGAGGAAGCCCAACAGCATGCACAGGCCGCCCAGCGTGGTGACGGTCAGCGCCTGGGCGGCGGCCCACCGGCTGGACCGGCGTTCCGTGCTGTGCCCGATCAGCAGGTAGGAGAAGACCGTGGTCAGTTCCCAGAAGACGTAGAGGAGCAGCAGGTCGTCGGCGAGGACCAGACCGAGCATGGCTCCGGCGAAGGCCACCAGCACCGCCACGAACCGGGGCAGGCCGGCCGAGTCGCGGGAGAAGTACCGGCCGCAGTACACCAGCACCAGCGCGCCGACGCCACCGACTAGCAGGGTCATCAGCCAGGACAGCGTCGTCATCCGCAGCGCCACGTCGAGGTCCAGCTGGCCGATCCAGGAGTACGTCTCGACGACCGCGCCGCCGTCGCGCACGCTCGGGGTACGGACCAGCGCCCAGCCGCACCCGGCGGCCGGGACCAGCGCGAGCGGGTAGCAGGCGCGCGGACCCCACCGCCGGACCAGCAGCGGCGCGACGAGCGCCGCCACCAGGTGGAGGAGCAGCAGTACGAGCACGCGTCCTCTCCCGGTCGAGCTGGCGGCGTGCACCGGGGGAATATGTCCCGGTCAGCACCGATCAGACGTCAGATCACCCGCCGACGGGCGGTTTTGCCGAAATCGCCGCCGGCCGGACCGGCGGTGCCGTCGTTGGACGCTCAAGACCCGAAGTCGCGGACGGCCCAGCCCGTCGGGTCCGACCCACCCGCGGTGCCGTGCTGACGCTTTAGAGCTGATGTCGTTAACGACTCAGCCCGTCGACCGCACCTCCGATGCCCGGGTTCACGCTTTGGAGCTGATGTCGTAGACGACTCAGCCCGTCCGTGCGACGGGCCGGTGTTCACGCTTGCGAGCCGCTGCCCGTAGCCGACTCAGGTTCCGGGAGAGATGCATGATCCCGGGGCCGGCAGCCGTCGAACAGCAGCCTCCGAACGTGGCCGGCGAAAGATCGAGCGGCGTCAGCGCAGCGCGGCGTCGCCGGCGGGGACCCCGGTCTCGCGGGCCGGACGGTCACGCCGGGTCTCGACCAACAGCTCCGGACGACCGAGCTGACGGACGACCTTGTTGACCACGCGCTGGGCGGCGGCGAGGGACCGCACGGAGAGCAGGTTGCCCCGGCTCTCCCGGCGCAGCACGAAGTAGTGCACCGCCGCGCGCACCTGACCCCGGTCGGCGGCGCTGGCCTGGGCGGTGGAGATGACCAGCTCGCGCAGGGAGCGGGCGAGCTGCTCGGCGAGCTCCAGCTCGGGGCCGCGCAGGCTGCCCCGCAGCGCGGTGAGATGACTGTCGACCTTACGGATGAGCACGTCGGTGCCGGGCGCGAAGCCATGCTCCTCGACGGTCATCCGATCCCCTCCACCCGACGTTGCGTTGCGGGTGAAGTTACTTTATGTTGCAGGGCACAAGCAAGCAGTTAAGTGAGACTTAACACGTCAAGTGCCTCTTCCGCCACGTAAGGCTCGCAGCCGGACAGATCAGGCCACGGCCGCGACCGGATGTCGTACCGGCGAGGCAGGATGGGAGGCGTGGCGAGACACCAGGACGGGGCGGACGCGGCGCCGGTGATGGCCGGCTTCGGCGTGGCGACCCGGGAGTGGTTCACCGCCGCCTTCGAGGCGCCCACCGCGGCCCAGACCGGCGCGTGGCGGTCCGTGTCCGCCGGGCGCAACGCCCTCGTCGTGGCGCCGACCGGCTCCGGCAAGACGCTCGCCGCGTTCCTCTGGTCGCTCGACCGGCTGGCCAAGGAGCCGCCGCCCGCCGAGGCCCGGCGACGCTGCCGGGTGCTCTACGTCAGCCCGCTCAAGGCCCTGGCGGTGGACGTGGAGCGCAACCTGCGCACTCCCCTCACCGGCATCCGGCAGGCCGCCACCCGGCTCGGCGTCACCCCGCCGGAGATCACCGTGGGGATGCGCACCGGCGACACCCCCGCCGACGAGCGACGGGCCTTCGCCCGCACCCCGCCGGACATCCTCATCACCACCCCGGAGTCGCTGTTCCTGCTGCTCACCTCCGCTGCGCGGGACTCGCTGCGGGGCGTCGAGACGGTGATCGTCGACGAGGTGCACGCGGTCGCCGGGACGAAGCGCGGCGCTCACCTGGCGCTCTCCCTGGAGCGCCTCGACGAGCTGCTGGAACGGCCCGCGCAGCGGATCGGGCTCTCCGCGACGGTCCGACCGATCGACGCCTGCGCGCGGTTCCTGGGCGGCGCCCGCCCGGTTGACGTGGTGCAGCCGGCGACCCCCAAGACCATCGAGGTGACCGTCCAGGTCCCGGTGGAGGACATGACCCGCCTGGACGAGCAGGAGCAGCCGGAGGACGACCTCGGCGGCCCCGGTCCGCGTCGGGCGTCGATCTGGCCGGCCGTGGAGGAGCGGGTCCTCTCGCTGATCCGGTCGCACCGCTCAACCATCGTCTTCACCAACTCCCGGCGCAGCGCCGAACGGCTCTGCGCCCGCCTCAACGAGCTGGCCGCCGAGGAGCTGGCGGGCGCCGGCGGCCCGGGCGGCGGACGCCCGGCACTCGGCGGGGACTCACACGGCGTACCCGGCGGTTCGCCCTGGGACGACGGCCTGCCGCCCGGCGGGGCGGCGGACGGCGAGGCGACGGACGGCGAGGCGACGGACGGCGACGGATCCACGGCCGGGGACGGCGTGGCGCCCGGCGGCGCGGCAGACGGCGGCCTAGCGGCGGACGGCCGCCCGGCGGACGGCGACACGGCGGACGGCGACGCAGTGACCGGCGGCGCGGCGGACAGCGACACGGCGGACGGCGGCGCAACCCCGGCCGGGGACGGCGGGGCGGCGCGGCGAGCGCGGGGTGGTCCGGTCGGTCCGGTGCGGGCGGGACGGCCGCCCGCCGAGGTGATGGCGCAGTCCGGGGCGGCGACCGGGGCGCCGACGGTGATCGCCCGCGCCCACCACGGCAGCGTGTCCCGGGAGGAGCGCAAGCACATCGAGGAGGCGCTCAAGTCCGGACAGCTCCCCGCCGTGGTGGCCACCTCCAGCCTGGAACTGGGCATCGACATGGGCGCGGTCGACCTGGTCGTGCAGATCGAGGCCCCGCCCAGCGTCGCCGCCGGCCTGCAACGGGTCGGCCGGGCCGGGCACCAGGTCGGCGCGGTCTCCCGGGGCGTGGTCTTCCCCAAGCACCGGGGCGACCTGCTCTCCTGCACCGTGGTGGCCGAGCGGATGGCCGAGGGCGCCATCGAGGAGCTGCACTACCCGCGCAACCCCCTCGACGTGCTGGCCCAACAGGTCGTCGCCATGGTGGCCCTGGAACCGTGGCGGGTCGGCGACCTCGCCGTGCTGGTCCGCCGGGCCGCGCCCTTCGCCGAGCTGCCCGACTCGGCACTGCACGCCGTGCTCGACATGCTCTCCGGCCGCTACCCGTCCACCGCCTTCGCCGAGCTGCGCCCCCGGCTGGTCTGGGACCGCGCCGCCGACGTGCTCACCGGTCGCCCCGGCGCCCAGCGGCTGGCGGTGACCAGCGGCGGCACCATCCCCGACCGGGGGCTCTTCGGGGTCTTCCTGGCCGGGGCGGAACGCGCCGCCCGGGTCGGCGAGCTCGACGAGGAGATGGTCTACGAGTCCCGGGTCGGGGACGTCTTCCTGCTCGGCTCCTCCTCCTGGCGGATCGAGGAGATCACGCCTGACCGGGTGCTGGTCTCCCCCGCTCCCGGTCAGGCCGCCCGGATGCCGTTCTGGAAGGGCGACCAGCTGGGCCGCCCGGTCGAGCTGGGTCGGGCCATCGGCGCCCGGGTCCGCGCCCTGCTCCGGCAGGACGACGAGGCGGCGGTCGCCGCGCTGCGCGCCGGCGGGCTGGACGACTGGGCCGCCGGCAACCTGCTGGCCTACCTGCGCGAGCAGAAGGCCGCGACCCGCTCCCTGCCGGACGACCGGACGGTGGTGGTCGAGCGGTTCCGCGACGAGCTGGGCGACTGGCGGCTCGCCGTGCACAGCGTCCTCGGCGCCCGGGTCAACGGGCCGTGGGCGCTCGCCATCGGTCGGCGGCTGGCCGAACGGTACGGGGTGGACGCCCAGGTGATGCCCGCGGACGACGGGATCGTGGTGCGCCTGCCGGACACCGCCGAGGAGCCGCCCGGCGCCGACGTGGTGGTCTTCGAACCCGACGAGATCGCCCAGCTCGTCGAGGAGTCCGTCGGCACCTCCGCGCTCTTCGCCTCCCGGTTCCGGGAATGCGCCGCCCGGTCGCTGCTGCTGCCCCGCCGCGACCCGCGCCGCCGGCAGCCGCTCTGGCAGCAGCGCCAGCGGGCCGCCCAGCTGCTCGACGTCGCCCGCGAGTACGCCGACTTCCCGGTCACCCTGGAGGCCGCCCGGGAATGCCTTCAGGACGTCTTCGACCAGCCGGCCCTCGCGGAGCTGATGCGCGACCTGGGCAGCCGGAAGGTGCGCCTGGTCGAGGTGGAGACCGAACGCCCGTCGCCGTTCGCCCGCTCACTGCTCTTCGGGTACGTCGGCGCCTTCCTGTACGAGGGCGACGCGCCGCTGGCCGAGCGCCGGGCCGCCGCCCTCGCCCTCGACTCGGCCCTCCTCGGCGAGCTGCTCGGCCGGGTCGACCTGCGGGAGCTGCTCGACCCGGCGGTGCTCGTCGAGACCGAGCGGCAGCTGCGCTGGCGCACCGAGCAGCGCCGTCCCCGCGACGCGGAGGACGTGGTCGAGCTGCTCCGGGTGGTGGGCGACCTCTCCGAGGCGGAGCTGTCCGAACGCGGCGCGCCGGTGGCCTGGCTGGCCGAGCTGGAGGCGGCCCGCCGGGTGCTGCGGGTCCGCATCGCCGGGCAGGAACGCTGGATCGGCGTGGAGGACGCCGCCCGGCTGCGGGACGCCCTCGGCGTGGCGCTGCCCGTCGGGGTCGCCGAGGCGTACCTGGCGCCGGTGGCCGACCCGCTCGGCGACCTGGTGGCCCGGTACGCCCGCACCCACGGCCCGTTCGCGGCGGCGACCTGCGCCGCCCGGTTCGGGCTCGGGGTGTTCGTGGTGGAGCAGGCGCTACGGCGGCTGGCCGCCACCGGGCGGGTGGTCTCCGGCGAGTTCGCCCCGGACACCGTCGGCACCCAGTGGTGCGACGCCGAGGTGCTGCGGCTGCTGCGCCGGCGCAGCCTGGCCGCGTTGCGCCGGGAGATCGAGCCGGTGCCGCCGAAGGCCCTCGCCGCGTTCCTGCCGCGCTGGCAGCAGGTCGGGTCGTCGGCGCGGGGCGTGGAGGCGCTCGCCGCCACGCTCGAACAGCTGCAGGGGGCGGCGGTCCCGGCCTCCGCGCTGGAGCGGCTGGTGCTGCCCGCCCGGGTCGCCGACTACTCCCCCGCCCAGCTCGACGAGCTCTGCGCCAGCGGCGAGGTGCTCTGGGCGGGTTCCGGCGCGATCTCCGGCGGCGACGGCTGGGTGACGCTGGCGTACGCGGACGTCGCGCCGCTGCTGCTGCCCCCACCGGACGAGGCACTCACCCTCACCCCGCTGCACTCCTCGGTGCTCGACGCGCTCGCCGAGGGGCAGGCGCTCTTCTTCCGCTCGCTCTCCGACCGGATCGGCTCGACCGACGACACGGCGCTGACCGCGGCCCTGTGGGACCTGGTCTGGGCCGGTCACCTCACCAACGACACGCTCGCCCCGCTGCGGGCGGTGCTCGGCGGAGGTGGGGCGCACCGGTCCCGGCCGACCGCGCCGCGCACCCGCTACCGCCGCCCCGGCCGGGTCGCGCTGCCCACCCGGGGTGGCCCGCCCACCGTCGCCGGCCGCTGGTCCCGGCTGCCGGAACGCGACACCGACCCGACCCGGCGGGCCGCCGCCCTGGCCGACCTGCTGCTGGAACGGCACGGGGTGGTCACCCGGGGCGCGGTGATGGCCGAGCAGGTGGTCGGCGGCTTCGCCGCGGTCTACCCGGTGCTCTCCGCGCTGGAGGAGCGCGGTGCGGCCCGGCGCGGCTACTTCGTCGAAGGGCTGGGGGCGGCCCAGTTCGCGGTGCCCGGGGCGGTCGACCGGATCCGGGCGCTGGCCGATCCGGCCGACGGAGCGCGGGGCCGGGCGGCCGGTCCGACGCTGGTGCTCTCCGCCACCGACCCGGCCAGCCCGTACGGCGCGGCGCTGCCCTGGCCCGAGCGGGTCGTCGACTCCGGGGACGGCGCCGCCCCGGCGACCGGGCACCGGGCCGGACGCAAGGCCGGGGCGCTGGTCGTACTGGTCGGCGGGGACCTGGTGCTCTACGTCGAGCGGGGCGGACGGACCATCCTCTCCTTCACCGACGACGCCGAGGCGCTCGCCGGGGCGGGCAAGGCCCTGGCCGACGCCGTCCACTCCGGCGCGCTGGGGGCGATGTCGGTGGAGCGGGCCGACGGCGAGGCGGTGCACTCGTCGCCGCTGCGCGACGCGCTGACCGCCGCCGGTTTCCGGGCCACCCCCCGCGGGCTACGGCTACGCGGCTGACCCCGACCGCCCCGCCGCCGACCCCCGGCCCTTCCACTGCCTGACCCCACCACCGCCCGGCCCACGTTTGGGGCGGCCGGGGCCGCCACTGTCGGCGTGGCAGCGTCGGGCCGCCGTGTCCATCCTCGTGGGGCGTAGGTGCGCCGTTGCGCTCCTCGTCGTGGTCCCGCACGTCCCGACGACCGTCGCCGGCAGCGCTGCCCGGTCCGCTGGCCGTTGTCGGGCAGGGCGAAGGCGAGTTGAGCGTGATACCTCACAGTCATCAAGATGCCTCTGCGGTATCACGCTCAAGAAGAAATCGCGCCGGCCGCCGGCAGCCGACAGGGGCACACGAGCAAGGGGCAGCGAACACACGGGCAAGCGGGCAGCGTGGCAGCGGGGCGTCCTGGCCGCCGGCAGCGGGCTAGCGGGCCGCCGGCAGCCGGCCGCAGGTCGCCGGTCGGCCGCGGCCAGGCCCTGCGCAGGGTGAGGCGGCGTGTGGCGGGACCGACGCCGGCTCAGCCCAGCTTGGCGAGTACGTCGTTGTAGCGCTTCCGCTCGGCCGCCGCGGTCCGGGTGCCGAGGTAGTTCAGCACCACCGCCCCCTGCCGGTACGCGTCGGCGCCCCAGACGTCGCTCTGGTTGGTGGCGGTCGCCTCGTCCGGGAAGACGTACACCGAGACGGCGTCGCTGACGAGCAGTTGGGCGCAGCCGATGCCGCCCCCGTTCGGGCCGCAGTCCTTCGACCGGTCGCGGACGTCCGGCGCCTTCAGCCCGGCGGCCTTGAACGCGTCGACCACCTTCCGGGCGGTGGGCGCGCCGGCGGCCTTCTTCGGCATGGTGAAGGGCGGGGTGGACGGGCTTTCCGACGGCTTGCCGGCGGGCCTGCCCTGGGCGGCCTCGTTGGGCGCGTCTGCGGGGGCGGCGGCGCTGGTCGCGGGGGCCTTGGACCGGCCGTCGGCCCACGCCCCGCCGTCGGAGTCGTCCCCGGGGTCGCTGCCGCAGGCGGAGAGCCCGAGAGCGACCAGGACCGACAGGGCGACCGGCAGGGCACGGAGGCGTTTCGTCACCCCGGCAGTCTGCCTGACCGCCTCGGCGTGGCGGCACCCGCCGGTCGGCCAGGCTGCGTTCCCCGGTCAGCGCCGCCGGTACGCCGGCTAGCCTTCCGGCATGACCCCGACCGCGTGGATCTCGCTGACCACCGACTACGGCCTCGGCGACGGGTTCGTGGCCGCCTGCCACGGGGTGATCGCCCGGATCGCGCCGGCGGCGCGGGTGATCGACGTGACCCACCTGGTGCCCGCCGCCGACGTCCGGCGGGGCGCGGCGGTGCTCGCCCAGACCGTGCCGCACCTGCCGTACGGGGTGCACGTGGCGGTGGTCGACCCGGGGGTGGGCACCCCACGGCGCGGGATCGCGCTGGTCACCCCGGGCGGTCTGCTGGTGGGGCCGGACAACGGCCTGCTGCCACCGGCCGCGGCGGCGCTGGGCGGCGTCACCGCGGCGGTGGAGCTGACCAACCCGGAGTGGCTGGCGCCCGAGGTCTCCCGCACCTTCCACGGGCGGGATGTCTTCGCCCCGGTCGCGGCCCGGCTCGCTCTCGGCGCCCGGCCGTCCGACGCGGGACCGTCGGTCGACCCGTCCACCCTGGTCACGCTGCCCGCGCCGGTGGCGCGTCGGGACGGCGACGGGTGGACCGTGGAGGTGCTCACCGTGGACCACTTCGGCAACGTGCAGCTCGCAGCCGGCCCTGACCTGCTGGACGCGCTGGGCGACGCGCCCCGGGTCGCCGGTCGTCCGGCGGTGCGGGGCCGGACGTTCGGTGACGCCCCGGCCGGGGCGCTGGTGTTCTTCGTGGACTCCGCCGGTCGGCCGGCGGTGGCGGTCAACGGTGGTCGGGCGGCGGACCTGCTCGGCGTCGCCCCCGGTGACCTCGTGCGGCTTCGGCCGGAGCGGGACGGGTGAGTGCCGGTTCCGCTCCGGTGTGGAATGCTGCTCCGGTGGGTGAAGTGTGGGTTCCCGTCGCCTGTCCCTGCTGCGCGTCCCGGACCGGTGGCGGCACCTGCCCGGTCTGCTTCTGGACCGACGACGGGCAGGGTGACGCCGACGCCGAGGTGGTGCGCGGCGGCCCGAACGGCGAGCTGAGCCTGACCGACGCGCGGCTGAACTACGCGGTGTACGGCGCCAGCCACCCGCGTTACCAGGAGATGGTCCGCGCGCCCCACCCCGACGAGCGCCCCTGACCGGGACGCCCCGGCGGGCGCGTGACGGCGCCCGCCGGGGCGGCGGTCGGACGGTGGGTCAGCAGGGCGGGACGGTGCCGCCGTAGACGGCGGAGATGTACGCGTGGCTGACGTACTGCCCGCTGGCCAGCCGGTTCCATCGGGTGGTGGTGCGGTACGGCCCAATGATCCGCTGCCCGGTGACGTAGCACTGGATCGGCACGTTGGCCCGTTCCGCGGCGAGGCCCCGCACGCCGTACCCGGTGCCGGCGCCGGCGCGGATGTTGAGCGGGCCGTCGCCGACCACGCCGCGCGGCCCAGTGCCGGTCCACAGGTACGCCACGTCGACCCAGGCGTTGTCGGTCAGCAGCAGCCCGTCCCAGAACGTGCCGTCGGCCAGGTCGATGCCGGCCGGGTTGAGCACGGTACGCCCGAACTGGTCGCGTCCGCCGTTGTAGCCGTACTGGTAGGCGGCCTGCGCCTCGGGGCGGCCCTGCGTCAGGTTCTTCCAGTTCTCCCGCACGGCGCTGGGGTTCCAGTAGTCGTCGCGGGTGTTCCACGGGCCGACGTCCCAGACCGGGGCGTACTCGCAGCGGCTGCCGCTGGTGGTGCAGACCCGCACGGTGTAGTCGCCGGTGTTGATCGGGGAGAGGGACCGCCGGCTGGGCAGCGCCGCGAAGTGGTCGCGGGGCTGGACGGTGCGGCCGTTGGCGGTCACCCCGCCGATCAGGCCGATGCGGGTGGCGTAGACCCGGTAGACCCGGCCGGGGGTGGCGGCCGCGGCGACGGCGGCGGTGTCGGCGGTGAGCGCGACGGCGCGTACCGCCGCGGTGGCCCGCGGGTTGCGGGCGGTGAGCAGCACCCGGGCCTGGACCCGGGTCACCGGCCGGTCGAAGACCGCCGCCGTGGCGGCCTCGCGCCACTCGGTCCAGCCGGCGGCCCGCCAGCCGCGGACCTGGACCTGCGCCGCGCCGCCCCCGGCCAGGTCGGCGGTGACCGCGGCGCGGACCCGGGTGGCCGGGCGGGCGAGGACGCGCGGCGTGCCGAGCAGGGTGCCCTCGGCGACCGGTCCCCCGGCGGCGGCCGGGCGGGTGCGGGCGCCCGGGCGGGAGTCGGCGAGCCGGAGCCGGCCGGCGGTGACCCGGACGTTGACGTCGTCGCCGCCGGCGACGACGAGGTCGACGGACCAGCGTTCGGCGGCGGGGGCGCCGGACCAGGCGTCGGCGGGGGCGGCGGTCGCGGGTCGGGCGGTGGGGGCGGGCCGCGCCGCGGCGGGCGCGGCGGCGGGGGTGAGGGTCGCGGCGAGGGTGACGGTGAGCGCACCGACGAAGACGGATGATCGGGTACGACGGGTACAGGGCATGTCATTCTCCTCAGAACTCCCTGATAGTGCGTTGTCGGGAGATCCAGAGGAAGCGTCATACATATAGCGACACATGCGAATTTCGTTCGGGCGAGAGAGGATGGTGGGGTGCCCGAAGGCGACACCGTCTGGAACACCGCCCGCGTGCTGCACCGTGCGCTGGCCGGGGCGCGGCTCACCGGCAGCGACTTCCGGGTGCCGCGGCTGGCCACCACCGACCTGACCGGCTGGACGGTGCGCGAGTCGGCCAGCCGCGGCAAGCACCTGCTGCTGCGCCTGGCCGACCCCGGGGAGCGGTCCGGCCCGGAGCACTGGACGCTGCACTCGCACCTGCGGATGGACGGCGCCTGGCGGGCGTACGCGCCGGAGGAGCGCTGGACGGCCCGGCCGGCGCACCTGATCCGGGTGGTGCTGCGCAGCGCGGGCGCCGTCGCCGTCGGCTACCACCTGCACGAGCTGGCCCTGGTGCCGACGGCCGAGGAGGAGTCCCTGGTCGGCCACCTCGGCCCGGACCTGCTCGGCCCGGACTGGGATGCCGCCGAGGCGGTCCGCCGGCTCGCCGCCCACCCGGACGTCACGATCGGTGAGGCCCTGCTGGACCAGCGCAACCTGGCCGGGGTGGGCAACCTCTACAAGTGCGAGCTGCTCTTCCTGCGCGGCATCTCGCCGTGGACACCGGTCGGCGCGGTGCCGGACCTGGCCGCCACGGTCGCCCTCGCCCAGCGGCTGCTCGCCGCCAACCGGGGCCGCTGGACGCAGAGCACCACCGGTTCGCTGCTGCGCGGGCGGACCAGCTACGTCTACGGCCGGCGGGCGCAGCCGTGCCGGCGCTGCGGCACCGCCATCCGCAAGGAGGAGCTGGGCGAGCGGGTCACCTACTGGTGCCCGCGCTGCCAGCCCGAGCGCTCCTGACCGCCGTCCGCCGTGGAACTTCCACGAAACGGCAAGTTACCCCCAAGATACGGACGAACAGGTACTTCCCTCCCGGACCCCCGGCGTCGCATGCTGCGGTGAACCGCTCACCGATCGTCAGCAGCGGGTACGCCCACCACGCCGGGGTGGCGGGCGTACCGGCCCCGACCCCGGGGAGAGCCATGGCCCTGTTCCGCATGTTCCGGCCCGGCTGGGCGGGCCGTGCCGTCCGGACCGCCGCGCGCCCACCGTCCGCGCCCACCGCGCGCTCCTCGGAGGAGAACGGTCCCGCCCCGGCCAGCCTCGACCCGGCCGCCGTGCCGCGCTGCTTCGGCCCGGTTCCGAACTTCGCGTCCAGTCCCCTGCCGGCGCTCGACGCGCGCGGCCGGGTGGCCACCGGCACCGGCGTGCGCAAGTTCGTCGACGCGCTGCCGCTGCCCGGCCCGCTCGGCCGCAACGAGCTGGGCAGCCACCTGCCGGTCGCGGTGCCGGACACGATCAGCCACCCCGGCTGCGACTACTACGAGATCGGGCTGCGGGAGTACACCCAGCGGCTGCACCGCGACCTGCCGACCACCCGGCTGCGCGGCTACCGGCAACTCAACCTCGGCACCGACGCGGACGGCCACAACACCGTCGCGCCGCCGGGGCGGCCGTACCACCTGGGGCCGGTCATCATGGCGCGGCGGGGCCGGCCGGTCCGGGTCAAGTTCATCAACCAGCTTCCCACCGGGCGGGCCGGCGAACTCTTCCTGCCGGTCGATCCGACGCTGGACGGCGCCGGCACCGGGCCGCTGGACGGGCCGGCGCCCTACCCGCAGAACCGGGCGGTGCCGCACCTGGCCGGGGCGCACACCGGCTGGATCAGCGCCGGCAACCCGTGGCAGTGGGTCACCCCGGCGGGCGAGATCACCCCGTACCCGACCGGGCCGGGGCTGACCCACGTGCCGGACATGCCGCACCCGGGGGTCGGCGCCACCACGCTGTACTACCCGAACGAGCAGAGCGGCCGGCTGATGTGGCTGCACGACAACACCCTCGGGCTGTCCCGGTTGACCGTCCACTCCGGCCAGGTGGCGCTCTACCTGCTCACCGACCCGGCCGAGGAGCGGCTGGTCGCCGACGGGGTGCTCCCCGCCGACCAGCTGCCGCTGGTGATCCAGGACCGGACCTTCGTGCCCGACGACGCGCAGCTCGCCGCGCAGGACCCGACCTGGGACCGGGACCGGTGGGGGGCCCGCGGCAACCTCTGGCACCCGCACGTCTACCAGCCCCGGCAGAACCCGTACCAGGGTTCCGGGCGCAACCCGACCGGCCGCTGGGACTACGGCCCGTGGCTGCCCGGCCGCCTCGGCGACGCCTCGACCGTGGAGAACCCGCACCACGACCCGGTCGTCGCGCCGGAGGAGCCACCTCGGGCGCCCGGCGTGCCGCACCCGTCGGCGGTGCCCGACGCGTACGGCGACACCATGCTGGTCAACGGGACCGCGTACCCGTACCTGACGGTGCAGCCGAGGGCGTACCGGTTCCGGATCCTCAACGCCTGCGCCGACCGCAGCCTCAACCTGGCGCTCTACCGGGCCCGCTCGGACGGGCCGATGTGGCAGGCCGACGGCGGGCTGGCCGACGCCGGCGCCGGTGAGGTGCGGATGGTGGCGGCGGTGCGGATGCCGGGGCGGCCGGAGGGGTGGCCGACCGACGGACGCGAGGGCGGCGTGCCCGACCCCCGGACGGCCGGCCCCCGCATGATCCTGATCGGCAACGAGTGCGGGCTGCTCCCGGCGCCCGTGGTGGTGCCGAACCGCCCGATCGGCTACCGGTACGACCGCGGCGACCCGACGGTGCTCAACGTGGACGGGCACGCGCTGCTGCTCGCCCCCGGCGAGCGGGCCGACGTGGTCGTGGACTTCTCCACCGTGCCGCCGGGCGGCACCCTGATCCTCTACAACGACTGCCCGGCCCCGCTGCCCCGCTTCGACCCCCGGTACGACCACCACACCGACGCCCCGGACCGCACCGCCGAGGGTGGGCTCGTCGGCACCCGCCCCGGGTACGGCCCGAACACCCGCACGGTGCTCCAGATCCGGGTGGCCGGCGCCCCCGCCGCCCCGTACGACCTGGCCCGGCTGACCGACCGGCTCCCCGCGGCGTACGCGGCCAGCCAGCGGCCGCCGATCGTGCCGCAGCCCGAGTACGACCGGGCCTTCGGCACCCGCACCCCGGTGCGCACGGTGGTGCCGGCGCACGCCACCTCGGTCAGCTTCACCCCCACCGGCGCGCCCGCCCCGGTCACCCTGCCGGTGGAGGTGAAGAGCGTCGGGCAGGTCTTCGAGCCCGGCCACGGGCGGCTCGCCGGGCGGCTCGGCGTCGCCCAGCCGTCCGGGGGCGCGCTCGGTCCGACGGCCGTACCGCTGGATTCGACCGAACCGGCCACCGAGGTCCTCTTCGCGGCCGACCCGACGCTGCCGGTGGGCGGCGCGGCGGACGGCACCCAGCTGTGGCGGCTCTGCGGGACGGGCCGGCAGACCCATCCGGTGCACCTCAGCGGCGCCGACCTGCAGGTGGTCAACCGGGTCGGGTGGGACGGCACGGTCCGGCCGCCGGACCCGGGCGAGCTGGGCTGGAAGGAGACCGTGCGGGTGAACCCGGCCGAGGACGTGATCGTGGCGCTGCGCCCGTCGGTGCCGCCGCTGCCGTTCAAGGTCGGCGACAGCGTACGGCTGCTCGATCCGACCCGACCCGCCGGCGCCCGGGTCGGCGGCCCGCCGGACGGGCGGCCGGTGCTCAACCAGCTGGTCAACCTGGGCTGGGAGTACCGCTGGCAGAGCGCCGCGGCGGGGCTGCGGGACCTGGGCATGAGCCGGCCCCTGGTGCTGCGGGTCTCCCCCAGGGCGCCGACCGGGCTGACCGCCACGCCGGTGCCCGGCTCGGCGACCGCGCTGCCGGCGATCGCGCTGGCCTGGACGGGCAACGGCAGCCGGCCGCCGGCCACCAGCCACCTGCTCCAGCGGGCCACCGACGCCGGTTTCACCGCGGGGCTCACCGCGATCACCGTGGCCGCCACCGCGTCCCGGTACACCGACGCCACGGTGACCCCGGGGACGACCTACCACTACCGGATCCGGGCGGAGAACGCGGTGAGCTGCTCGGCCTGGTCGAACAGCGTGCCGGCCTCGGTCCGCCTCACCGCGCCCACCGGGCTGGCCTCGGCGATCCCGCCGGCCGCCCCGCTGCGGATCGCGCTGCGCTGGGCCAACCGTTCCTTCGCCACCGGCGTCGACGTGCAGCGGGCCACCAACCCGACGTTCACCAGCGGCCCGGGCACCACCGCGATCGGGGTGGCGGAGAACCACCTGGATCCGGTGGTGGCGCCGGACACCACCTACTACTACCGGGTGCGGACCACGTACCTCGGCGCCGCGTCGCCCTGGTCGACGGTCGCCACGGTGACCACCCCGCCCGCCCCGGCGGTGCCGACCGGAGTGGCCGCGGTCGTCAGCGCGCCCGCGCCGGACACCGCGACCGTGGTGCTGAGCTGGGCGGCCGGCAGCCCCGGCGGCCCGGGCTCGGGCGTCATCGTGCAGCGGGCGGTGGACGCGGCGTTCAGCCGCGACGTGGCCACCTTCACCGTGACCGGTCGCGTCTTCACCAACACCGGGCTGGCGCGCGGGGTCACCTACCACTACCGGATCCGCTCGTACAACGTGGTCGGCAGCTCACCGTTCAGCGGCCCGGTGCCGGTCAGCACCCCGCCCTGACCCGAGGTGCGGTCAGCGCGCGGGGAAACGCACCGGGCCCTTGCCGGCGCGCAGCTCCGCGAGGGCGGCGGCCACCCCGTGCAGGAGGTCGGTCGCCTCCGTCAGGCGGGAGGCCGCGACGTGCTCGCCGCTGGGGCGGACGTCCTCGGCGATGTACCCGGCGGCGGCGGCCACCAGCCCCTCGTAGGCGGTCACACCGGTCTCCAGCTGACCGACCAGGGCGCGGTGCGACTCGGCGAGCCGGGGCCGGGCCTCGACCGGCGCCAGCCGGAGGGCCCGTTCCACGCTGGCCACCCGGTTGGCCAGGTCGCGCAGGGAGCGGTCGGCGGCGGCGGCCTCCAGCACCGCCGGCTCGGCCAGCCCGGTCAACCGGGGCGTCATCCCGGCGAGGGTGAGCGCCGCCCGGTCCAGCCGGGCCCAGGACTCGGCGGCGGTGGTGCCGCGCAGGGCCAGCCGGGACCGCAGCCGCCGCGCCTCGGCCAGCACGCCGTGGCCGACGGGGAGCCGCTCGACCGCGGCGACCAGCCGGGCCCGGGAGCGGGCGGCGGCCTCGGCCGGGTCGAGCGCGGGCGGAGCCGGCAGGGCCGCGAGGGCCCGCAGGTCGACCCAGCGCCAGGCGGCCAGGACCACCGCGCTGCCCGCGGCGCCGGCCCAGGCCGCGTCGGGCAGCCCGAGCCCGGCGTACGGGGTCAGCACGGCGGCCGTGCCGCCGAGCCCACCGGCCATTACGCTCCACCGGCGGGCGGATCGCCGCAGCCGGCGCAGCCGTCGGAAGTGTCGCGTCCGCTCGTCCGCCACCCGTACCTCCTCGTGCCGTCGCCTCAGCTGGCGGCGGTGGTGTCTCCGGTGCCCCGCTCGCGGGTCATGCTGGACCGGATCTCGTCCAGCCGGGCCGCGGCGGCCGGGTCGCCGGCCGGTCTGGCCGGCTGGCCCTGCGGCGTCGCGGTCCGGTCCGGCGCGCCGGCGAGCTGCTCACCGGCCATGCTCGCCCGGATCTGCTCCAGCCGGGACGACCCGGCGCTGTCGAGGCTCGACTTCTGGACCTCCAGCATCCGCCCCTCGACGGAGTTGCCGGCCAGCTCCGCCCGGCCCATCGCGTTGGCGTAGCGCCGCTCGATGCGGTCCCGCACCTCGTCCAGAGAGGGGGTGTTGCCGGGGGCGGTCGTCGAGGACATCGACTCCAGGGAGCGGGCCACGCTCTCCTGCATCTTGGCCTGCTCCAGCTGGCTGAGCAGCTTGGTGCGCTCGGCGAGCTTCTGCTGGAGGATCATCGAGTTGTTCTCGACGGCGCGGCGGGCCTGGGCGGCCGCGCCGAGCGCCTGGTCGTGCAGGGTCTTGAGGTCCTCGGTGGCCTGCTCGGCGGAGACCAGTTGGGTGGCGAGCACCTGGGCGGTCTGCTCGTACCGGCCGGCCTCGGTCTCGTCGCCCCGGGCGCGGGCCTGGTCGGCGAGGACCAGGGCCTGCCGGGCCATGCCCTGGAGCTTTTCGACCTCGGACATCTGCCGGGAGAGCTTCATCTCCAGCTGACGCTGGTTGCCGATCACCGCGGCGGCCTGCTGCACCAGCGCCTGGTGCTGTCGCTGCGCCTCCTCGACGGCCTGCTGGATCTGCACCTTGGGATCGGCGTGCTCGTCGATCTTCGCACCGAAGAGCGCCATCAGGTAGTGCCAGCCCTTGACGAACGGGTTCGCCATCTCCGCGGTATCCCCTCAGTAGCGTCGCTGCGCCTCGCCCCGGGCGGACCGGGCCGATCGGCCGGCGCGCCGTGCCCCCATCGTCGCAGCCGGACGCCAACCGGGCATCCGTACCGCGGGAGTCGCCACACGGCCCGCGATCAACCCTACGCGGCGCGGAGCGCACCGGCCACGCGGCGAGGTGAGCCGCTCAGGCGGCGCAGACCACGTCCCGCTCGCTGGGGCGGACCCGGGTGCTGCGCAGGGTGGCCTTGAGCGGGGAGTCCTGGCGGACCTGGACGGCGACCTTGCCGTCCGAGCTCACCTGGCGCACGCCCCGGTTGGCCGGCTTGCGTACCGCGGTCGGCACCGGCTCGTCCTGCACCGGGACCAGCACGCCCGGCATCTGCTCGGCGAGGGCCACGGTGTCGCTGACCTCGCGCAGCAGCTCGGAGAGGCGGGCGCCGAGCGCGTCGCAGATGGCGGCCAGCAGCTCGCTGGAGGGCTCCTTCTGGCCGCGCTCGATCTCGGACAGGTAGCCGAGGCTGACGTTGGCGGCGGTGGAGACCTCGCGCAGGGTGCGGTGCTGACCCTGTCGGCGCGCCCGCAGTGCGTCACCGATGACTCGGCGTAGCAGGACCATGGCACCTCCCCCTGACGGGAAAACCTCCGCTCCGTCGCGCGGACCGGCGTCGGGCGCGGGCTTCCGCGCCGCCGCCGGCGTCGAGCGCCGGAGCCTTCCCGCAACCGTACCCGTTGCCCGGCCCGACGACATCCCACCCCGGCCGTCGGATCGCGTCACCGGGCTCACCGCCGCCCGGCGGGGGCGGCGTCGGCGTCGTCCACCGGACCGAACTCCGGCGCGGCGGCCTCGATCCGCTCGGCGAGCAGCCGGAGCGCCTCGATGACCGCGGCGGCGCGGATGTGGTCCCGCCCACCGTCGAGGTCCAGCCGACGCACCGTCGTGCCCGCCGGCCCGGCCGCCGCGACGTAGACCAGGCCGACCGGTTTGCCGTCCTGCGGCTCCGGCCCGGCCACGCCGGTGGTGGCGAGCCCCCAGTCGGCCCCGCACCGTCGCCGCCCGCCCTCGGCGAGCGCCGCCGCCACGTCGGGGTCGACCGGCCCGCGCTCGGCCAGCAGCTCCGCCGGCACGCCGGCCAGCTCCGACTTCAGCTCGGTGGCGTAGGTGACCAGGCCACCCCGGTAGACCCCGCTCACCCCGGCGATCTCGACGATCGCGGCGGAGAGCAACCCGCCGGTGAGGGATTCGACCGTGGCCAGCGTGCCGTGCCGCTCGTGCAGTTGGTGCACCACCCGGGCCGCCGGGCTGCCCGGTGGCCGTTCCCCGTTCGCGTCCGTACTCATGTCGGAGTTACCTTCCCCGCCGGGCCGCCGTTACTCGTCCTCCGCCCCGGTCGGTCCGGGTTCAGCGGGCGGGACGGCGCAGCCGCAGGGCCTGGGCGACGTAGTCGAAGCCGGTGACCACGGTGACCAGCACCGCGGCCCCCATGATCCAGGGGCCCACCACGGCGAGGGCGGCCGGCATCGGCCAGAGGTACCAGGTGATGGCGAGGATCTGGAGGGCAGTCTTGATCTTGCCGCCGCGGCTGGCCGCGATCACACCGTGCCGGATCACCCAGAAGCGCAGCAGGGTGATGCCCAGCTCCCGGGCGAGGATGACCGCGGTCACCCACCAGGGCAGCCGGTCGTACCAGGAGAGCAGCAGCAGGGCCGCGCCGGTGAGCGCCTTGTCGGCGATCGGGTCGGCGACCTTGCCGACCGAGGTGACCAGCCCGAACCGGCGGGCGATCCAGCCGTCCACCAGGTCGGTCGCCGAGGCGACCACGAAGATCAGACAGGCTGCCAGCTGCCAGCCGGCGTGGGTCATCGCCGAGACGATCACCGACACCGCGAAGACCGGCACCAGCACCAGCCGCAGGGCGGTCAGCGCGTTGGCCGCGTTGACCACCGGCACCCGGGGCACCACCGGCGCCGACTCCGTCGCGCCGGTCACGGCCGCACCGGGATCCGGCCGCGTACCTGGCAGCACACCACGTGCCTCCCCCGCTCCCTCCGGGCCCGCCGTCACCGTTCCGCGCCGGGCGCCGCCGAGATCATCTCATCCGGTACGGCGACCAGGTCGACACCCTCGGTCGCGGTGACCGTGGCGCGCACCAGATCACCGGGGCGCAGCGCGGCCAGGTCGACCCCGCCGCCGTCGGGCGCCACCAGGGTCGTCGAGCCGTCCACCTCCGGAGCCTGGTGGGCGGCCCGCCCCTCGACCACGCCGCCGTCGACCGAGTCGACCAGCACCTCGACCGTGCTGCCGAGCCGCTCCTCGGCCCGCTGCGAGCAGAGCTCGTCGGCGAGGGCGCTGAGCTTGTCGTACCGGCGCTTGATGGTGGCGGCGGAGACCTTGCCGGGCAGGCCGGCGGCCTCGGTGCCGTCCTCGTCGCTGTAGTCGAACATGCCGATCGCGTCGAGCCGCGCCTCGGTCAGGAAGCGGACCAGCTCGTCGATGTCGGCCCGGGTCTCGCCGGGGAAGCCGACGATGAAGTTGCTCCGCGCGCCGGCCTGCGGGGCCAGGGCGCGGGCGCCGGCCAGCAGCTCCAGGAACCGGTCGGTGGAGCCGAAACGGCGCATCCGGCGCAGCACCGGCTCGCTGGAGTGCTGGAACGACAGGTCGAAGTAGGGCGCCACCCCCGGCGTGGTGGCGATCGCCTCGACCAGGCCGGGCCGGGTCTCGGCGGGCTGGAGGTAGCTCGCCCGGACCCGGACGATGCCGTCGATCGCGGCGAGCTGCGGCAGCAGCTTCTCCAGCGCCCGCGGGTCACCCAGGTCCTTGCCGTACGAGGTGGAGTTCTCGCTGACCAGCACCAGTTCGCGGACACCGGTCTTGGCCAGCCACTCCGCCTCGGCGAGCAACTCGTCGGGGGTGCGGGAGACGAAGGCCCCGCGGAAGGCCGGGATGGCGCAGAACGCGCAGCGCCGGTCGCAGCCGCTGGCCAGCTTGAGCGAGGCGACCGGGCCGGTGTCGAGCCGGCGACGCAGCACCTGGCGCAGGTGGGCCGGGGTGTGCTCGTCGGTCTCCACCGCCGCCCGGGTGGGGGTGCCGTGGCCGGGCAACGACACCGCCGCGGCGCGCCGCTTGACCGGGGTGAGCGGCAGCAGCTCGCGGCGGTCGCGCGGGGTGTGCGCGGCCACCGTCTCGCCGGCCACGACCGCGTCCAGCCGGGCGGCGATGTCCGGGTAGTCGTCGAAGCTGAGCACGGCCTGCGCCTCGGGGAGGCTGTCGGCCAGCTCGCGCCCGTACCGCTCGGCCATGCAGCCGGCGGCGACCACCTTGGCGCCGGTGTCGGCGGCGGCGAGCAGGGTCTGGATCGAGTCCTGCTTGGCCTTCTCGACGAAGCCGCAGGTGTTGACGACCACCACGTCGGCGCCCTCGCCGTCGGTGGTGACCTGCCAGCCGTCGGCGTGCAGGCGGGCGGCCAGCTCCTCCGAGTCGACCTCGTTACGGGCGCAGCCCAGGGTCAACAGGGCGACACGGCGGCCGGCGGCAGGGGAGGAGGTGGCAGACACCATCCGAGGGTACCGGGCGGCGCGGCGGGGGCCGGCAACGGCGGGCCGCCGGCATCGGCCGGCTCACACCCCCGGCCGGTCAGAGCGCCGCCGCGCCCACCCGCACCAGCCGGTCGAGGAGGAAGACCTCGGTGCCGGCCAGGCCGGTGGAGCAGAAGAGCGAGACCTGGTCCGCGCCGGTCCGGCCGGGGACCGCCCCGGCCAGCACCGCGCCCAGGTCGCGCAGCCGTTCCGCGTACGGCGCGACGGCGGCGAGCATCGGCGGACGGTACGCCGCCGCCTGGGCCGGCGAGTCGGTGACCAGCACGTCGGCGACGTCGAGCAGGTCGGCGCCGAACTCGTGCCGGTCGGCCTGCTTGAAGCCGACCGCGTTGACGTGGGTGCCCGGGGCGAGGTCGGCGGCGTCGAGCACCGGGGTGGTGCTGGTGGTGGCGAGCACCACCACGTCCCGGTCCCGGGCCGCCTCCCGAGCGGTGCCGACCGCGCGGGCCGGCAGGCCCAGCTCGGCGCGGACCCGGGCGGCGAACGTCTCCCGCCGGGCGGCCGAGCGGCTGTGCACGGTGACCTCGCGCAGCGGGCGTACCGCCGCGGTGGCCCAGAGCTGGGTCCAGGCCTGCCGGCCGGAGCCGATCACGCCCAGGGTGGCCGCGTCGGGGCGGGCGAGGGCGTCCACCGCCACCCCACCCAGCCCGCCGGTCCGTCGGGAGCCCAGCTCCTCGCCGACGGCGACGGCCCGGACCGCGCCGGTACGCCCGTCGTGCAGCACGACCAGTTGCTCGCTCTCCGGCAGCCCGAAAGTGTCGTACGAGCGGAAGCCGTACCACTCGCCGGTGAGGTGGCCGGCGGTGAGGACCATCCGCCCGCCGCCCAGCGACGCGGCGGCCCGGGGCGGGGCGACGAGCCGCCCGGCGTGGGCGGCCAGCAGCGCGTCCCGCATCGCCGCCACGGTCGCGGGGGCGTCCAGGGCGGCGGCGACCTCCCGGTCGGTGAAGAGCAGCGTCATGCCGCCATGCTGCAATCTGAAGTCAACTTCAGCTCAACCCGATGGTGCGCCAGATCACCCCCGGCGCGGACGGGGCGGTGTTAGCGTCGGCGACGGCGGCTCCGGCCGTCCCGGACGAGTGGTGGGCGTACCCGGTCAGGCCAAGACGCCCCGCGACAGGCAGACCGACTCGTCCCGGCCGCGAGGGCCCGGGGCCCGCTCCATCGAGGTGATGACCCGTGGCCTGGATCGTGCTGGTGGTCTCCGGACTGCTGGAGACCGCGTGGGCGGTCTCGTTGGACCGCAGCGCCGGCTTCACCCGACCCCTCCCCTCCGTCGTCTTCCTGGTGACGCTGGTGCTGAGCATGGCCGGCCTGGCGTACGCGCTGCGGGAGATCCCGGTCGGCACCGGCTACGCCGTCTGGGTCGGCATCGGCGCGGTCGGCACCACCGTGGTCGGGATGGTGGCCCTGAACGAGTCGGCCAGCCTCCCCCGGATCGCCTGCCTGCTGCTGGTGGTCGCCGGCGTGGTGGGGCTGAAGCTCTTCCACTGACCCTCGGGCGGGCGCCCGGCGCCGGGCGCATCGACCCGGATGGGTAGCCCGAGGCCGGAGTGGGTAGACACCGGCCGAAGACCCACATCGGCTCTCATCCCGGAGGACGTCATGGCCGACATGCACGCGACCGCCCGCCCGCGCAGCAACGCCGCCCGGATCTGCACGATCCTGGCCTTCGTCTTCGCCGTCATCGCCATCTTCGTGGCGCCGGTGATCTTCGGTCTCGCCGGCCTCGCGCTCGGCATCGTCGGCGCGGTGCTCGGCGACAAGCCCCTCGGCTGGTACGCCGCTGCCGCGAGCGTCGTGGGCGCCGTCATCGGCATCGTCCTCGTCGCCGCCATCCTCAACAACTGACCCCACGACCTACGCGAAGAGGCCCGCCGGGATCCGGCGGGCCTCGTCGCGTCCGGGGGGGTGGAGCGGTGGCCCCGCCCGTCAGTCCTCGCCGCCGCGCAGGCCGGCCAGGACCTCCTCCAGCTCGTCCGGCTTGACCAGCACGTCCCGGGCCTTGGAACCCTCGGACGGGCCGACCACGCCCCGGGTCTCCATCAGGTCCATCAGCCGGCCCGCCTTGGCGAAGCCGACCCGCAGCTTGCGCTGCAGCATCGAGGTCGAACCGAACTGGGAGGTGACCACCAGCTCGACGGCCTGCACCAGCAGGTCCAGGTCGTCGCCGATGTCCTCGTCGATCTTCTTCTTGCTGTCCTGCGCCGGCGCGAGCACGTCCGGGCGGAACTCCGGCTCCCGCTGGTCCTTGCAGAACTTCACCACGTCGGCGATCTCGCGCTCGGTCACCCAGGCGCCCTGGATCCGGACCGGCTTCGAGGCGCCCATCGGCAGGAAGAGCCCGTCGCCGCGGCCGAGCAGCTTCTCCGCGCCCGGCTGGTCGAGGATGACCCGCGAGTCGGCCAGCGAGGAGGTGGCGAACGCCAGCCGGGACGGCACGTTCGCCTTGATCAGGCCGGTGACCACGTCGACCGAGGGTCGCTGGGTGGCCAGCACCAGGTGGATGCCGGCCGCGCGGGCCAGCTGGGTGATCCGGACGACCGAGTCCTCCACGTCGCGCGGCGCGACCATCATCAGGTCGGCCAGCTCGTCGACGATCACCAGCAGGTACGGGTACGGCCGCATCTCCCGCTCGCTGCCCGGCGGGGCCTTGATCTCGCCGTTGCGCACCTTGCGGTTGAAGTCGTCGATGTGCCGGACCCCGTTGGCGGCGAGGTCGTCGTAGCGCATGTCCATCTCGCGGACGACCCACTCCAGCGAGTCGGCGGCCTTCTTGGCGTTGGTCACGATCGGGGTGACCAGGTGCGGGATGCCCTCGTAGCCGGTCATCTCGACCCGCTTCGGGTCGATCAGCAGCAGCCGCACCTCGTCCGGGGTGGCCCGGGTGAGGATCGACACCAGCAGCGAGTTCAGGCAGGACGACTTGCCCGCGCCGGTCGCCCCGGCGATCAGGATGTGCGGCATCTTGGCCAGGTTGGCCACCACGAAGCCGCCCTCGATGTCCTTGCCCAACGCCACCACCATCGGATGGTGGTCGCTGGCGGCGGCCCGCGAGCGCAGCACGTCACCGAGGGCGACGTTCTCCGGGTCGGTGTTCGGGATCTCCACGCCGACCGCGCTCTTGCCCGGGATCGGGCTGAGGATCCGCACGTCCGGCGACTTCACCGCGTACGCGATGTTGCGGGAGAGCTGGGTGATCCGCTCGACCTTGACCCCGTGCCCCAGCTCGACCTCGTAGCGCGTCACCGTCGGTCCCCGGGTGAAGCCGGTGACCGCGGCGTCCACGTCGAACTGCTCGAAGACGCCGGTCAGCGCCGCGATCACCTCGTCGTTGGCCTTGCTCCGGGTCTTCGGCGCGGCGCCGCCGCTGAGCATGTTCGCCGGCGGCAGCGTGTAGTCGCCGTCCATCGCGGTGAGCGCGAGCTGCTCGGCCCGGGTCGGGGGCGGCGAGTGCTCCGGCGGCTCGACCGGCTTGCGGGTGGCGGGCACCTTCGCCGGCGGCTTCCGGGGCAGCACCAGCGTGTCCTGGAGGTTGACGCCGTCCAGCCCGTCCAGCTCGTCCAACTCGTCCGCGTCGAGCGGCGGCGGCGCGGTCCGCCGGGCCGGGCGGCGGCGGGCCGGTTTGCCGGCCCCCTCCTCGGCGTCGGGCTCCCCGGCCTCCGGGGGCGCGACCAGCGTGCCGGCGAGCAGGCCGAGCCGCTCGGGGATCTTGTTGATCGGGGTGGCGGTGACCACGAGCAGGCCGAAGACGAGCAGCAGGACCAGCAGCGGCACCGCCACCCAGGCCGTCACCGCCCGCTCCAGCAGGTCGCCGATCCCCGCGCCGACCAGGCCACCGGCGTAGTCGCGCTGCACCTGGTCCACCGGGTCCTGTCCGATGTGCAGCATCGCCGCGGTGGCGACCAGCATGGACCCCCAGCCCACCAGGCCGCGGCCGCGGTGCGCCGCGTCGACGGGGGTGCGCATCAGCCGCCAGGCGCCGATCATCAGCAGCACCGGCACCACGATCGCGATCGCGCCGAGGAAGAGCCGCACGGTGTCGGCGAGGCGGGCACCGAGCGGGCCGGCGCCGGAGAACCAGATCCCCACCCCGCTGAGGATCGCGAGGCCGAACAGGAGCAGCCCGGCGCCGTCGCGGCGGTGCTCGGGATCGAGGTCGCGGGCGGACGCGGCCTGCCGGCCGGCGGCGCGGACCGCCCAGCCGACTCCGTGCGCCAGCCCCATCCACACCGCACCGACCGCGCGGCCGACGAGGACCGCCGGGCCCGGCCGGGCCGCCGGTCGGCGCCGGGCGGTGGCCCGGGTGGCCTTCTTCGCCGGCTGGCGGGCACGGCTGTTGGTGTTACCGCGCGGCGACGCGCCGCGCCGCCGGCTCGCCTGAGAGGTACGGCCCGCCATAGAGTCACCGTAACGGCGTGGCCCGGAACATCGCCGCTTTTCCGGGTCGTGTCCGCGCGTCGCAGCGTGGATGACGCCCGCAGACGTGTTATTCGCCTCAGAAGGGATGCCCGATGGCGTCGCCTGCTTTCGAGGACGGTCCGCACGACCCCCTGGCCGGGCACCCGCACACGCTGCGGCCGCTGACCGGCGACCTGATCGCCGCGGTGCTGCGCAACCGGGGGTACGCGTACTCCGTGGACGCCGACGGCGACCTGGTCGGTCGCTGGGAGGACAGCCTGATCTGGTTCCTCCGCCCGGGTGCCGCCGGCGAGCTGCTCCAGGTACGCACCCTGGCCGCGCCGACCTTCGGCATCGAGCACGTCCCGGCGCTCTACGGCTTCTGCAACTCCTGGAACCACGACCGGCTCTGGCCCAAGGCGTTCGTGCACGTCGACGACGACGGGCGGGCCCGGGTCTGCGGCGAGGTGATCACCGACCTGGAACGTGGGGTCACCCCGCACCAGCTCGACCAGCTCATCGACTGCGGCGTCTCGACCGGCTGCCAGCTCGCCGCCGCCGTCGGTCGACTGCCGGGCGGGACGACCCCGTGACCGCCGGCGACTTCCTCCCCCACCCGGGCCGCCCCGCCACCGGCCAGGGTGGACGGCCGGGCCCGACGGGCGACCGCGGCGGACCAGGCGGCCCGACGGGCGACCGCGGCGGACCCGGCGGCCCGACGGGCGACCGGGACGCCGGCCGGGGCGGGCAGCCCGAGCCGCCCAGCGGCCGGGGCGGGCAGCCCGAGGCGCCGGCCGCTCCGGTCGGGCGCCGCGATCCGGACCTGGTCGCCGCGCTCGCCGACGCCCGCGACCTACCGGACGGCGAGCCCCGCTTCGCCGAACTGGAGCGCATCGCCGCCCGTGCCGACGCCGTGGGCGACGCGCGGTCGGCGCTGGACGCCCGGTTCGCGCTGGTCGAGGCGTATCTGTCGCACGGGGAGCGGTGGCGGGTGCCCGAGCCGGTGCGGCGCTGCCTCGCCACCGTCGACCGGCACCCGGGACTGCTCGACGCGCGACCGGGCGACGCCGAGCGGCTGCGCCGGCACCAGCGCTACGCGGTCGAGGCGGCCGTCGGCACGCCCCGGGTCGGGCTCGACCAGGCCCGCGCGCTCCTCGACGACCTGGCCGACCGGGCCGGCGGGGAGGCCGGGGTGGTCGCCCAGCTGCGCTGCCGGCTCGCCGACCACCTCGGCGACGAACCCGCCGCCCGGCGCTGGTACGACCACTGGTCCGCCACCGACCCCGACCCGGTCGCCGGCTGCCCCGGCTGCCTGCCCGCCCGACGGGCCGAGCTGCTGGCCGGCTGGGGCGACGACGCGGCGGCCCTGGCCGCGCTGCGCCCGGTGCTGGAGGGGGTGCTGGACTGCACCGACCAGCCGGAGCGGGCCATGGCGGCGGCGCTGCTGCCGTGGCTGCGCACCGGGCGGGCCGAGCGGGCCGGGTCGGCGCACCTGCGGGCGTACCGGCGGCACCGGCGGGAGCGGGCGGCCTTCCCGTACCTCGCGGCGCACCTGCGCTTCTGCGCGCTGGCCGGGCATCCGGAACGGGGGCTGGCGATCCTCGCCGAGCAGCTGCCCCGGCTGGACCACCCGTACGACGACCTCTCCGCGATGGAGTTCGCCGCCGCCGGGGCGCTGGTCTGCCTGCTGGCCGCCGAGGCGGGGCTGGGCGGGCGACGGGTGCCCCGCCCGGCGCACGGCGCCCGGCCGGCGGCCGAACCGGACGTGGAGACCCTCGGCACCGACCTGCTCGCGCTGGCCACCCGGCTCGCCGGCAGCTTCGACGCGCGCAACGGCACCGGGCACCAGTCCGGCCGGATCGCGTCCTGGCTGGCCGAGCGCCCGCTCGCCACGGCGGTGCCGCTGCCCGACGACGACGCCGGGGAGACCGACGACCCGGGTCCGGCCGCCCCCGCGCCGGACGAGCCGGTGCCGCTGACCCTGGCGATGATCACGGCCACCCTGGACCGGCGGGGCGACGTGTACGCGGTGGACGACGACGGCGTGGTGGTCGGCCGCTGGGACGACGCGGTGATCCAGTTCCGGCGGCTCGGGCGGCGCGGGGAGATCCTGCACGCCCGGGTGGTGGCCATCCGGCGGCTGCCGGTGGGGCGGCTGGCCGAGGCGTACGAGTTCTGCAACGCCTGGAACCACGACCGGCTGCTGCCCAAGTCGTACGTGCACGACCTGGGCGAGGGGGAGCTGGTGCTGGCCGGCGACATCAGCACCGACCTGGAACACGGGGTGGCCCCGACCCAGCTCGGCGTCCTGGTCGACGCGACCGTCGCCACCGGCGTCGCGTACGCCGAAGCGGTCGCCGCGCTGCCCTGACGCGGAGCGACCCCCGACCACCGGGCGGTGGTGGTCGGGGGTCGCGGCCCGCGGCGGGTCGCCGGATCAGGTGGCGGAGAACGCCAGGGTGTACGCGCCGGACCCGCTCAGCGCGGTGACCCGGTAGCGGTAGGCGCCGGCGGCGCCGTCGACGGCGAGCCGCGCGACCCCGTCCCGCGTGCCGGCCCGCGCCACCGTCTGGAAGCCGGTGCCGGACCAGCGCTGGAGCTCCAGCACCAGCTGGGCGCCGTCGGGGGCGTCCAGGCAGGCGCTCTGGGCACCGGCCTGGGCCAGGTACCAGCGGCCGTCCGGCTGGGCCTGCGAGCGGCCGGCGGCGATCTCACCGGTCCGGCTGACCTCACCGGTGCACACCGACGCCTCCCCGCCGGCGGCCGGCGGGGCGGTCGGGGCGGCGGTGGCCGGCGGCGCGGTGACGTCCCCACCGGCCGGCGGCTCGGCCGGCGCGGACTGGCCGTCCGCGGTGACCAGGGTCAGGTTGTTGCGCTGGAGGATCTCGGTGACCGGCTGGAAGAAGGTCACCCCGCCCCGGGTGCAGTCGCCGGAGCCGCCGGAGGTGACGCCCTGCGCCTGGTCGCCGGAGAGCCACGCCCCGCCGGAGTCGCCCGGTTCCGCGCAGACGTTCGTCCGGGTCAGCCCGGTGACCGTCCCCTCCGGATAGTTCACCGTGGCGTTCTTGGCCTGGATCACCCCGCACCGGGTGCCGGTGGTGGAGCCCGAGCGACAGATGGACGCGCCGACCGGCGCCTCGACGGAGCCGTTCACCGGCACCACGCCGCCGTTGAAGTCGTTCACCACGCCGGTCGGCGTCCACTCGGCGTTCACCTCGACGAAGGCCCAGTCGTCGCCGGGGAACGACGAGGCCCGGAAGGTGCCCTGCGCGACGCGGTTCGCGCCGGTGGTGCGGTCCCCCACCCCGCCGCAGTGCCCGGCGGTGACGAAGCCGCCCACCACCGAGAAGCCGACCGAGCAGCGGCCGGCGTTGTTGATCAGGTACGCGTCACCGCCGCGCACGTCGAAGAGGGGGCGCGGGGCCTCGGTGGACTCCTTGACCCGGACCGATCCCGCGGGCACGCCGCTGGCGGCGGCGAAGCGGCGGGCGGCGTCCCGGGCGCCGGGGCGGGCGAGCAGCACCACCGTGTTCGCGGCGACGTCGACGTACCAGCCGGCGATGTCGGGGGTGGCCTGCCGGCCGACGGAGTCGAGCCGGCCCTTCACCGCCTCCAGCTCCCTCACGCCCCGGTCGACCTGCTTCGGCACCGCGCCGGCCGCCTTCACCCGGGCCGCCCGGGCCGGGTCGGCGACCGCCACGGTCAGGGTGGCCCCGTCCGCGCTCAACCAGCTGCCGCCGTAGGCGGCGCCCAGTTCGGCGCGGAGTCGGTCGACCGTGCCGACGGCCCGGCGCTCGGCCGCCAACCGCCGCACCGCCTGCTCGCGGCTGAGCGATAGGTCGCGGCTCATCGCGGCCACCACCTCGGGGGCGACGCCGGCGGTCGCCGTCGCGTCGGCCGGTCCACCGGCGCGTGGGCCGGCGTTCTCACCGGCGAACGACGGCAGGGTCACCGCCGCCGTCACGCCCGCCACCGCCACCACCACGCCGATGGCTGTCATCCGTCTGCGGTCCATCCGCCACGCTCCTCCCGGCCGGCGCGGGGTACGCCTGCCGGGACGGAATACGGAGACGACCGCCGATCGGTTGAACGGAATCGCCGATGATCGACGCAGCGTGGTCGTCCGGTCACCGGTTCCGGGCGTACCCGGAGACGACGACGCCGGCCCACCGCGGACGGTGGACCGGCGTGCGGTGCCGGTGGGGTCAGACCTCGACGACCGTCGGGACGATCATCGGACGGCGGCGGTACTTGTCGTTGACCCAGCGCCCGACGGTGCGCCGGACGATCTGCTGGAGCTGGTGCGGGTCGGTGATGCCGTCCGCGGCGGCCCGGGTGAGCGCCTCGGTGACCAACGGGACCACCGGGTTGAACGCCTCCGGGTCCTCGGAGAAGCCCTTCGCCGACAGGGTCGGGCCGGCGACCACCTTGCCGGTGACCGAGTCGACCACCACGGTGGTGGCGATGAAACCGCCGTCGCCGAGGATCCGCCGCTCGGTGAGCAGCGACTCGCTGACGTCGCCGACGGCGAGCCCGTCGACGTAGACGTACCGGCTCTTCACGTGCCCGACCAGGCTCGCCCGGCCCTCGACCAGGTCGACCACGTCGCCGTCCTCGCAGAGCACCACCCGGTCGGGCGCGACCCCGGACTCGATGCCGAGCCGGGCGTGCGCGCGCAGGTGCCGCCACTCGCCGTGCACCGGCATCAGGTTGCTGGGGCGGACCACGTTGAGCAGGTAGAGCAGCTCACCGGCGGGGGCGTGACCGGAGACGTGCACCTTGGCGACGTCCTTGTGCACGACCACCGCGCCGGCCCGGGCCAGCCGGTTGATCACCCGGTAGACCGAGGTCTCGTTGCCGGGGACCAGCGAGCTGGCCAGCACCACCGTGTCGCCGGGGGCGATGGTGATGTGCCGGTGGTCGCCGCTGGCCATCCGGCCCAGCGCGCTCATCGGCTCACCCTGCGAACCGGTGGACATCAGCACGATCTGGTCGGGCGGCAGCGTGGTCGCCTCCTCGATGCCGATCACCAGGCCGGCCGGGATGTTGAGCAGGCCCAGGTCGCGGGCGATGCCCATGTTGCGGACCATCGACCGGCCGATCAGGGCGACCTTGCGGCCGTGCTCGGCGGCGGAGTCGAAGACCTGCTGCACCCGGTGCACGTGGGAGGCGAACGAGGCGACGATGATCCGCCCCCGGGCCTTCGCGAAGGTCGCGTCGAGCACCGGCCCGATCTCCCGCTCCGGGGTGACGAAGCCGGGGATCTCCGCGTTGGTGGAGTCCGACAGCAGCAGGTCCACGCCCTCGGCGCCGAGCCGGGCGAAGCCGGCCAGGTCGGTGATCCGGCCGTCCAGCGGGACCTGGTCCATCTTGAAGTCGCCGGTGTGCAGCACCAGGCCGGCCGGGGTGCGGATGGCCACCGCGAGCGCGTCCGGGATCGAGTGGTTGACCGCGAAGAACTCACACTCGAACGGGCCGAGCCGCTCGCGGCCCCCCTCCCGCACGGTCAGCGTGTACGGCTGGATCCGCCGCTCGGCCAGCTTCGCCTCGACCAGCGCCAGGGTGAACTGGGAACCGACGAGCGGGATGTCCGGTTTGTGGGCCAACAGGTACGGCACCGCGCCGATGTGGTCCTCGTGGCCGTGGGTGAGCACGATCGCCTGGACGTCGTTCAGCCGGTCCAGGATCGGCCCGAAGTCGGGGAGGATGAGGTCCACGCCGGGCTGCTCGACGTCGGGGAAGAGCACCCCGCAGTCGACGATCAGCAACTTCCCGTCGAACTCGAAGACGGTCATGTTCCGACCGATGGCGCCGAGCCCGCCGAGCGGGATGATCCGCAGGCCACCCTCCGGCAGCGGCGGGGGCAGTGCACCCTCGATGTGCGCCTCGGTCACGCGTCCACCTCATTCTGCGACGCCGTAACCCGGCGTCCGTCGTGTCGTTCGATCATTCGGGCAGCTCCAGGCCCGCCGCCGCGCAGTCCGCGCGCAGCTGGGCGATCTCGTCGGGGGTCGCGTCCACCAGGGGCGGGCGCACCGGACCGGCCGGCAGCCCCTTCGCCGCCAGGCCCGCCTTCACCAGGATCACGCCCTGGCTGCGGAAGATCCCGGTGAACAGCGGCAGCAGCCGCCGGTGCAGGGTCAGCGCGGTCGTGGTGTCGCCCCGGTCGTACGCCTCGATCATCTGCTTGGTCAGCGCGCCGGTGAAGTGGGTCGAGGTGCCCACCAGGCCGACGCTGCCGACGGCCAGCGCGGGCAGGGTGAGCGCGTCCTCGCCGCTGTAGAAGGCCAGGTCGCTGCGGCTGGTCACCCAGCTGGTGGCGGTCAGGTCGCCCTTGGCGTCCTTGACCGCGACGATCCGGCCGTGCTCGGCGAGGCGCACCAGCGTGTCGGTGGCGATCTCCACCCCGGCCCGGTGCGGGATGTCGTAGAGCATGACCGGCAGGCCGGTGGCGTCGGCGACCGCGGTGAAGTGTCGCAGCAGACCGCTCTGCGGCGGCTTGCTGTAGTACGGGGTCACCACCAGCAGGCCGTGCGCGCCGGCCTTCTCCGCCGAGGCGGCCAGCTCGATGGTGTGCCGGGTGTCGTTGGTGCCCACCCCGGCGACGATCCGGGCCCGGTCGCCGACCGCCTCGACCACCGCGCGGATCAGCCGTTCCTTCTCCGCGTCGGTGGTGGTGGGCGACTCGCCGGTGGTGCCGTTGAGCACGAGCGCGTCGTTGCCCTGCTCGTCGACGAGGTGGCCCGCGAGCCGTACGGCGCCGTCGAGGTCGAGGGAGCCGTCCGCGGTGAACGGGGTCACCATGGCCGTGAGCAGTCGCCCGAACGGGCGGGATACGCCCCGGTCAGGGGCGGCAGGGTGGTCGTGCGTCATGCTCACAACCTAGCGGACGACCACCGGACGACCGGCGGGGAAGGGCTCAGGACAGCTGGGCGTGGGGGCTGGTCGCCACCTCGGTGCCGTCCGGCAGCGTGGTGATGACGAAGTCGGCGAAGACGTTCGGCGCGACCCGCTGGAGCTGCCGCAGGCACTCCACCGCCAGCTCGCGGATCTCCACGTCGGCGTGCTCGGTGGCCCGCATCCCGATGAAGTGCCGCCAGGCGCGGTAGTTGCCGGTGACCACGATCCGGGTCTCGGTGGCGTTGGGCAGCACCGCGCGCGCGGCCTGCCGGGCCTGCTTGCGGCGCAGCGTCGGGTTGGGCTCGTCGGCGAAGCGCTGCTCCAGCCCCTCCAGCAGCTCCGTGTACGCCCGGACGCTGGCCTCGGCCGCCTCGACGAACTTCTTGTGCAGCTCCGGGTCCTCGGCGATCACCGCCGGCTCGACCATGGCGGCGTCCCGCTCCGGGACGTACCGCTGGGACAGCTGGGAGTACGAGAAGTGCCGGTGGCGGATCAGCTCGTGGGTGAACGAGCGGGAGACGCCGGTGAAGTAGAAGCTCACCGAGCCGTGCTCCAGCACGCTCAGGTGGCCCACCTCGAGGATGTGCGCCAGGTAGCCGGCGTTGGTGGCGGTGGCCGGGTTGGGCTTCTTCCAGCTCTGGTAGCAGGCCCGGCCGGCGAACTCGGCGAGGGCCTGCCCGCCGTCCGCGTCGGTCGACCACGGCACGTCGTCCGGGGCCTGGAACTGGGTCCACGCGATCAGCTTGACCTGGGGCTGCACCATCTCCGGCATTCCTGGCACTGTAGTGGCCCGACCCCGCCACGCGAAACTCGACCTACCGGCCGCGACACGGGCCTTCAGCTGCGAATCTTGGACAGTTTCCGTTCAGGCCGAACGGCAAGTGTCCAAGATCTCGCTGACGGCCCGTCGCGGGGCGGGCGGGGTCAGACGTAGAGGGCGGTGAACGGGGCCCAGGGGAGATTGCGGACGACCGAGAAGGCCAGCCAGGCTCCGAGGAAGCCGATGATCATCGGTGAGCTGATCCGCAGCTCCGGCAGGCGCCAGCCGAACGCCTGCTTCCCCGCCCAGGCGACGAAGAGGTACGCCAGGAAGGGCAGCGCGAAGACGAAGAGGAAGTGGTGCCGGGCGGCGGCGGGCAGGTCGGCGTGGAGCACGTACCAGAGCGCGCGGGTGCCCCCGCAGCCCGGGCAGTCCAGCCCGGTGGTGAGCTTGAGCAGGCAACTGGGGGCGGCGTCCGGTGCGCTGGTGGTCGGGTCGTTGACCAGGGCGTACGCCATGCCGAGGCCGACGCAGCCGAGCGCGGCCAGCGGCACCGCCCAGCGCGGTGAGCGCTCGTGGACCCGGAGCACGAACCGGGTCAGCCGGTCCGGCTCGACCGGCTGGTAGGCCACCGCCGCCTCGGTCGGCCAGCCGCCCGGTGCGGGGTGCGCCGGATCCGCCGTGGGAACGACGTGCGCCGTCGCGGAGCCGGGGGTCGGTGCGGCCGGCGCGTCCCCGGCGGGCCCGACCGGCGCCGCCTCGCCGTCGGCGCCCTGCTGACCCGGCCGGGCGGTGGACCCGTCAACGCTCGTCACGCGCTCACGGTACACCGGCCACGCCGCTCAGGGCGGCGGCCAGCGGACCGGCGAGATCCCCGGCGGCGGGTGGGGCCACCGCGTCCAGGCCCAGCCAGGCGGCCAGCCGGTGCAGCTCCGCGGCGAGCGCCACGGCGGTCTCCCCCGGGTCGACGCCGGGCTCCGCCCAGGCCGCCGGCACCAGCAGCACGCCCGCCTTCCGGTCGGCCTTGAGGTCGACCCGGGCGGTGAACCGCTCGCCCTGCAGGAACGGCAGCACGTAGTACCCGTACACCCGTTGCGGCGCCGGCACGTAGATCTCGATCCGGTAGCTGAAGTCGAAGAGCCGCTCGGTGCGGGCCCGCTCCCAGACCAGCGGGTCGAAGGGGCTGACCAGGGTGTTGGCCCGGACCCAGCGGGGCAACCGGGCGGCGTGGTGCAGCCAGGCCGGCTGCCGCCAGCCCTGCACCGCCACCGGGAGCAGCTCGCCGGCCTCGGCCAGCTCGGCGATCGCCTGCCGGGCCCCGGCCAGCGGCAGCCGGAAATAGTCGCGCAGCTCCGGCTCGGCGGCCACCCCCAGCGACCGGGCGGCCACCGCGACCAGGGTGCGGTACGCGTCGGCGTCGGTCGGCGTGGGCGCGTCCAGCACGGCCGCCGGCAGCACCCGCTCCGGCAGGTCGTAGCGGCGGGCGAAGGACGTGGTCCGTTCGGCGGCGGTGACCTCACCGGCCCAGAAGAGGAACTCCAGCGCCTGCTTCACCGCCGACCAGTTCCACCCCCAGTTGCCGGTCTCCCGGGGAGCGTCGTGCTCGATCTCGGCGGCGGTCAGCGGCCCCCGGGCGGCCACCTCGTCACGGACCCAGGCCACCAGCTCGGGCTGCTCCTGCACGATGCGGCGCATGCCACCCCAGGCGTGCTCCCGGGCCCGGGCCATCCGCCAGCGCAGCGCCGCGTGCAGCCCCACCGGCACCAGCGACGCCTCGTGGCCCCAGTATTCGAAGAGCTCCCGGGGCCGCCGGTAGGCGGCGGCGTCCAGCAGGGTCGTCGGGTAGGGCCCGAGCCGGCTGTAGAGCGGCAGGTAGTGCGCCCGTCGCAGCACGTTGACCGAGTCCATCTGGATCAACCCGACCCGGTCCAGCACCCGGCGCAGGTGCCGCCGGGTGGGCACGCCGGTGGGCGCGGGGTCGGCGAAGCCCTGGGCGGCGAGCGCCACCCGCCGGGCCTGGGCGAGCGAGAGCGAGTCCGGTGCGGCCATCGTCGGGCACCCTAGCCCAGCGGTACGACACCGGACCGCCCGCCGACCCGGCGCATGATCAATCGGTCCGTTCCCGGAGCGGCCGCTGGACCCACCGCCGGTCGGGGCATAGAACGGACACATGCTCACCATCCGCCGCGAAGAGCCCGAGGACGCCGAGGCGATCGCCCGGGTGCACATCCACGGCTGGCAGGCCGGCTACGCCGGGATCATGCCGGACGAGGTGCTGCGCCGACTCAACCCGGCGGCCTGGGCGCAGCGCCGGCGCGAGGTCGGCACGGCCGACCCGGAGCACCCGTTCACCACCCTGCTCGCCGAGGTCGACGGGGCGACGGTCGGCTTCACCACCTTCGGGCCGTACCGGAACAACCAGGACCGGGACGACCTGGACCCGGCCCACGGCGAGGTGGTGGCGATGTACGTCGAGCCGGCGCACTGGGGCGACGGCACCGCGCCGGCGCTGCTCGCCGCCGCCCGCGCGGGCCTGGCCGGGCGGGGTTGGCGGGAGTACCGGCTCTGGGTGCTGGCGGAGAACGCGCGGGCCCGCCGCTTCTACGAGCGGGCCGGGCTGTCAACCGACGGTGAGCGGTGCACCTACCCGGTGCCGCTCTCCGGCGGGCGCCCCCCGGTCCGGCTCGACGAGCTGCGGTACGCCGGCCGGCTCGACCGCTGACCCGGCCGGCTCCACCGGCCCGGACGGGCCGGCCGGCGCGGCGCGGGCCCACGGGCGGATCGGCAGCAGCACCAGCAGCGCCAGGCTGATCCAGACGTAGGTGTTGCTGCCGAGAAAGCCGTCCACCCCGGTGAAGTCCTTCTCCCACGCCCAGACGATCCGGCTGATCAGCAGGGCGTACGCGATCGCCGCGAAGGCCGCCAGGGCGCGGCGCCGCCGACTCCCGGCGGGCGCGGCGACGGCGTTGTCGACCAGCAGGATCAGCGCGGGGATCAGCCACACCAGGTGGTGCACCCAGGTCACCGGGCTGACCAGGCACATCACCGCGCCGGTCAGCGCCAGCCCGGTCGCCTCGTCGCCCACGGCCACCGCCGCCCGAGACCGCCGGACCCAGAGCGCCACGGTGGCCAGGACCAGCACCAGCCAGGCCAGCGTGCTCGGCTGCTCCGGGTCGAGCCGGGCCACCACGCCGCGCAGCGACTGGTTGGAGACGAACGCCAGCTCGCCGACCCGGCCGGTGTTCCACAGCGCCGTGGTCCAGAACTCCCGGGAGGCGTCGGGAAAGAGCGCGGCGGCGAGCAGCGTCGCGCCGACCGCGGTGGCCATCGAGGTGAACGCGGCCCGCCAGCGGCGGGTGACCAGCAGGTAGACGACGAAGACGGCCGGGGTCAGTTTGATCGCGGCGGCCAGCCCGATGCCGACCCCGGCCCACCGGCTGCCGGCCGGCAGCAGCCGGAGCAGGTCCACCGCGACCAGGAAGAGCAGCAGCATGTTGACCTGGCCGAAGTTGACCGTCTCGCGCATCGGCTCGAAGGCGGCGGCCAGGCAGAGCGCCACCGCCAGGGTGAACCAGCGGGTCCAGCCGGCCCGGCGGGCCACCGGGTCGAGCAGCCAACGGATCAGCACGGCGCTGACCACCACGCTGGCGGCCACGCTGACCGTGATCGCCGCCGGCCACGGCAGGTAGGCCATGGGGAGCATGACCAGGGCGGCGAAGGGCGGGTAGGTGAAGCCGTACTGGGTGCCGGGCTTGAGGTAGTCGTAGATCTCGCCGTGATCGTGCACCCAGAAGGTCAGCGCGCCGTAGTAGACCTTGAGGTCGAAGAAGCCGTGCCGGACGGCCGCCACGGAGAGGAAGGCCGTCACCGCGACGGCGAGCGCGACCACCCCCACGACCTGCCACGCCGTCCGCCTGGCACCCTGCGCCACCGTCGCCTCCCTCGCTGTGCCCTAGGCTTCCGTCCCATGGCCATGGGGTACGTCCGCCCGGCGCGTCCCGAGGACGCCGGCGAGATCGCACGCATCCAGCTCGCGACCTGGCGGGTCGCCTATCGCCGGATCCTGCCCCGGCACGTGCTCGACAACCTGGACGAGGCGTGGCTCGCCCGGCGGTGGAGCGCGGCGGTGCAGGAGCCGCCCTCCGACGCCCACCGCGTGCTGGTCGCCGTCGAACAGGCCGAGCAATCCTATCTGGTGGGGTTCGCCGCCTCCGGTCCGGCGGACGCCGAGGCGCTCGCTCCGGGCGAGCCGGCCGAGGCCCTCGGCACGGGCGTGGTGGCGGTGACCGACCTGCTGGTGGAGCCGCGGTGGGGCCGGCGCGGGCACGGCAGCCGGCTGCTCGCCGCCGCCGTGGACCTGTGGCGCTCCGACGGCTTCGCCCGGGCGGTGGCCTGGGCCTTCGACGGCGACGAGGCGACCCGGAAGTTCCTCACCAGCACCGGCTGGGAGCCGGACGGCGCGGCCCGGGCCCTGGACGTCGACGACATGCTGGTCCCGCAGGTGCGCCTGCACGTCGCGGTGCCCACCGAGCCGGTCGCCGGGGCCTGATCGGTCGGGCGCACGCGTCGTCGGTGTGCGCGGTGTCGGTGGGACTGCCTACGGTGGCCGCATGACCGCGACTTCGGCGGGCGACCCGGCGGAGCTGGACGGGTTCCGGGTCGAGCTGACCGGCTACGCCTACCGCATGCTCGGCTCGGTGCACGACGCCGAGGACGCCGTCCAGGAGACCCTGCTGCGGGCCTGGCGCGGCCTCGACCGCTTCGACGGCCGGTCCAGCCTGCGCACCTGGCTCTACCGGATCGCCAGCAACGTCTGCCTCGACCAGCTCCGGGCGCGGGGCCGCCGGGCGCTGCCGACGGACCTGGGGCTGCCGTTTTCGCCGGTCGCGGCCGCGCTCGGCGCACCGGAGCCGGCCGGGCGGTGGGTGGAGCCCGCCCCGGACGCGGCGGTGCTGGCCACCGTCGGCGACCCGGCGGAGCTGGCGGTGGCCCGCGAGTCGGTCCGGCTGGCGTTCGTCGCCGCGCTCCAGCACCTGCCGCCCCGGCAGCGCGCGGTGCTGATCCTGCGGGACGTGCTGCGGTGGCGGGCCGACGAGGTCGCCGGCCTGCTCGACGCGAGCGTGCCCGCGGTCAACAGCGCGCTGCAACGGGCCCGGGCCACGATGGCCGCCGGGGCCGCCGCCGCGCCGGGGCCGCCCCTGGACCGGGAGCACCGGGGCCTGCTCGACCGCTACGTCGAGGTCTTCGAACGGTACGACATCGACGCCCTGGTGGGCCTGCTGCGCGACGACGCGGTGCAGAGCATGCCGCCGTACCGGATGTGGCTGCGCGGGGCGGGCGACATCGGCCGGTGGCTGGCCGGGCCGGGCGCCGACTGCCGGGGTTCCCGGCTGGTTCGGGTGGCGGCCAACGGCGGCCCCGCCATGGCGCAGTACCGGCCCGACCCGGCCGGCGGGCACCGGTCCTTCTCGATCCAGCTGCTGGAGTTCTCCGGTGGCCGGATCAGCCGGCTCACCCACTTCCTCGACCCGCGGCTCTTCCCCCGCTTCGGCCTGCCCACCCGCCTCGACCCCTGACCGGGCCACGGCGGGCCGGCGGCGTCGGTGGCGGTTCCCGGTCGGCCGGGAACCGCCACCGGTCGGGTCAGCCCTTGTCGGCGCCCTCGTTGGCGCCCCGGACGAAGTAGCGCTGGAAGACCACGAACAGCACGGCGACCGGGATGGTGGCCAGCAGCGCCGCCCCGAGCTTCAGCGGATACTGCGTGCCCTTGCCGAGCGAGCCGCTGACCAGGTCGGCCAGGCCTCGCGGCAGGGTGAACAGGTCGGGGTCCTGCACCGCGACCAGGCTGTGCGGGAACTCGTTCCAGGAGCCCTGGAACGACAGGATGGTCAGGGTGATCAGCGCCGGCCGGGCCATCGGCAGCACCACCGACCAGTAGGTGCGGAAGATGCCGGCGCCGTCGATGCGGGCCGCCTCCTCCACGCTGACCGGGATCGACTCGAAGAACTGTTTCATGATGAAGACGCCGGCCGCGTCGGCGAGCAGCGGCACGACCAGCCCGGCGTAGCTGTTGTAGATGCCGAGCTGGTTGAGCACCAGGAACTTCGGGATCAGCAGCACCACGCCGGGCACCGCCATCACCGCGATGACCGCGGCGAAGAGCCCCGAGCGTCCCTTGAACCGCAGCCGGGCCAGCGCGTAGCCGGCGAGCGAGTCGAAGAAGACCCGGCCGAGGGTGACCAGCACGGTCACCAGCAGCGAGTTGCCGAGCCAGAGCGGGAAGTTGGTCCCGGCGAAGATCCGCTCGAAGCCGGCGAGGGTCACCGGGTCCGGGAAGGGCGAGAGCGGGTTGGCCGCCGCGTCCGGCTCGGTCTTGAAGGAGTTGCCGAGCTGGATGACGAACGGGTAGAGGAAGATCAGCCCGAAGAGGATCAGGGTGGCGTACCCGAGGATCCGGGTGGTCAGGGTGCGGGGGCCGCGGCCGCCGCGCCGGGCGGGCGCCGCCGCCACCGGCGGGCGGTCGGTGAGTGCGGTCATGACGACGACCCTCCCGGTACGCGTCGACGCCACCGGCCGCGCCGCGGCACGTCGGTGTCCCGCTCGGCGAGCATCCGGCGCTGGAGCACGGTGAAGACGATGATGATCAGGAACAGCACGAACGAGATCGCCGCGCCGGAGCCGTAGTCGAAGTCCCGGAACGCGGTCCGGTACGACAGGTAGGCCGGGGTGAGGGTGGTCTTGGCCGGCTCACCCTGGCTCATCACGTACACCTGGTCGAAGACCTGCCAGGAGCCGATCAGGCCGAGGGTGAGCACCAGGAACATGGTCGGCCTGATCATCGGCAGGGTGACGTACCGGAACCGCTGCCAGCGGCTCGCACCGTCCAGCATGCCCGCCTCGTCCAGCGCCACCGGGACGTTCTGCAGGGCGGCCAGGAACATCAGCATGAAGGTGCCGGAGGTGGTCCAGACGACCAGCGTGATGATCGAGATCATCGCGACGCTCGGCCCGGAGATCCACTCCCACCAGCTCAGCCCGAACGGCCCGCCGTCGGCGAGCGCGGCCGGTGCGGTGTCCAACCCGACCGCGCCGAGCAGCAGGTGCAGCACCCCCCGGGAGTCGGCGAACCACTGCGGCCCGGAGATGCCGAAGACGCCGAGCAGCGCGTTGACCGCGCCGGAGTTGGCGAACAGGAACAGGAAGACGACGCTGATCGCCACCGAGCTGGTCACCGACGGGAAGTAGAAGGCGCTGCGGAAGAAGCCCTTCCCCTTGAGCATCCGGTTGTTGACCACCAGCGCGAGGCCGAGGGCGAGCGCGGTCTGCACCGGTACGACGATCGCCACGTAGTAGAGGTTGTTGCGGATGCTGGTCATGAAGTCGCGGCGGGCCAGCCCGTCCTCGGTGAAGAGCCGGGTGTAGTTGTCCGCGCCGACGAACGGCACCCGGCCGGTGAACGGGCTGCCCTGGCCGTTCCAGTCGGTGAGGCTCACCCAGAGCGCCATCAGGATCGGCAGCAGCAGGAAGAGCCCGAGGATCACGAGCACCGGCGCGACGAAGAGCCAGCCGGCCACGTTCTCGTTGCTTCGGACGCCCCGTTTGGGACGGCGCGGCGGTCCACCGGCCGCGGTGGCCGGCGCCGCGAGCGCGTCGGTTGCCATGTCCACTCCTCCCTTCGGTCGGAGGTGCAGACAGGGGCCCCTGGTCGACGCCGGGGGCGCGGAGGAAGGGCCCCTGTCGTCACCTCAGCCGCCGAGCGCCGCCTTGGCGTTCTTGTCGAAGTTCTCCAGGACGGTCTTCGGGTCGCCGTTGGCCAGCCCCTGCAGGCCGGTGTCGAGGTCACCGACGACGCTGTCCATCTTGGGGGCGTTCACCGGGCCCTGGCCGTACGCGGCGCCGTCGATGAAGGGCTTGTCCGCCGGGAAGGCGGCGACGTACTGGTCGCGGACGGACTGCCGGGACGGCATGACGCCGAACGCCTTGGCGAAGGTGAGCTGCTGCTCGCCGGCGGTCATCGCCTCGACGAACTTGATCGCCTGCTCCTTGAACTTGCTCTTCGCGGCGATGCCCCAGCACTGGGTGAAGGAGAGCGTGCCCTGGCCCTTCGGCCCGGCGGGCAGCGGGACGACCTTGTACTTCACCTTCGGGAAGTCGTTCTGGAGGGCGCCCTTGATCCAGTTGCCCTCGATGGTCATCACGGCCTTGCCCTTGCCGAACGCCTCACCGGACCAGCCGGCGTCGAGCTGCTTCGGGTAGCGGGCCAGCCCCTCGGTGAGCAGCGACTTCACGTACGTCAGCGCGGCGAGGTTCTCCGGCGTGTCCGCGGTGGGCTGCTTGCCGTCCCTGCTCAGCAGCCAGCCACCGTTCTGCACCATGAACGCGCCGATCCGGTCCCGGGTGTCGCCCAGGGCAAGCGGCACCTGCCCGCTCGCCTTGATCTTCTTGGCGGTGGCGGTGAGCTGGTCCCAGGTGGTCGGGATGTCCGCGTCGGTCAGGCCGGCCTTCGTCCACAGCTCGGTGTTGATCTGGAGGGCGAGGGTGGAGAAGTCCTTGGGCGCGCAGTAGAGCTTGCCGTCGTAGGTGAAGGTGGTGCGCAGGCTCTCGTAGAAGTCGCCGGAGTTGCTGATCTTGTCGCCGTACGGCTCGAGGGCGCCGACGCTGGCGTAGTCGGCGAACCGGGCGGCGTCGACGTAGAAGACGTCGGGCGGGGTGCCGCCGGCGAGGGACTGCCCGAGCTGCTGGGTGAGGTCCTGGGCCGGGGTGACGGTCGCCTGGTTGCCCGAGCCGGTCGCCCACCTGGCCGCGGCGTCCTGCACGGCCTTGGTCTCGGCGTCGCCGGAGGAGCCGATCAGGATCTGCAGGTTGGCCGGCCCGCTGGACTGCGCGGCGCCGGAGTTCTCGTCGTCGTCGAAACCGCTGCCGCAGGCGGCGGTGCCGAGCAGCGCCAGCACGGCGACGCCGGCCAGCGCGGAACGGCGCAGGGATCGTGTCATCTTTCTCTCCTGGGTGGGGGATGCGGGGGATCAGGCGGTCTGGCGCCGCACCAGTGCGGGCTGGAGCAGCACGGGAGCGGGGGCTCCCCGGGTGCCGTCGAGCACGGCGGTGAGCAGGTCGACGCAGCGCGCGGCGGCCTCGCCGAGGGGTTGGCTGATGCTGGTCAGGCCGACCGCGGCGGCGACCGGGGTGTCGTCGAAGCCGATCACCGGCACGGCTGGCTCGACCTCGCGGACGGCCTGGAGGGCGCCCAGGGCCAGGGAGTCGCTGGCGCAGAGCAGGGCGGTCGGCGCCAGGTCGGCGGCGAGCAGGTCGCGGGCCTGCCGCTCGCCCTCGGCGATGCCGTCCGTCGCCTCGCGGTGCAGCCCGGTCGGGTCGACGCCGGCCGCGCGCAGGGTCTTCCGCCAGCCGGAGCACCGGTCGTCGCCGACGCCGGAGCCGGCGGGCCAGCCGATGAAGGCGATCCGGCGGTGCCCGGCGGCGAGCAGGTGCCGGGTGGCCTCGGCCGTCCCGGCGGCGCCGTCCACGTCGACCCAGCAGTGCGCGTCGAGGTCGTCCCAGGGCCGGCCGAAGGTCACGAAGGGCACGTCCCGACGGGCGAGCCAGGCGGTACGCGGGTCGCCGTGGTCGGTGCCGGTGAGGACGAAGCCGTCCAGGTCGTAGGAGCCGAGCAGGTCGTCGTAGGTGGCGATCTCCCGGGCGGTGTCGGCGGCGGTGTAGAGCATGGTGCGGTAGCCGGCCGCCTCGGCGGTCTCGGTGAGACCGTGCAGGAAGCGGTCGAGCACCGAGCCGTTGATCCCGTCCCGGGTCGGCTCGATCCGTACGGCGATCAGCTTGGAGCGGCCGGTGCGCATCTGGCGGGCGGCCTGGTTGGCCCGGTAGCCGAGGGCGGCGATGGCTTCCTGGACGCGCCGGCGGGTCTCCTCGCGCACGATGTGCGGGGCGTTGAGCACGTTGGACACGGTCTGCCGGCTCACCTGGGCGTGCTGGGCCACCGTCGCGATGGTCACCTTTTCGGGCACTTGATCCCTCTCGCCGTCTTGAACGATCCAATTCGTATACGGCAGTATTAGATCGTTCAAGTTGCTGGAATGTTTCGCACTTTGCACCGCCCCGGACGACTTGTCAAGACGTCGTCCGCACCCCACAGGAGCTGGAGCCGAAGCCGTGACCGAACGCCACCTGCAACCCCTGCTGCACGACCTGGTCGGGGTGGTCCACGCCCCCACCAGCGCGTTGGGTGACCGGGCCGGGCAGATCCGCCCGGCCGGCGTCCAGGGCGTCTTCCACGCCGACGCCCGGGTGCTCTCCCGGGCCGAGCTGCGGGTCGACGAGCGGGAGCCGGAGGCGCTGACGCACGGCCCGGACGGTCCGCACGGCGCCCGCTTCGTCGGCCTCGCCCGCTGGCTGGGCGACCCCGGCCCCGACCCGACCGTCCGTCTCGAGCGGGCCCGCCGGGCCGGCCCGCACGGGCTCGACGAGGAGGTACGGGTCGTCTCCACCGCCACAGCGCCGGTACGGGCCACGGTCAGCGTCGACCTCGGCTGCGACCTGGCCCCGATCGAGGTGGTGAAGTCCGGCGCGACGGGGACGCCCATCGAGGCGAAGGCGGACCAGCCCGGCGAGCTGAGCTGGTCGGCCGACGGCATCACGGTGACCGTCACCGGCGAGGACGCCCGGGCGCACCCCGGCCCCGCGCCCCGGCTCTCCTGGCCGGTCGACCTCGCCCCCGGCGGCGCCGTGACGCTGCGCTGGGGGTTGCGGGTCGACGACCCGCGCGCCGTGGTGGCCGCGCCGCGCGGCGAGCCGAGCTGGTCCCGGCCCGAGGTGCGCGCCGACGACCGGCGACTGGTCCGGCTGCTCGACCGCTCCCTGGACGACCTGCGGGGGCTACGGCTCACCGAGCCCGCCGCCCCCGGGGACGTCTTCCTCGGCGCCGGGGTGCCCTGGTTCCTCACCCTTTTCGGCCGGGACAGCCTCTGGGCGGCCCGGATGATGCTGCCGCTCGGCACCGAGCTGGCCGCCGGGACGCTGCGGGTGCTCGCCCGCCGGCAGGGCACCCGCATCGACCCGACCACCGGCGAGGCGCCCGGCAAGATCCTGCACGAGCTGCGCCGGCACGAGTTCGCCCTGGGTGACCAGGGGCTGCGACTGCCGCCGGCCTACTACGGCACCGTCGACGCCACCATGCTCTGGGTGGCGTTGCTGCACGACGCCTGGCGCTGGGGTCTGACCGCCGATGAGGTGGAGCCCCTGCTGCCGCACCTGGAGGCGGCGCTGGGCTGGCTCGGCGAGCACGCCGACGCCGACGGCGACGGGCTGGTCGAGTACGTCGACACCACCGGCCACGGCCTGGCCAACCAGGGCTGGAAGGACTCCGGGGACGCGGTCCGGTTCCGCGACGGCCGGCTCGCCGCGCCGCCGATCGCGCTGGCCGAGGTGCAGGGGTACGCGCACCAGGCGGCCGTCAACGGCGCCGACCTGCTCGACGCGTTCGACCGCCCGGGCGCCGACCGCTGGCGCGGGTACGCCGCACGGCTCGCCGCCCGGTTCCGCGCCACCTTCTGGGTCGACGGCGGCCCGGCGGGCCCCCGGCCCGCGCTCGCCCTGGACCGGGACAAGCGTCCGGTCGACGCGCTGACCAGCAACATCGGCCACCTGCTCGGCACCGGCCTGCTCTCCGGCGAGGAGGAGGCGCAGGTCGCCCGGCTGCTCACCGCCGACGCGCTGGCCGGCGGCTTCGGGCTGCGCACCATGTCCACCGACGACGCCGGGTTCAGCCCGCTGTCGTACCACTGCGGGTCGATCTGGACCCACGACACCGCGATCGTGCTCGCCGGACTGGCCCGGGCCGGTTTCCGGGAGGCGGCGCTCGGTCTGGCGGAGGGGCTGCTCGGGGCGGCCGAGGCGTTCGACCACCGGCTGCCCGAACTCTACGGCGGCGACGACCGTACGCTGCTCGGCCGGCCGGTGCCGTACCCGGCGGCGTGCCGGCCGCAGGCCTGGTCGGCGGCGGCCGCGGTGCTGCTGCTCCAGGCCGGCGCGGGTCTGCACCCCGACGTGCCGAACGGCCGGGTGGCGCTGCGTCCGCTCGCCGGCCCGGAACTGGGCGCCCTGACGGTCCACGGCTTCCGCGTCGCCGGCGCTCCCGTCGACGTCCACGTCGACCACGCCGGCCGGGCCACCGTCACCGGCCTCCCCGCCTCCCTGCGCCTGGCCCCGCCCGTTCCCACCCAGCGCCCCGCCCCCGACTCCTCCACCGTCCCCCACCGACCCTGACGATCATGAAGTTGGCGGCGAAGTCGATCGCGAAGAGTGCCGTCAACTTCATGATCGACGGGGGCGGGTGATCGGCGGGCTCAGGGGCGGAGTTCGGCGACCAGCTCGCCGTCCTCGAGCACGCCGGTGAGGGTGAAGCCCAGGGAGGTGTAGAGGCGGGCGGCGGAGACGTTGTCCGGGTGGTACGACAGGCGGACCGGGCAGCCGCCGTCCTGCCCGCCCAGCCACTCGGCGAGGGTACGGACGGCGGCGCGCCCGACGCCCCGGTCCTGCTCGGGCGCGTCGATCACCATCCCGCCGATCCAGCGGGAGCCGTCGTCGTCCACGCCCCACATGACGTGGCCGACCACCGCCTCGTCGGCGTACACCGCCAGCGAGGTCCAGACGTCCGACCGCATGGTCAGCAGCAGGTAGCGGGCGGCCAGCGCGGCCACCCACGCGCGCTGGTCGTCACGGGGGGCGACGTCGGCGACGGCCCGCCAGTTCCCGTCGTCGACCGGGCGCAACGTGACGTGGCGGCCGGCCCGGTCCCGCAGTGCGGCATCGATCACGGCGGCGAGCCTAGGGGCACCCCGCCCCGCCCGGCGACCGCATTTCCGGCGGTCCCCGGCGGGGCCGGCCGGCGCGGGCTCAGTCGAGCAGGGCGTCCAGGCCGATGGTCAGGCCGGGCCGGGTACGGACCGCGCGGACGGCCAGCAGCACCCCCGGCATGAAGGAGGCCCGGTCGTACGAGTCGTGCCGGATGGTGAGCGTCTCGCCGGTGGTGCCGAAGAGCACCTCCTGGTGCGCGACCAGGCCCATGGCGCGGACGGCGTGCACGCGTACCCCGTCGATGTCGGCGCCACGGGCGCCGGCCACCTCGTCGGCGGTCGCGTCCGGCGCGGGCGCCATCCCGGCGTCGGCGCGGGCCCGGGCGATCGCCCGCGCGGTGTGCGTGGCCGTGCCGCTGGGCGCGTCGAGCTTGCGCGGGTGGTGCTGCTCGATGATCTCGACGGACTCGAAGTGCCGGGCCGCCCGGGCGGCGAACTGCATCATCAGCACCGCGCCGATGCCGAAGTTGGGGGCGATCACCACGCCGACGCCGGGCTTGCGCTCCAGCCAGCCGCGCACCCGCTCGATGCGCTGCTCGGTGAAGCCGGTGGTGCCGACCACCGCGCTGATGCCCTGGTCGATGCACCAGTGCAGGTTGTCCATGACGACGTCCGGCGTGGTGAAGTCGACGACCACCTCGGCGCCGGCGTCGGAGGCGTTGAACAGCCAGTCGCCCTGGTCGACCATGGCCACCAGGTCCATGTCGGAGGCGGCGTCCACCGCCTTGCACACCTCGACGCCCATCCGGCCACGGGCACCCAGCACGCCGACCCGGATCGGCTCGTCCGGGCCCTTCTCCTGCTCGTCAGTCACGGGGCACAACCTATCCCAATCAGGACGCGGTCACCCGCCGGGACCACCCCACGTCCCACGGGGCGCCCGTGCTCCACCCCGACCGCGTCCCGCCGGCCGCCGGTGATCCACTCCACCCGCCCCAGGGCACTGCGGTGATCCACTCCGTTTGCGGCATGTCGCGCCTTCCGGCCGCACGGACACCGCGACACGCCGCAAAGCGCGGCCGGCCCCGACACGGCCGACCACGACGCGGCTGGCGGTCGAATCAGGCGGTCAGGCGGTGAAGTCGGTCTCGCCGAAGGGGCCGACCACGGCCAGGGACATCGGGCGGCTGAGCAGGTCGGCGGCGAGGGTGTTCACGTCCGCCACGGTGACCGCGTCGACCCGGGCCAGCAGCTCGTCGACCGGCATCAGGTCACCGTAGAGCAGCTCACCCTTGGCCAGCCGGCTCATCCGGGAACCGGTGTCCTCCAGGCCGAGCACGAACGAGCCCTTGCTCATGCCCTTGCCCCGGGCCACCTCGGCCTCGGTCAGGCCGTCGGCGGCCACCCGGGCCAGCTCGGCGCGGGTCAGTTGCAGCACCTCGTCGACCTTGCCGGGCGCGCAGCCGGCGTAGACGGCGAAGAGGCCGCTGTCGGCGTACTGGCTGGCGTAGGAGTAGACCGAGTAGGCCAGGCCGCGCTGCTCGCGGATCTCCTGGAACAGCCGGCTGGACATGCCGCCGCCCAGGACGTTGTTGAGTACGCCGAGGGCGAAGCGCCGCTCGTCGGTGCGGTCGATGCCGGGGCAGCCGAGGATGACGTGCGCCTGCTCGGTCTCCTTCGGCTCGACCAGGGTGCCGGCCGGCCGGGTGCGTACCGGCGGCGTGGCCGGCCGGTGCGCGGCGGGCGCGGCCGGGTCGCTGTCCAGCGGCGTGCCACGCAGCGCCTGCCGGACCAGCTTGACCACGGCGGCGTGGTCGAGGTTGCCGGCGGCGGCGATGACGATCTGCGGCGCGGTGTAGCGACCCCGGTAGAAGCTCTGGATCTGCCGCCGGGTCATCGGGGTGACCGTCTCCTCGGTGCCGGAGATCAGCCGGCCCAGCGGGTGGTCACCGTAGACGGCCCGGGCGAACAGGTCGTGCACCTCGTCGCCGGGCTCGTCGTCGTGCATGGCGATCTCTTCGAGGATGACGCCGCGCTCGGTCTCCACGTCCGCCGGCTCCAGCACCGAGTTCGCGACCGCGTCGCACATGACGTCGATGGCCAGCGGCAGGTCCTCGTCGAGCACCCGGGCGTAGTAGCAGGTGTATTCCTTCGTGGTGAAGGCGTTGGTCTCGCCGCCCACCGCCTCGATCTCGGAGGAGATCTCCAGCGCGCTGCGCTTCTGGGTGCCCTTGAAGAGCAGGTGCTCCAGGAAGTGCGCGGCGCCGGCCTCCGGCCCGGTCTCGTCACGGGAGCCGACGGCCACCCAGATGCCGAACGAGACGCTGCGCATCGCCGGGATCGCCTCGGTGAGCACGCGCAGCCCGCTGGGGAGCACGGTACGACGTACCGTGCCGCCCAGCGGGTCGTCGCTCAGCGTGCGGGTGACCGCCCGGGTCGTCCCGCCGGCCCGGCCGGGCGTTGCCCCGGTGGCGTGCCAGACGGCGCCGGACGGCGCCACCCCCCGTCGACGCGCAGGGAAAGACGAACGCTGGGCCCGACTCACGAAAACCTGCTCTCACTTCGACGAGGGGTGGGTGGTGCGGTGTCACGAGCGACGGCTCCAGCTCGGCGCGTCCCGCGCCGCGACCTGGAGCCGTCGACCGGCCGGGTGACGAACGACGTCGCCACCCGGCCGGGTACTACTCAGCTGTGCCGGGTACGACGGCGCGGACGCTCGCCGCCCTCGCCGCCCTCGCCGCCGCGCTCCGGGCCACGACCGCCCCGGTCGCCGCCCCGCTCGCGGTCACCGCGGTCACGCGGACCCCGGTCCCCGCCACGGTCGCGGCCGGCCGGACGGTCACCCTCGGCGGCCGCCTCGCCGGCAGCCTCACCGGCGGCCGGCGCGGCCGGCGCCTCGGCGCCCTCCGGGCGGACCTTGTCCAGGTAGATCTTGCCGCGGGCGTCGATGTCCGCGATCTCCACCTCGACCCGGTCACCGACGTTGAGGAAGTCCTCGACCCGCTCGACCCGCTTGCCGTCGCCCACCTTGGAGATGTGCAGCAGGCCGTCCCGGCCCGGCAGCAGCGAGATGAACGCGCCGAACGCGGCGGTCTTGACCACCGTGCCGAGGAACCGCTCGCCCTGCTTGGGCAGGGTCGGGTTGGCGATCCCGTTGATCCGGTCCACGGCCGCCTGGGCCGACGGACCGTTGGTGGCGCCGACGTAGATCGTGCCGTCGTCCTCGATGGAGATCTCGGCGCCGGTCTCGTCCTGGATGGCGTTGATGGTCTGGCCCTTCGGGCCGATCACCATGCCGATCTTGTCGACCGGGATCTTGACGGTGGTGACCCGCGGCGCGTACTCCGACATCTCGGCCGGACCCTCGATCGCCGCCCGCATCACCTCGAGGATGGTCTGCCGGGCCTCGTACGCCTGCTGCAACGCCGCCGCCAGCACGTCCGACGGGATGCCGTTGAGCTTGGTGTCGAGCTGCAGCGCGGTGACGAACTCCGGGGTACCGGCGACCTTGAAGTCCATGTCGCCGAACGCGTCCTCGGCGCCGAGGATGTCGGTCAGCGTCACGTACCGGGTCTTGCCGTCGACCTCGTCGGAGATGAGGCCCATGGCGATGCCGGCGACCGGCGCCTTCAGCGGCACACCGGCGCTGAGCAGGCCGAGCGTCGAGGCGCAGACCGAACCCATCGAGGTGGAGCCGTTGGAGCCGAGCGCCTCGGAGACCTGCCGGATGGCGTAGGGGAACTCCTCACGCGACGGCAGCACCGGGATCAGCGCCCGCTCGGCCAGCGCGCCGTGGCCGATCTCCCGCCGCTTCGGCGAGCCGACCCGGCCGGTCTCACCGGTCGAGTACGGCGGGAAGTTGTAGTTGTGCATGTAGCGCTTGCGGTTCTCCGGAGAGAGGGTGTCCACCATCTGCTCCATGCGCAGCATGTTCAGCGTGGTGACGCCCAGGATCTGGGTCTCGCCCCGCTCGAACAGCGCCGAGCCGTGCACCCGCGGCAGCACGCCGACCTCGGCGGTCAGCGGACGGATGTCGCGCGGGCCGCGGCCGTCGATGCGGATCTGCTCACGCAGCACCCGGTTGCGGACCTCGGACTTGGTCAGCGACCGGAAGGCGGCGCTGAGCTCCTTCTCCCGGCCCTCGAAGCGCGGGCCGAGCTCCTCGGCGACCTTGGCCTTGATCCGGTCCAGGGCCTCCTCGCGGTCGGCCTTGCCGGCGATCTGGAGGGCCTCGGCGACCTCGGCGCGGGTCAGGTCGGCGACCGCCTGGTAGACGTCGTCCTGGTAGTCGAGGAAGACCGGGAACTCGGCGACCGGCTTCGCGGCCACCTCGGCCAGCTCGCTCTGCGCGCGGCACAGCTCGCGGATCGCCGGCTTGGCGGCCTCCAGGCCGCTGGCGACGATCTCCTCGGTCGGGGCGGCGGCGCCGCCGGCGATCAGGGTGACGGCGTGCGGCGTCGCCTCGGCCTCGACCATCATGATCGCCACGTCGCCGTCGGGCAGCGCGCGGCCGGCCACGACCATGTCGAAGGTGGCCCGGGCCAGCTCCTCCAGGGTCGGGAAGGCGACCCACTGGCCCTCGACGTGCGCGACCCGGGTCGCCCCGATCGGGCCGGAGAACGGCAGGCCGGAGAGCTTGGTCGACATCGAGGCGGCGTTGATCGCCACGACGTCGTACGGGTGCTGCGGGTCGAGCGCGAGGATGGTCTCGACGACCTGGACCTCGTTGCGCAGGCCCTTGACGAACGACGGGCGCAGCGGCCGGTCGATCAGCCGGCAGGTGAGGATCGCGTCCTCGCTGGGGCGGCCCTCGCGGCGGAAGAACGAGCCGGGGATCCGGCCCGCGGCGTACATCCGCTCCTCGACGTCGACGGTCAGCGGGAAGAAGTCGAACTGCTCCTTCGGCTGCTTGCCGGCGGTGGTGGCGGAGAGGACGACCGTCTCGCCGAGCTGGGCGACGACGGAGCCGGCGGCCTGCCGGGCCAGCCGACCGGTGGAGAAGGTGATCTCACGGGTGCCGAAGGACCCGTTGTCGATCACGGCGGTGCGGGATTCGGTGCCGAGGTTGGTCTCGGTCATGTGCTGTCGTGCTCCTTCGCGTCGGGGGCCCACGACACGGGAGCTGCTCAGACGGCCGGTCTTCGATCGAAGCGCCCGGGTGCCGGCGTGATGCCAGGTTGCCCGGGGGCCACTACCGGAGACCGGTACGCTGACCGGCTCCCTTACGGGTGGTCGCGCGGCCCTGTTCCTTCATTGGTACCGGAACGGGGGAGCGGCCGCAGGCCGCTCCCCCGTCACGTCACCTCCGCAGGCCGAGCCGCTCGATGAGCGACCGGTAGCGGTTGATGTCCTTCTTCTGGACGTAGTTGAGCAGCCGGCGGCGACGGCCGACCAGCAGCAGCAGCCCACGGCGGCTGTGGTGGTCGTGCTTGTGCACCTTCAGGTGCTCGGTGAGCTCCGCGATCCGCTTGGTCAGGACCGCGACCTGCACCTCCGGCGAACCGGTGTCGCCCTCGGCGGTCGCGTACTCCGAACGGATCTTGGCCTTGGCTTCCTGGTCGAGCGCCATGTTCTCCCTGTTTCGATGGGTTGATCAGTGGTGTCCGTCGGTTCGGTCAGTGGACCGGAAACGGACCGGTACCTCGCACCCGCGGCGTCGTGCAGGCACGCGAGGCCCCACGTCGGTCAGCCGACGTCCCAGTCAGCCTACCAGCCCACGCCGGGACCGCCCGGTCAAGGGCGACGGGGCGGCCGGGCGGGAGCGCTCAGCCGACCGCGCGCCGGGTCCGCTCGACGTCCTCGGCCATCTGCGCGACGAGCGGCTCGATCGTCTCGTAACGGCGCTGTTCGCGCAGGTGGGCGACGAAGTCCAAGGCGAGCCGCTCGCCGTACAGGTCGCCGGAGAAGTCCAGCGCATACGCCTCCACCCGGCGCTCCCGGCCGGAGAAGGTCGGGTTCGTGCCGACCGACACCGCGGCCACCAGCGACTCCCCGTGCCCCCGGCGCAGCAGCCGGGCGGCGTACACCCCGTCGGCGGGCACCGCCGCGTACCGGTGGCAGAGCAGGTTGGCGGTGGGGTAACCCAGCTCACGTCCGCGCTGGTCGCCGCGGACCACCACCCCCTCCAGCCGGTGCGGCCGGCCCAGCGCGGCGGCCGCCGCGGCCACGTCGCCCGCGTCGACACAGGCCCGGATGTACGTGGAGGAGAAGACGGTGCTCCCGTCGGCGACCAGCGGCGCGCCCTCCACCCCGAAGCCGAAGGTCCGGCCGAGCCGCTCCAGCAGGCCGACGTCTCCGGCGGCCCGGTGCCCGAAGCGGAAGTTCCCTCCCACCACGACCAGCGCGGCGTGCAGGTGCTCGACCAGGATGTCGTGCACGAACGCCTCGGCGGTCAGCCGGGAGAATTCCTGGGTGAACGGCACCACGCAGAGCACGTCCACGCCGAGCGCCTCGATCAGCTCGGCCTTGCGGGCCGGCTCGGTGAGCACGGCGGGGTGCGAGCCGGGCCGCACCACCTCGGCGGGGTGCGGGTCGAAGGTGACCACGACCGACTTCACGCCCAGCTCCCGGGCCCGGGCCACGGCGTGTCCGATGGTCGCCTGGTGTCCCTTGTGCACCCCGTCGAAGACGCCGATGGTAACGACCGACCGCCCCCAGCCACCGGGCGTCGCCTCGTACCCCCGCCACCGCTGCATGCCGCTCCTCCCTGCTCCCCGCGCCGCGCGCGGGCTGCTGCGCCCATTTGCCGGGCCGATCTGCGCCGGTCAGGCCCGGCGAACCCCCGCCCCGCCGTCAGGCCGGGGCGAGCACGATCTCCGCGCGGGCCCGGCCGTCCCGCTCGCTGACGATAGCGATCAGGCCACCGTCGGGACCGAAGACGGCGTACGGCCCGGCGATGCCGGCCGGGTCCAGCGGGCCGCCGTGGGAGAGCACCTTCGCCTCGTCCGCGCTGGCCTCCCGACGCGGGAAGAACCGGTCGGCGGCCGCGTCGAGCGGCAGGTTGACCACCTCGGGGGCGCGCTGCTCCAGCTGGTCGAGGGTGGCCGCCTCGGCGAGGGTGAACCCGCCGACCGCGGTACGCCGCAGCGCGGTGAGGTGCCCGCCCACCCCGAGCGCCAGGCCGGCATCCCGGGCGATGGCCCGGATGTACGTGCCGGAGGAGCAGGTCACGTCGATGTCGACGTCCACCACGTCGGGGGTGTCCCGGCGGATCGCCAGCACCTCCAGGCGGGAGATGGTTACCCGGCGGGCGGGCAGCTCCACGCTCTCGCCCTCGCGTACCCGCTTGTACGCCCGCTGCCCGTCGATCTTGATGGCGCTGACCGCGCTCGGTACCTGGTCGACCTCGCCGGCGAGCGCGGCGAAGGCCGCCCGGATCGCGTCGTCGGCGAGCAGACCGGCCGGGGTGGTGGCGATCACGTCGCCCTCGGCGTCGTCGGTGACGGTGGCCTGCCCGAGCCGGACGGTGCCGGTGTAGCTCTTGCCCGCGCCGATCACGTACGTCAGCAGCCGGGTCGCCCGGCCCACCCCGATCACCAGCACGCCGGTGGCCATCGGGTCGAGCGTGCCGCCGTGCCCGACCCGGCGGGTCCGGGCCAGCCGGCGGATCCGCGCCACCACGTCGTGCGACGTCATGCCGCCGGGCTTGTCCACCACGATCAGACCGTCAGTGCTCACGACACCCAAGCCTGCCAGACGCCCCGTCGACGGCTGCGCCCGCCGGGTGCGACCGGGGAATCACCCCGGCCCGGCGCGGACGCCGCGTCGACCACGGGGCCACGCGGGGCAGCGCCCGGAGGTGCGGGGGTGCGAAGATCATGCGCCCCCACGACCCGCCGCTCACCGGGAACGACCCAGGACAGGCCCCCGTCCCACGAGCACCGCGCCCGGCACCGGAGCAGCTCAGTCGGGTGGGCGAACCGCGGGACCTGTTCGCCGGCACCCCGGCGGCCTCGTTCGCCGTGGAGCAGCGGGCGATCGTGCTGCCGCCGGCGAAGGCGACCGGGCCGTTCAGCAAGGCTCAGGTGGCTGCCGCGCTCGAATCCGTGCGCCGGGCTCTGATCGAGGGCCGACTGGACCTGGGCATGCTGCTCGGCGACACGGAGGCGTTCCTGAAGCTCTTCGACGGCTGGGTGCAGCCGCAGCGTTGGTCGCCGGCCGACGGCGACCAGCCCCCGGCTGGCGATCCAGGATCCTTCTTCGACCTGGACGCCCCCGCACCGACCCGGAACCGGTGCTAGCCCCGGACGGCACCGACCACCGCCCAGCCGCCGGAACGCAGCCGCAGCAGCAGGGCGGCCAGCCGGATCACCACGAACAGGGTGAGCCCGGCCCAGATCCCGCCCAGGCCCAGGTCGAGGCCGTAGGCGAGCCAGATCGCCGGCAGGAACCCGCCGAGCGCCGCGACGATGGTGAGGTTGCGCAGGTAGCGGGTGTCGCCGGCGCCGATCAGCACCCCGTCCAGGGCGAACACCACGCCGGCCAGGGGCTGCATCGCCACGAACCACGGCCAGGCGACCATCGCCTGGTCGCGTACCTGCGGGTCGGAGCTGAACCAGCCGGGCACCACGCCGGCGCCCGCGGCGATGAGGACCGCGAACGCCACGCCGGAGACCGCGCCGAGCAGGGCGAACCGCCGGGCCAGCGCCCGCGCCCCGGCGGCGTCGCCGGCGCCGAGCGCGGCGCCGATCAGCGACTGGGCGGCGATCGCCAGGGCGTCGAGCAGCAGCGCGGTGAAGAACCACAGTTGCAGCGCGATCTGGTGGGCGCCCACGGCGGCGGCGCCGAACCGGGCGGCCACCGCCGTGGCGGAGAGGAAGCTGGCTTGGAAGGCCAGCCCCCGGACCAGCAGGTCACGGCTGAGCACCAGCTGCTGCCGGATCAGCTCCGGCCGGGGTCGCAGGGGGACCCGCTCACGGAACAGGGCGGCGGCGAAGAGCCCGCCGGAGAGGGTCTGGGCGGCCGCGTTGGCCACCGCCGAGCCGGCCAGGCCCAGCCCGGCCGGGTAGACCAGCAGCGGGCAGAGCAGCGCGGAGAGCAGGTTGGGGGCGAGCACGAAGAGCAGCGGCCGGCGGGTGTCCTGGATGCCGCGCAGCCAGCCGTTGCCGGCGGCGGCGACCAGCAGGCCGGGGGCGCCGAGCGCCGCGATCCGCAGCCACTGCGCGGCCGCGCCGGCCACGTCGCCCCCACCACCGGCGAGGGTACGCGCCAGCGCGCCGCCGCCGAGCTGCATGCCGACCGCGACGAGCAGCCCGACGGTGAGGGCGAGCCAGGACGCCTGGACGCCCTCGGCCACCGCGGCGGCCCGGTCGCCAGAGCCGTACCGGCGGGCGGCCCGCCCGGTGATGCCGTAGGCCAGCACGGTGCCGAGCCAGGCGGTGAGGGTCATCACGGTGCCGCCGACGGCCAGCGCGGCCAGCGGCACCCGGCCGAGGTGCCCGACCACCGCGGTGTCGACCAGCACGTAGAGCGGCTCGGCGGCGAGCACCACTAGTGCGGGCAGGGCGAGGGCGGCGATCCGGCGCGCGGTGGCGGCGTCGGCGAGGGCGGGTCGGCTCATCGCCGCCGATCCTGACACGCCCCGGGTAAGGATCGCAATATCCCTGACCACTTACCCTGGGGCGGCGTCACCGCGCCGGCGGGCCGCACCCTGGGCCCCTGCCCCTGCCCCTGACGATGCCGGTGGCGACCGTCAACCGCCGCAGGGAGGACCTCACCGCCTCGCTCACCGCCCTCGGCCTGCTCTCCCGGTTCGAGGTGCTGGTCTTCGCCGAGGACTACGCGCACGCCAAGCCGCACCCCGAGCAGCGCGCCGCCGGCGAGCGGCGGGGTCAACCCGCGGCAGGGAGTCCCGCCAGCGGCGGACCTCGCGGCGGCCGCGCAGCCGGACCGCCGGCAACCACGGCGCGTACGCGGCGACGGCGGGCGAACACCCGCGGACGTGACGAGGTATCGACGGGCCGGCCGCGTTGATGCTGCCAAGGGCCGTCCCAGCGGGGACGGTACCGGTTGTCTGTCGTCCTTTAGAGCTGATGACCTAAACGACTCATCCCGGTCCGGAGCGTGAGTCGTTTACGTCATCAGCTCCAAAGGATGCAAGCCGAGTCTCGCGCAGCGCAGAGACGGACGCAGCACAGAGACGGACGCAGCACAGAGACGGACGCAGCGCCCAACCGGAGTCGCGAGCGGGCAGAGGCGCACGCAGCCCAGGAACTCGCGGTCGAGCCGCTCGGGGCAGGTCCGTCCGGCAGGTTCGGGCGGCCGGCGGCGCGACGTCTCAGTTGGGACGCACAACGCTGGCGAAGCAGAGCGGCCACGGCAGGTCGACCAGGACGAGCAGGTCGGCCCGGGGCAGCCGGAGGTCGAGCGTGTCGCCGTAGCTGGCGTCGTCACCCAACTCGGGCGGGCGACGCGGGCGGGCACCTCGGCGCGGAATTCCGCGCCGGTGGGGGCGAGCCAGCCGGGTGGCCAGTAGTGCCGGTCGAAGGGGATCAGCGGGAGGTCGAGCCGGCGGGCGACCTCCCGGGTGGGCGGTGACGTCGTCGACGTGGGACGTCGGCGACGTCACCGCCGGTCGGCCAGCGTCACTGGCGGGTGTCCATCGAGGTCTGCAGCGCGCGGCGCATCTGCTCGCGCGCCTCGTCGGTGGTCTCGGGCTTGGGCTTGGTCGCCATCGGAAGTCCCTTCCAGGGTGCGGACCACCGAGACACGGTGGCCCTACGGGCGGTCCTGCTGGGCACCGGGCGGCGGTCCGGGATCTCCGGAGCGGTCGCCTGGCAGCGTGAGCCCGGGTCGGTCTGACCCTGGAGGGAGGCGGCACCGGGTGTGGCGCCACCGCCCACGACCTGCGTCGCGGGGCGGCGCGGCCGTTAACCCAAATTAACGTTCAGTTCCATATGTTGCCCACTGTTCCCGAAATCTGGACACCCGCGTCGCCGGGCCGGCTCACCGGGCCAGGAAGTGCCAGCCCACCCACCACCAGAAGCTGAACAATCCGATCCGCCCGACGGGCACCGGCCCGATCTCGTACCGCATCAGGTACCCGCAGACGTCGCCCAGCGACGGCACCCGGGAGCCCTCCCGGCGGGAGGCCCACTCGACCGCGGCGAAGAGCAGCAGGGCGACCGAGAAGCCCGTGATGGCGAGGACCCGCATCATCGCCGGACCAGCCCCCAGAAGGCCGCCAGCCAGGCGAACCAGGCCCCGGAGCGGACCAGTTCGTCCTTGAGCAACGGATCGGCCAGCCGGGAGAAGGTGGGAAACGCGTCCCGCGCCGCGAGCGTGAACGTGGCGGCCTCGAAGAGACCGAAGATCGCGGCGGGCAGCACCCACCAGAGCGCACTCCGCCCCAACCGGCGGGGCGCCGGCCGCCGGGGCACCCGGTTGCCGAAGCCCAGCCAGATCAGCACCGCGCCGGCGACCAGCGTCCAGACACTGGCCTGCGTCGAGAAGGAGGGGAGTTGGCCACCCACCAGCGAGACGCAGGCGAGCACCGGCAGCGTGACCACCGGACGATCCCAGGCGCGCGGCGCCTCTACGGCCAACTCGTGGGGGTGATCCATCCTCCGATTCTGCCCGCGGTCACGCGGCGTGGGAAGACCGACACTCCTCGACGTCTCAGTGGGCGGTCAGGGCCTCGTCGAGCCGCGCGCGGATCCGCCCCACGATCTCCTCGGCGCCGCCCCGGCCGGTGAACCCGGCCGCGAACCGGTGGCCGCCACCGTCGAGCGCCACCGCCACCCGGCTCACGTCGACCGCGCCCTTGCTCCGCATGGAGACCGCCCACTCGTCGGCCGCGACCTGCTTCAGCACGCACGCCACGTCGGCCTCCGCGGTGCACCGGACCGAGTCGATCAACGCCTCCAGCACGTACGGTCGCTGGTCGTGCCGGGCCAGGTCGTCCAGGGTCGCGTACGTCCAGACCAGGCCGTGGCCCGCCGCGGCTGCCGGCTCCAGGCGGGCGCGGAGCAGCACCTCGCCGAAGAGCTGGACCGCTCCGAACGGCCGGGTGTCGAAGACCCGGCGGGAGATGTCGCCCGGGTTGATCCCGGTGGCGAGCAGCCGCGCGGCCAACCGGTGCACCGCCGGGGTGGTCGCCTCGAACCGGAACGAGCCGGTGTCCGTGGTCAGCGCGACGTAGAGCCCCACGGCGATCTCGGCGTCCAGCGGCACGTCCAACCGGGCGAGCAGCTCCACTGCCACGACGGAGGTCGCCGCGGCGCGGGGGTCCACGAGGTGGATGCCGCCGAAGCGGGTGTTCGAGGCGTGGTGGTCGAGGACCAGTGCGGCGCCGGCGGTGTCCAGCCGGTCCACCAGCTCGCCGAGGCGGGAGTCGCTCGCCGCGTCGAAGCAGATCACCAGGTCCGGATCGGGGTACGCCTCGACGGCCGGCACCAGCAGGTCGGCCCCCGGCAGCCAGCCGAGCGACTCGGGCAGCTCCGGCGGCCCCGGGAAGGTCGCCTGGAGCCGCCGTACGCCGAGCCGGCGCAGGCCCAGCCCGAAGCCGAGCATGCTGCCGAGCGCGTCCCCGTCGGGGTTGACATGGCAGATCAGCAGCACCCGGGCGTCGGCCGACAGCCCACGGACCGCCGCCACCGCGGCGGCCCAGTCGGCCTCGGTCGGGCCTCCGTCACCGGACGCGGGCCCGGTGAGCAGACCTCCGGCCGATCCGCCCGGGGCGTCGGTCACCGCCGGTCCGCTGCGGGCGGGGTCTCGTCGTCGGCGTCGTCGTCCGAGACGTCCTCGTCGGAGTCGACCCGGTACGGCTGGGGCTCACCCGCGTACTGCGCCCGGGCGGCCAGCCGCTGCACCTCGGCGTCGGCGTGGCGGGCCTGGGCGAGCAGGTCGTCGATCTGCTTGACCTGGTCCTGCACGTCGTCCAGGACGAAGGTCAGCGACGGCGAGTGGCGCAGCCCGAGGGCCTTGCCGACGGTGCTGCGCAGCATCCCCTTGGCGCTCTCCAGCGCGGCGGCGGTGCTGGCCTGGGCGGCCGCGTCGCCGAGCACGGTGTAGAAGACCGTGGCGTCGCGCAGATCCGCGGTGATCCGCGCGTCGGTGATCGTGATCATGCCGAGCCGGGGGTCCTTGATCTGGCTCCGCACCACCGACGCGACCAGTTCGCGGATGCGCTCCGCGTGCCGGCGTACCTTGGCCGGATCCGTCATCTCCCCCACCTCCAGGGCATCCTGCTCCCGACCGGACACGACGGCAGGCAACGCCGTCGGGACCGACCGCTCAACATCTCGAACACTACCCGCGCGGCCCCGGCCGTCGCGCGCCGCCGCCGGTGGCGACGGACAACGCTCAGTCGTCCTCGCCGTGCAGCCGGCGGCGGACCGAGAGCAGCTCGGTCTCGGGGCGAGCGGCGACCAGGCGCTCGCACGCGTCGAGCACCTCGTGGACGTGCGCCGCCTCGGCGGCCACCACGGCCACCCCGATCTCGGCCCGACCGTGCAGGTCGAGCGCACCCACCTCGGCGGCCGACACCTCGAAGCGGCGCAGCGCCGCAACGATCGGCCGTACATATGATCTTTTTGCCTTGAGCGACCGGGAGTCGCCCGGCAGCAGCAGGTCGAAGAGTGCGGTTCCGGTGAACATCACCCCGGACGTTACGACCACCCACCGACATGATCAAGGGGTTTACGCCGGAACGGCGTAAACCCCTTGATCACTGTGTCAGCACCGGATCAGGCGCGCGGCTTCTCCCGCATCTCGAAGGTCTCGATGATGTCGCCGACCTGGACGTTGTTGTAACCACCCAGGGTCAGACCACACTCGAAGCCCTCGCGGACCTCCGTCGCGTCATCCTTGAACCGCTTGAGCGAGCTGATCGTGAGGTTGTCCGCCACGACCGACCCGTCCCGCAGCAGCCGCGCCTTGGCGTTGCGGCGGATGATGCCCGACCGGACGATGCAGCCGGAGATGTTGCCGACCTTGGACGAGCGGAAGACGTCGCGGATCTCCGCGCTGCCCAGCTCGACCTCCTCGTACTCCGGCTTGAGCAGACCCTTGAGCGCGGCGTCGATCTCCTCGATGGCCTGGTAGATGACCGTGTAGTACCGGATCTCCACGCCCTCGCGGTCGGCGATCTCGCGGACCTTGTTGGCGGCCCGCACGTTGAAGCCGATGATCGTGACCGCCTCGGACGAGGCGCTCGCGAGCATGACGTCGCTCTCGGTGATCGCACCCACGCCCCGGTGGATGATCCGAAGCTGGACCTCCTCCGGGATGTCGAGGTTGAACAGCGCGTCCTCGAGGGCCTCCACGGAACCGGAGACATCGCCCTTGAGCACCAGGTTGAGCGAGGTCTTCTCGCCCTCCTTGAGCTGCTCCATGAGCGTCTCGAGGGTGGCCCGGCCGCGCGAGTTGGCGAAGGACGCCGCCCGCCGCCGTGCCTGCCGCTGCTCGGCGATCTGCCGCACCGTACGGTCGTCCGCCGCGGCGAGGAAGGTGTCGCCCGCGCCGGGCGGCGCGGTGAGACCGAGCACCATGACCGGACGGGCAGGGCCCGCCTCGACGACCTGGTTGCCGTTCTCGTCGAGCATCGCCCGGACCCGGCCGTGCGCCCCACCGGCGACGATCGAGTCGCCCGCCCGCAGGGTGCCCTTCTGCACCAGCACCGTCGCCACCGCACCGCGACCCTTGTCCAGGTGCGCCTCGATGGCCACACCCTGCGCCGGCCCGTCGATCGGAGCGGTCAGCTCCAGCGACGCGTCGGCGGTCAGCAGGACCGCCTCGAGCAGCTCGTCGATGCCGATGCCCGGCTTCGCCGCCACGTTGACGAACATGGTGTCGCCGCCGTACTCCTCGGCGACCAGCCCGTACTCGGTCAGCTGCTGGCGGACCTTGTCCGGGTTGGCCTCCGGCTTGTCGACCTTGTTGACCGCCACCACGATCGGCACGTCGGCCGCCTTGGCGTGGTTCAACGCCTCGATCGTCTGCGGCATCACGCCGTCGTCGGCCGCGACCACCAGCACCACGATGTCGGTGACCTGGGCACCACGGGCACGCATGGCGGTGAACGCCTCGTGACCCGGGGTGTCGATGAAGGTCACCGCCCGGTCCTCGCCCTCGTGCGGGACGTGGACCTGGTAGGCACCGATGTGCTGGGTGATGCCACCGGCCTCGCCGGCCACCACGTTCGCCTTACGGATCGCGTCGAGCAGCTTGGTCTTACCGTGGTCGACGTGACCCATGACGGTCACCACCGGCGCACGGCTGACCAGCCGCTCCTCCGCGACCTCGGCGTCGAGGTCGATGTTGAACTGCGCGAGCAGCTCGCGGTCCTCGTCCTCCGGGCTGACGATCTGCACGTCGAACCCGAGGTGCTCACCCAGCAGCTGCAGGGTCTCGTCCGAGCAGGACTGGGTCGCGGTGACCATCTCGCCCAGGTTGAACATCTCCTGGACCAGCGAACCCGGGTTGGCGTTGATCTTGTCGGCGAAGTCCGACAGCGAGGCGCCACGGGAGAGCCGGACGACCTGACCCTGACCCCGGGGAGCACCCGAGCTCATGGTCGGAGCCGACAGGTTGTCGAACTCCTGTCTGCGCTGCTTCTTGGACTTGCGACCACGGGTCGGCCGGCCACCCGGACGCCCGAAGGCACCCGCAGCGCCGCCGCCACGGCCACGACCGCCGCCACCGGGGCGACCGCCGCCACCGGCCGGAGCACCCGGACGGAAACCGCCACCCGGAGCACCGCCACCGCCGCCGCCACCGGGACCGCCACGGTAGCCACCGCCACCGCCGCCGCCACCGGGACCGCCGCGGAAGCCACCGCCACCGCCGCCGCCACCGGGACCGCCGCGGAAGCCACCGCCACCGCCGGCCGGACGACCCGCGCCGCCGCCGGGACCGCGACCGGCCCCACCGGGGCCGGGGCGACCGGTGGCCGGACGCTGGCTCGGCATGGACGCCGGGCTGGGCCGGGGCGGCATGGAGGCCGGGCTCGGCCGCGGCGGCATGCCCGCCGGGCTGGGCCGGGGGCCACCGGCACCGGCGGCCGGGGGCCGCTGCTGCTGTCCGCCCTGGATGCCGAACGGGTTGTTGCCGGCGCCGCGCGCCGGCGGACGACCGCCCGGACGGGCACCGGGGCCCGGGGCGGGCGCGCCGGGACGGCCGGCGGCCGGGGAACCCGGACGCGGCGGCACGGCACCCGGGCCGGGACGCGGACCCGGACGGGCCCCACCCTCGGCCGGGGGCTCCCGGCGGATGTTGTCACGCTGCTGCTGACGGGCGGCCTGGGCGGCCTTGACCGCGGCCTCCTGCTCAGCCTTCAGCGCGGCGGCACGCGCCTCGGCGGCCGCCACCTCGATGTCGTGTGCGCTCGCCGGCTTGGCGACCGGAGTCGCCGGCTGCGGCGGGCCGGGGACCGGGCCCTTGGGCTTCGGTCCGGGCGCCGGCGCGGCCGGCCGCCGGGGCGGCATCGGCTTGGCCGAGACCCGGGGGGCACCCGGGGTCGGGGACGGCGTCGGGGTCGGAGCCGGAGTCGGGGCGGCCGCCGCCGGAGCGGACGGCGCCGACGAACCACCGGCGGACGCGACGAATGCGCCACGCAGCCGTCGGGCGACGGGCGCCTCGACGGTGCTGGACGCGGACTTCACGAACTCGCCCATTTCCTTCAGCTTGGCGAGAACGGTCTTGCTTTCGACCCCGAGCTCTTTTGCCAGCTCGTGTACGCGGGCCTTACCTGCCACTGCACTCCTCACTCCGAGGTCGTGCGGGCAGTACCCGCAGCGACCTCACTCGTGCACTTGAAGCCTGGTCATTTCAGGGACTTCATCGTGTGCTCATGTCGGTCGTCCTACCTTGCTAGCGACCTTCGCCCGGTCGGGTTGACCGGACGTCGTGGTTGGCGCATCGACGTACTCCGCGACGGCGCCGTGGTCGGGGACCCCGGCTGTGCGCAGCGCACGCCCGAAGGCGCGACGCCTTACCGCCAGCGCGAAGCAGGCCGGATCCGGATGCATGTGCGCTCCCCGACCCGGCAGCCTGCGGGCCGGATCGGGCCGGAGGCTGTAGCCAGCCTCGTCACCGACCGCGACGATCCGCAGTAATTCGCTGGCCGGCGCGCGTCGCCGGCAACCCACACAGGTGCGCTCCGGCTGTACGCGTCGTACCACTGGAGGAAGTCTACCCCTAGCTGCCCGAGATCGCGCCGCCCGGCTCCGGGACGTGATCAGCCCCGCCCCGGCCGGCCGTGCCGTTCTGCTCCGCGTCCGACCGGATGTCGATCCGCCAACCGGTCAGTCGGGCGGCAAGCCGGGCATTCTGCCCCTCGCGCCCGATCGCCAGCGAGAGCTGGAAGTCCGGAACGGTCACCCGGGCCGCGCGGTTGGCCAGGTCGACGACCTCGACCCGCAGCGCCTTGGCCGGGGAGAGGGCGTTTCCGACGAAGGTCGCCGGGTCGTCCGACCAGTCGATGATGTCGATCTTCTCACCGTGCAGCTCGCTCATTACCGCACGCACCCGCTGACCCATCGGGCCGATGCAGGCGCCCTTGGCGTTGACGCCCTGGGTGGTGGAGCGTACGGCGATCTTGGTGCGGTGGCCCGCCTCGCGGGCGATCGCGCCGATCTCGACCGTGCCGTCGGCGATCTCCGGCACCTCCAGCGCGAAGAGCTTCTTCACCAGCGCCGGGTGGGAACGGGACAGGGTGATCTGCGGTCCGCGCATCCCCTTGGCCACGTGCACCACGACGCAGCGGATCCGCTCGCCGTGCGCGTACCGCTCGCCGGGCACCTGCTCGGACTGCGGCAGCACGCCCTCGAGCTTGCCCAGGTCGACGCTGACGATGCCCTTCTCGACCCGCGCCTCGTGCGCCTGCACCACACCGGTGACCAGGTCGCCCTCGCGGCCCACGTACTCGCCGAAGTGCACCTCGTCGGTGGCCTCCCGCAGTCGCTGGAGGATCACCTGCTTGGCGGTCATCGCGGCGATCCGGCCGAAGTCGTGCGGGGTGTCGTCCCACTCCCGCACCACGGTGCCGTCGGAATCCAGCTCCTGGGCGTAGACCAGGGCCGCGCCGGACTTACGGTCGATCTCCACCCGGGCGTGCGACTCGGCGCCCTCGGTGTGCCGGTAGGCGGTCAGCAACGCGGTCTCGATCGCCGCGAGGATCGTGTCGAACGGGATCTCCCGCTCGCGCTCGAGTGCGCGCAGCGCCGCGAGGTCGATGTTCACCTCTCCTCGTCCTCCACATCATCTTCGTCGTCGAAGTCGTCGGTGTCCTCGCCGGTCTCGCCGGCCTCGTCGGTGCTGTCGAACTCGTCCGCCTCGTCGATCTCGTCGAGGCGGGTGAACTCGACCTGCACCCGGCCGGGGCCGAGATCGGCGTAGCGGTGTTCCACGCGGCCGGAGTCGGTCTCCAGCACCACGCGTTCGTCGTCGGCCTCGACCACCCGGCCGGTGACCTGGCGGTCCCCGGTGGGCTGGTCGGCGCGCTGCTCGGCGGGGGCCGCGGCGGCCCGGGCGGTCACCTTGACCAGCCGGCCGACGTTGCGCCGCCAGTGCCGGGGCAGGGTCAGCGGGCGGTCCACGCCCGGGGAGCTGACCTCCAGCTGGTACTCCCCCGCCACGAGGTCGCCGCCGGACTCCTCGGCGGCGTCCAGCGCCGCCGAGACCGCGCGGGAGACCTCCGCCACGGCGTCCAGGTTGATCCCGCCGTCGGCGTCCACGATCACGCGGACGACGTGCCGGCGCCCGGCGCGGGAGACGGAGAGGTCCTCGAGGTCGTAGCCGGCCTGCCCGACCACCGGCTCGATCACCTCGCGCAGCCGGGCCCGCCGGGCCGCGAGGTCACCGCCGCCCCGGGGTGCGCCCGCGCGGTCCCCGCCCCGCGGACCGTCGGTACGACGGGTTCGCCCCGCCGGCCCCGTCGGCCTGGTGGCACGACCACGCTGCGTCATCTGCGCACCCTTCTCCTGATCGGCGGCGGCCGGATCGACCTGCCATGCCGGCACGCCACCGGGGCGGACGCGCCGGTGGCTGCGCAGAGCGTAACGCGCCGCCCCGGCGGCGGGCCGGGCGGCGCACCGACGCCGGTCGCCCACGTACCGGGGTGGATGGTGTTGACTTGTCCGGTGGCGACGGGCAGAACGACGGGGCATCGCGGTGGACCGGGGCATTCCCGGCGAAACGTGCTGCGGGCGGGGGCGCTCGTGGCGGTGGGCGGCGTCGCCGTCCCGCTGACCGGCTGTGATCTTTTCGACCGGGACGGGCCCCCGTCGCCGCCCGACCCGCTGGAGCCCCTCGCGGGTGAATCCCGCGACCTGGCCGCGCGGTACCGCGCCGCGATCGCCGCCGACCCCGGCCTGACCGACCGGCTCACCCCGATCGCCGAGGCGCACACCGCGCACGCCGACGAGTTGCAGCGGGTGATCGGACGGCCCGCGCCCTCCGGCTCGGCCTCCCCGGGCGCCCCCACCGCCCCCGCCGGGCGCGACGCGCTGCTCGCCGCGTTGCGCCAGGCGGAGCGGGCCGGGCGGGACAGCGCGGCGAAGGCCTGCGCCGAGGCCCCCGGCGAGCGGGCGGCGCTGCTCGGCTCGATCGCCGCGGCCCGGGCCACCCACCTGGAGGTGCTGCGATGACGCGACGGACGGCCCCCACCGACGCCGGCCGGGCCCTGGCCGACGCGCTCACCGCCGAGTACGCGGCGATCTACGCCTACGGCCCGATCGGGGTACGGCTGACCGACTCCGCCCGCCGGGACGCCCGCGCGGCCGAGGCGGCCCACCGCACCCGGCGGGACGCGCTGGTGCTCCAACTCGCCGCCGCCGGCGGTTCGGTGCCGCCGGACCGGGTCGGGTACGCGCTGCCCTTCCCGGTCACCGACCGGGCCAGCGCCCTGCGGCTGGCGGTCGAGGTCGAGGAGCGGACGGCGGCGTTCTGGCGGGCGGCGCTGCCGGTGACCGGCGGCGCCGACCGCAACCGGGCCCTGGCCGCGCTCACCGACTGCGCGCTGCGGGCCACCCGCTGGCGGCGGGCCGCCGGCGTGACTCCGCTCACCGTGCCCTTCCCGGGACGGCCTGTCTGAACGCGGTGCGCAGCCCTCCGGTTGCGAACCGCATACGGGGTATGCATACTCCGTTCCCATGTCCATCCGCCACGGCCTGCTCGCTCTGCTCGAGCGTGGCCAGATGTACGGCTACCAGCTACGGGCCGCGTTCGAGGAGTCGACCGGCTCGACCTGGCCGCTGAACATCGGGCAGGTCTACACCACCCTCAACCGGCTGGAACGCGACGGCCTGGTCCGTCCGCTGCCGGAGGGCGAGGGTGGGCAGCGGCCGTACGAGATCACCGACGCCGGGCGGGCGGACCTGGCGCTGTGGTTCGTCACCCCGATCAGCCGGGCCGACCGGCCCCGCGACGAGCTGTCCATCAAACTGGCGCTGGCGCTGACCACCCCCGGCGTCGACGTGCGGGCGGTGGTGCAGACCCAGCGCAGCGCCACCATGCGGACGTTGCAGGAGCTGACCCGGCTGAAGTACGCCAGCGACCGACCGGAGGACCTGCCCTGGCGGCTGGTGCTGGACGCGATGGTGTTCCAGGCCGAGGCGGAGATCCGCTGGCTGGACCACTGCGAGACGAGCCTGGTCCGGTACCGGCCGGCCCCGGGCGGGGCCACCCCGAGCCGGCTGGAGCAGCGCGACGACGAGCAGGTCCACCGGTGAGCCGGAACGGCCGCCCGGGTCCGGGCGGCACGGTCGGACCCGCCGTCGCCGCCCAACGGGAGGACGTGCGATGACCCCGGCGGGAGACGTGGTGCTCGACCTGCGCGACGTCCACCGCACCCATGGCAGCGGCGAGGCCGCCGTGCACGCCCTGCGCGGGGTCAGCCTCACCGTCCACGCCGGTGAACTGGTCGCCGTGATGGGCCCCTCCGGCTCCGGCAAGTCGACCCTGCTGACCCTCGCCGGCGGGCTCGACAGCCCCACCGCCGGCGAGGTCCGGGTCGAGGGGCAGCATCTCGGGGCGCTCGACCGGCGCCGGCTGGCCCAGGTACGCCGGCGCCAGATCGGCTACGTCTTTCAGGACCTCAACCTGCTGGGCAGCCTCACCGCGGCGGAGAACGTCGCGCTCCCCCTGGAACTGGACGGCGCCGGCGTACGGCAGGCCCGCCGGGCGGCGCTGGCGGCCCTCGACGAGGTGGGCCTGACCGGGCTGGGCGGGCGTTTCCCCGACCAGATGTCCGGCGGCCAGCAGCAGCGGGTGGCGATCGCCCGGGCGCTGGTCGGCGAGCGCCGACTGGTGCTGGCCGACGAGCCGACCGGGGCGCTGGACTCGCAGACCGGGGAGGCGGTGCTGCACCTGCTGCGCCGCCGGGTCGACGCGGGCGCCGCCGGCGTGCTGGTCACCCACGAGGCCCGGCACGCCGGCTGGGCGGACCGGGTGGTCTTCCTGCGCGACGGGGTCATGGTCGACTCCACCGCACCGCTGGTCGGCGTCGAGCAGCTGCTCTCCGGCAGCGACCGGTGAACCGGGAGCGGTTCCGCGGCGGGCTGGGCTCCTGGCGGGCGGCGCTGCGGATCGCTCGCCGGGAGGCGCTGCGGGCCCGCGGCCGGACCGCGCTGGTGCTCGCGATGATCACCCTGCCGGTGCTCGCCCTGGCCTTCGTCGCGGTCAGCGCCGACATGGCCGAGCTGACCCGCGCCGAGAGGTTCGACCGCCGGCTCGGGACCGCCGACGCCGAGCTGCGCTGGGTGACGGAGAACCCGGTGACCCAGGACGCCTGGGGTGAGGGCTACTGGGCCCGGCAGGGTGACGCGGTGACCCGCACCCGCCCGGTGGACGCCGCTGAACTGGCCGCGCTGCTTCCCGCGGGCAGCCGGCTCACCGAGGTGCGCTGGTGGGTGCCCCTCGACGTCCGGGTGGGCGACCGGAACGAGACGTTCCCCGCCCGCGCACTGGACCTGACCGACCCGCTCGCCCGCTCGCTGGTCCGGCTGCGCGCCGGCCGGGTGCCCAGCGCGCCCGACGAGATCATGCTCAGCGAACCGGCGCGGGACCGGCTCGACGCCCACATCGGCGGGACGGTCCGCACCGCCGACGGCAGCCGCACCTACCGACTGGTCGGAGTGGTGGAGTTCCCGGACGACCTGCGCGAGGTGGCCGCGCTGCACCCGGACGCGCCGGGCCCGCCTCGCGAGGCCAGCGACGCGAGCTGGCTGGTCGATCTGCCCGGGCCGGTGGACGCGGCCCTGGTGGACCGGCTCAACCGGCACGGCGTCACGATCGGTGGCCGGGAACCGGCCCCGGGCACGGAGGCACCCCGGGACGGCAGCCGGGTCGCCCTGCCGGACGCCGAGACGGCCGGCAACGCGGTGCTGATCGGCGGGCTCGGCCTGCTGGAGGTGGTGCTCCTGGCCGGTCCCGCCTTCGCGGTCGGCGTACGCCGGCGCCGCCGCGATCTCGCCCTGGTCGCGGTGGCCGGCGGTGACGCCGTCCACCTGCGCCGGATCGTGCTCGCCGACGGGTTGGTGCTCGGCGGCGCGGGGGCGGCGCTCGGGCTGCTGCTGGGCGTCGCCGCCGCGGTCGCCGGCCGGCCGCTCGTCGAGCAGTACGTGCTCCAGGCCCGCTCCGGCGGGTACCGGGTCTTCCCGGTGGCGCTGGTCGCGATCGGGGCGGTCGCCGTGCTGGCGGGGCTGCTCGCCGCGCTCGCCCCGGCCTGCACGGCGGCCCGGCAGGACGTGGTGGACGGGCTGTCCGGCCGGCGGACCGCGCCGCCGCACCGCCGCCGCTGGCTGGTCGTCGGAGTGGCGCTGACCGGGCTGGGCGCGGCGACCGCCGCGGTCGGGGCGCAGCGCGGCGGGCAGCTGGTGATCCTCACCGGCCTGATCCTGGGTGAGCTGGGACTGGTCTGCACCACTCCGACCCTGATCGGGCTGCTCGCCCGGGCCGGACGGATGCTGCCGCTGAGCCCCCGGATCGCGCTGCGCGACGCCAGCCGCAACCGCTCCTCCGCCGCACCGGCGATCTCCGCGGTGATGGCCGCGGTGGCCGGCAGCGTGGCCATCGGCGCCTATGTGGCCAGCGACGACGCCCGCGCCCGCGCGGACTGGCTGCCCGGGATGCCCCCGGGGCACGTGCTGCTGACGCCCTCCGAACCGACCGGCCGGGAGCCGCTGCCCGCCACGTCCGCGATCGCCGACGTGGTCCGGGCCGAGCTGGCCGGCGCCGGGGTCGCCCGGCTCGACGTGCCGGTCTGCGCCGCGCCGCGGCAGCCCGGCGACTACTGCGTCGTCGAGGCGGTCGTACCACCCGACCGGATGTGCCCGTACGACGCGGAGACGTCCGGCTCGCCGGAGGTGCGGCGCCGAGCCCTGGCCGATCCGCGCTGCCTGGCGCCGGCGCGCGGGCCCGACGGGATCTACCTGCCGACAGTGGTCGACGACGGTTCGGTCCTGCCCGGACTCACCGGCGCGCCGACGCAGGAGGTGGCGGCGGCCGCCGCCGTGCTGCGCGCCGGCGGCGCGGTCGTGACCGACCCGCGCCTGGTGGTCGACGGCCGGGTGACGCTCTCGGCCAGCCGCCTCGGGGAGAGCCCGGAGGTGCGGGCCCAGGTCACCCGCACCATCCCCGGGTACGTGCTGCGCGGCGGGCTCCCGGTCGACCGGCTGGTGCTCTCCGCCGCCGCCGCCGGGCAGCTCGACCTGGCCGCCGAGCCGACGGGTTACGTCGTCGACACCGCCGCCCCGCCGAGCGTCGCCCAGCGGAACCGGCTCTCCGCCGCGCTGCGCCCGGTCGCTTCGCTGGCGCTGGACGTGCAGCGGGAGGAGCCCGCGTCGGACCAGCGCCCGCTGCTGCTCCTGCTCGCCGTCGGCTCCGGTGTCATCACGGTCGGCGCCGCCGGGGTGGCCACCGGGCTCGCCGCCGCGGAGGGCCGCCGGGACCTGTCCACCCTCGCCGCGGTCGGTGCCAGTCCCCGGGTACGGCGGATGCTCTCGCTCTGCCAGGCCGGGGTGATCGCCGGGCTCGGCTCGGTGCTCGGCATCGTCGCCGGCCTCGGCACCGCACTGATCATCCTGACCTCCTTCAACCGGCAGTACGCCCGCTCCTGGCCGGTCGAGTCCCCGTACCCGCTGGTGATGCCCTGGCCGACCCTCGGCGTGCTGGTGCTGGTGCCGCTGGTGGCGATGCTCGGCGCGGCGCTGTTCACCCGGTCCCGACTGGCCGTGGAGCGCCGCCTGGACTGACCCAGGGTCGCCGACCGGACACCCGGCGCGAAATTCGGGGGTGCCGCCCGACGCGCCGAGCCGGCAGACTGTCGGCGTGTCCGCTATGGGAACCCTCACTCGCCGGCTCGGTCACCACGCCTGGTTCGGCGCGACCATGCGCCTGCTCGTCCCCGCCGACCGGGCGGTCGGCCGGCTCACCCGGGGCCGGGTGATCGCCTTCGGGCTGGTCCCCTCCCTGGTGATCACCACCACCGGCCGCCGCTCCGGCAAGCCGCGCAGCAACCCCCTGCTCTACGTGCGCGACGGCGACGCCTACGTGGTGATCGGCTCCAATTGGGGGCAGCGGCACCAGCCGGGCTGGGCGCTGAATCTGCTGGCCGACCCGGAGGCCGAGGTGGACGTCAAGGGGCGCCGGGTCCCGGTGCGCGCCGCGGTGGCCACCGGCGATGAACGGGAGCGGCTGTGGCGGCTGCTGGTCTCCGAGTGGCCGGCCTACCGGACGTACGTGGACCGGGCCGGCGGCCGGGAGATCCGCATCTTCCGGCTGGTCCCGACGGGCGGCGACCGGTCCTGACCCGGCCCCGCGCCGCCCCGTCCGGCCCGGGCGCGGCGGGCCGGCGCGGCCGGGTGTGGTGGCTAGGGTGGAGTTGGCGCCGGCCGGCGACGACCGCGCCGGCGGGCGGCCCGACGCAACGGTCGCGGGAGGTGGTCGCGGTGGAGCGGAGCAGCGCGCGGGTCGGCGCCGACCCGCACCTCGACGATCCACGGTGGAGGGTCGCCGACCGGGTGGCCGACGCGGCCCGCCGCCGCTTCCCCGCGGACATCCTGGCGGTCGCGGTGCACGGCCCGCTGGCCCACGGCGACGACGACGGGGGCGGCGACGGGGAGGTCGGGCTGCTGCTGGTCACCTACCGGCCCGCGACCGGGCCGGCCCCGTCGACCCGCCGGGTGGACGGGGTGCTGGTCGACCTGACCGTGGCCGGGGCGGAGGACTACCTGCGGCAGGCGCGGGGGCTGACCCCGCTCTGGCCGCTGACCGCCGACCGGTTCGTCACCACCACCGCCCTGTACGACCCGACGGACTGGCTGCGCGCGCTCCGCGACGAGCACCTCGGCCGGCTGGCCCGGGCCCGCCCGGCGGAGTTCAGCACCGCCGCGCGGCAGGCCTGGTACCGGGGCTGCGCGGCGCACGCCCGGGCCGCCCGGCTCGCCGAGTGGTACGAGACCGACCAGGCGCTGCTGATGCTCGCCGAGGCCCGGCTGGCGGCGGCCACGGTCACCGGCCTGCTCACCCGCACCTACTTCCGCGACCCGGGGGACGCGGTGCGGCGTACCGGGCTGGCCGGGGCGGACATGACGGAGGTGGGAATGGTGCTGTCCCGCCAGGCCGACGAGCTCGCCGCCCGCGGCCGGCCGGTCGACGGCACGGTGGACGACCTGCTCACCGCGTGAGCCTCCAACGGCCGGGGCCGCCGGAGGCGTCGACTGTGGGTCGTCGCCTAGCCGCCGGCCTGGATGCCGATGAGGGCGCCGACCAGGTAGGTCGCCGCGGCGGCGGCGGCGCCGAGCAGCAGTTGACGCAGGCCGCCGGACCACCAGGAGCGGTTGGTGAAGCGGGCGACGATCGCACCGGCCACGAAGAGCCCCACCCCGCCGACGCCGAGGGCCAGCCAGAGGTTGTCGAAGCCGAGCAGGTAGGTCAGCAGCGGCACCAGGGCGCCGACGGAGAAGCACAGCAGCGACGAGACCGCCGCCGCCCACGGGCTCGGCTGCTCGTCGGGGTCGACGCCCAGCTCCTCCCGGACGTGCACCCGCAGCGCCTCCTCCGGGTTGCGCCGGATCGCGTCGGCCATCTGGCGGGCCAGGTCCCGGGGCAGGCCCCGGGCCACCCACGCCTCGGCCAGCTCCCGGGCCTCGGCCTCGGGGTGCCGCTCCAGCTCCCGCCGCTCCTTGGCCACCTCGGCGGCGACCTGCTCGTTGGCCGATCGGACGCTGGTGTATTCGCCCAACCCCATCGAGATGGCGCCGGCGACCAGCCCGGCCGTGCCGGTGAGCACGATGCTGCGCGGGGAGACCCCGCCGCCCCCGACGCCCGCGATCAGGGCGATGTTGGTGACCAGGCCGTCCATGGCGCCGAACACCGCCGGCCGCAGCCAACCGCCGGAGACGTCCGCGTGGTGCGCCTCCCGCAGCGCGGCCGGGGTCTCGGTCACGGCAGGGTCAGGATCTCGTAGCCGTCGTCGGTGACGACGATGGTGTGCTCGAACTGCGCCGTCCACCGGCGGTCCTTGGTGACCACGGTCCAGCCGTCGTCCCACATGTCGTACTGGTAGGTGCCGAGGGTGATCATCGGCTCGATGGTGAAGGTCATGCCCGGTTCCATCACGTCGGTCGGGCGCGGGCTGTCGTAGTGCGGCACGTAGAGCCCGCTGTGGAACGCCTCGCCGATGCCGTGCCCGGTGAAGTCCCGCACCACGCCGTAGCCGAACCGCTTGGCGTACGACTCGATGACCCGGCCGATCACGTTGATCTGCCGGCCCGGCTTGACCGCCTTGATGCCCCGCATCATCGCCTCGTGGGTGCGCTCGACCAGCAGCCTGGCCTCCTCGCTCACCTCACCCACGCAGAAGGTGGCGTCGGTGTCGCCGTGCACCCCGTCGAGGTACGCCGTGACGTCCACGTTGATGATGTCGCCGTCCTGGATCACCGTGGAGTCGGGGATGCCGTGGCAGATCACCTCGTTGAGGCTGGTGCAGCAGGACTTCGGGAAGCCCTTGTAGCCCAGCGTCGAGGGGTAGGCCCCGTGATCGACGAGGAACTCGTGCACCACCCGGTCGATCTCGTCGGTGGTCACGCCCGGCTTGCAGTGCTCACCGGCGAGCTGGGTCGCCCGGGCGGCGAGCCGGCCGGCGACCCGCATCTTCTCGATGGTCTCCGGGGTCTGCACGTGCGAGCCACGCCACTGCTGCGGACGCTTCTTGCCCACGTACTCCGGACGGGCGATGTGGCCAGGAACCGCTCGCCACGGGGAGAGCGTGCCTGGGGTCAGCGGCGCACGGACGGTCATGACGACAGCCTATCGCCGAGCCTCGTGGTGACCCCCGCCACGGCCGGCCCCCGGCGGTTGTTGCCGTGGCAACCGGGCTGTGCCATTGTGGCTGCGTGGATCAAGGGGGCGCACCTCCCGTCTTCTCCGCGAGCGCGGAGCTCGACGGAGATCACCTCCGCGTACGCGTCACCGGCGAGGTCGACATGGCGACCGCCGACACGATGCTTCAGACCGCCCTCCGCGAGCCCGCCGAGCGGGTCACGCTCGACCTGCGCGGGGTCACCTTCTTCGACTCGGCGGCCATCCACGCGGTGGTCCAGCTGGCCCAGCGGTTCCCCACCGGCGGCCTGACGGTCTACCCGTCCCGGCAGGTCGCCCGGGTGCTGGAGATCTCCGGCCTGGCCGAGCAGTCCTGGCTCCACCGGACCTGACCGCGGCGACCGCGCCCCGCGGGCCGCGCCTCGGCCGCCGCCGTCCGCGGCGCGTTGCGGCATCCCGGCCACTCGGCACCGCGACACCCCGCACAGCGGGTCGGTCACCCCACGGCGGGCCGGTCAGTCCCGCAGCCGCCGGCGCAGCGTCACCTCGGTACCCGCCGCGGTACGGCTGACCGTCAGCTTGCCGAGCGCCTCGATCAGCGCCAGTCCCCGGCCACGGAACCCCGCGCCGGTCGACTCCCGCCACTGGCCGCTGTCGCGCACCGTCGCCACCACGGTGCGGTCCTCGATGGTCACCTCGACGGTGATCGTCGGATCGGTCGGCGTCACCGGATGCTCGATGGCGTTCGCGGCGGCCTCGGAGATGGCCACGGTGAGGTCGAACAGGTCGGTCTCGCCGACGCCGTGCGCGACGAGGAAGTCCTCCAGCCGCTTGCGCAGCACGCTCAGCCGGGTCGGGTCGGCGGGCAGCCGCAGCGCGAACCGGTTCAGCTCGGCCGCCTCCAGGGCGAGCACCGCGACGTCGTCGTGCCGGACCCGCGCGGCCACCCGCTCCACCACCGCGTCGACCAGGTCGGCGACGTGCTCGCCGCCGGTGCCCGCGTCGGCCCGCAGCTGGGCGAGGGCCGCGTCGATGCCGGCGTGCCGGTCCTCGATCAGCCCGTCGGTGTAGAGCAGCAGCCGGCCGCCGGGGGCGAGCTCGCCCTCGACGGTGCGGTAGCTGGTGTCGGTGATGGCGCCGATGGGTGGGCCGAGGGCCCGCTCGTGCAGGAACGCCACGTCGTCTCCTCGGATCAGCAGGGGGGACGGATGTCCGGCGCTGGCGTAGCGCAGCCGGCCGGTGCGGGGGGTGAACCAGAGGCAGACCACGGTGGCGAACATCTGGCGGTCGGTGGAGCCGACCAGGCGGTTGAGCCGGGTCAGCGCCTGCCCGGGGTGGTAGCCCTCCAGCAGGTAGGCGCGCAGCGCGTTGCGCAGCTGGCCCATCGCCGCCGCCGCGCGCACGCCCTTGCCGACGACGTCGCCGATGACCAGCACGACCTCGTCGTCGGCCACCCCGATCACGTCGTACCAGTCGCCGCCGACCTCCACGTCGGCGCTGCCGGGCAGGTAGCGGCTGGCCACCACGGCGCCGGGGAGCTGGGGCAGGGAGCGCGGCAGCAGGCTGTGCTGCAGGGTGGTGGCGATGCGGTGTTCGGCCTCGTAGAGCTGGGCGTTCTCCAGCCGTACGCCGACCAGGCGGGCGAGCTCGGTCAACGTGGCCTGCTCGGTGCCGTCGCCGTCGCGGCGCCACACCCGCAGTTCGCCCAGGGGCGTGCCGGCGGTGCCGGTCAGGGGCAGCACGTGGGAGGGCTCGGTCGTGACCGGCCCGCCGCCGTCGGCCTCGTAGCGGACGCCGGTGGCGGTGACCACCACCCGGGCCGCCTCGGTGAGGCTGAGCGCGTGCCGGGCGGCGACCTGCACCACGTCCGTGGTGGAGCGGGCGGTGTTGATCGCCACCGCGGCGTCGGCCAGGGCGCGCAGCCGACGGATGATCTGCCCGCGCAGCTGGCCCAGCTCGACGTTGGCCCGGACCCGGGCGATCAGCTCCTGGCCGGAGAAGGGCTTCGTCAGGTAGTCGTCGGCGCCGACCGACAGCCCGGCGACGGCCTCGGCGGAGCCGGCCCGGGCGGAGAGCAGCACGATCGGCACGTGCCGGGTACGCGGGTTGGCCCGCAGCGCGGTGACCAGCCCGAAGCCGTCCAGCCGGGGCATCATCACGTCGGTCAGCACCAGGTCGAAGGGGTGCTCCGTCGCCTGTTCGAGGGCGGCCACGCCGTCCGGCACGGCGACCACCTCGTAGCCGGGGCCGAGCAGCCGGGTGACGTGTTCGCGCAGGTCGGCGTTGTCGTCGGCGAGCAGGATCCGGCCCCCGCCGGAGTTGCCGCCGTTCGTCTCCGGCAGCGCCGCGGCCTCGCCGTCGGCGGTCCAGAGCGCGGTCTCCGAGACGTAGAGCGACGCCTGCGTCGGCTCGGTCAGCGGCGACGGGCTGCTCGCCACGCGGTCGGCGGGCAGGTGCGCGGAGCCGAACGGGACGGTCACCGTGAAGGTGGTGCCCGCACCCACCCGGCTGCACACCTCCACGTCCCCGCCGTGCATCTCGACCAGTTCGCGGACCAGCGCCAGCCCGATGCCGGTCCCCTCGTGGCTGCGCGAGCGCACCCCGGGCACCCGGTGGAACCGTTCGAAGACGTGCGGCAGCTCCTCGGCGACGATGCCGACGCCGGTGTCGACCACCTCCAGCCGGGCCATGCCCTCGGCCGCGCGGACCCGCACCCGGATCTCGCCGTCGAAGGTGAACTTCAGCGCGTTGGAGACCAGGTTGAGGACGATCTTCTCCCACATGTCCCGGTCGACGAAGACCGGCGCGGGCAGCGGCGGGCAGTCGACCACCAGGCGCAGCCCGGCCCGGTCGGTGGCGGACCGGAACGTGCTGGTCAGCCGGGACGTGTAGGCGGCGAGGTCGGTGGGCTGGTAGTGGGCGGCCAACCGGCCGGACTCCAGCCGGGAGAAGTCCAGCACGGTGTTGACCAGCTTCAGCAGGCGCAGCGCGTTGCGGTGCATGACGGTCATCCGGTCGGTGTACGCCGGGGGCAGCGCCGAGTCGGCGAGCAGGTCCTCCAGCGGCCCGAGGACCAACGTCAGCGGGGTGCGGAACTCGTGGCTGACGTTGGCGAAGAAGTTGGTCTTCGCGCGGTCCAGCGCGGCCAGTTCGGCGGCGCGCGCCCGCTCCTGCTCGTACGCCCGCTGCTGGCCGACGGCCCGGGAGATCTGCGCGGCGGCCAGGTCGAGGAAGGTCCGGTACTCGTCGCCGAGCGCGAGCCGGCGGGACACCCCGACCACCAGCACCCCGGACGGTTCGTTGGTGGCGACCAGCGGCAGCACCAGGGCCCGGTCGGCGGCGTGCGCGGGCACCGCACCGAGCAGTTCGGTCACGTCGACCTCGTCGGGGGCGCCGCCCGCGGCGACCCGGGCGAGCACGGGCGGCGGGTCGGCGGCAAGGCCCGCCGGGTCGGTGCCGCCGCAGCCGGCCAGGACGAGCCGGCCGTCGGAGTCGTGCAGGTGGACGAGGACGAACGGGACGTCGACCCGGTGGCCGTCGAGCACCTCGGCCGCGATGCGCCCGACCTCGGGCGCGCTGCGGGCCTCACCGAGCCGGGAGCCGAGTTCGGCCAGCGCCCGCAGCCGCCGTTCGCCGAGCACCCGGGCGGTGGTCTCGTTGACGAAGCAGAAGATGCCGTTGACGCTGCCGTCGGCGTCCCGGATCGGGTCGTAGGAGACGTCGAAGTAGACCTGCTCGACGAAGCCGTGCCGGTCGATCAGGAACGGGTGGTTCTCGCCGTGGTACGGCTCACCGGTGCGGAGCACCCCCTCCAGCACCGGGCCGAGCACGTCCCAGGTCTCCGCCCAGTGCTCGGCGGCCGGCTGGCCGATGACCGCCGGGTGCTTGGTGCCGATGGTGGGCAGGTAGGCGTCGTTGTAGAAGGTGCGGTGGTCGCTGCCCCAGAACATCGCGATCTGCGCCCGGGAGGAGAGCATCATGCCGACCGCGTGGCAGAGCGCCGCCGGCCAGGTCTCCGGGGGGCCGATCGGGGTGCCGGACCAGTCGAAGTCCCGCAGCCGCCGGCCCATCTCACCTCCGGCGGCGAACGCCTCGGCCAGCACCGGGGGCAGCGAGCCGTCGCCGGAACGCCCGGACGGAACCTGCCCGTCCTCGCCCAGCTGGGCCGAGCTCATGCACCCTCCCGCTCCGGCCGTGCCCCGTGACGCCTCGGCGTTCACCGGCCGCGCCCCGCCTTCTACCCAGACGGATCAGCAACGTAACGCATCGGTCCGCGCCAACGCTGGTTACCCGGATCTCATCCTGCCGTCATCGGCCGGACACCGCTCGCCGGCGGGGCCGCGCGAGCCGGGCGGAGACGGTCAGAGCGCCGGCAGGCCGTCGATGCTGGTGGCGTTCTTCCTGCCCCGATAGGCCGCCAGGTCCTCCTCGGTGCGGTGGGCGCCCCACTCGATCAGCAGGTCGCGCTCGCCGCGGTAGTCCATCAGCGGCACCGCGTACCCGCAGGCATCGCTGACCCGGTCGACCGTGACGCTGATCACACTCCGGACGGCGTGCCGGTCGGGCGCGTCCGGAAAGCCGGCCAGCAGCGACGCGAAGCCCGGGTCGGTGAGCGGGGTGACGACGCCGCGTCCGTGCAGCCGTACGACCTTGGGCGGACCGGTGAACGCGCAGAACATGACGGTGATCCGCCCGTTGTCCCGCAGGTGCGCGATCGTCTCCGCGCCGCTGCCGTGGTAGTCCAGCCAGGCCACGGTCAACGGATCGACGACGAGGAAGGTGCCGCGCATCCCCTTCGGAGAGACGTTGACGTGCCCGTCGGGGCCGGACGGGGCCGAGGCCACGAAGAAGATCGGCTGCGCCTCGATGAAGTCCCGCAGCCGCCCGCCGATCTCCGGATACACCTTCCCCATGCCGGCCATCGTCGCACCGAGGGCCGAGCAGTGGGACGCCCGTTCCCGTCAGGTGGACCGAGCGGCGCGGACCAGGGCGGTCACCGGGCGGGGGTCGGCCTCGTTCTCCGGGTGCCACTGCACCCCGAGCAGGAAGCGCCGCCGCGGATCCTCGATCGCCTCGACGACCCCGTCGTCGGCCCACCCGGTGACGACCAGGCGCCCCGGGTCGGCGACCCCCTGGTGGTGGTAGGAGTTGACCCGGTCCACCCCGGCCATCACCGTCCCCGCCAGACTGCCGGGGGCGAACCGGACCGGGTGCGCGCCGTACCGGCCCGGAGCCGGGCGGTGCCGGTCGTGGCCGACCAGGTCCGGCAGGTGCTGGTGCAGCGCCCCGCCGTGCGCCACCGCCAGCAGCTGCATCCCCCGGCAGATGCCGAGCACCGGCAGGTCGGCGGCGAGCGCCCCGGCGAGCAGCGCCAACTCCCCGGCGTCCCGGTCCGGGCGGGGCTCGGTACGCGGGTCGGGCCGCCGGCCGTACCGCTCCGGGCCGACGTCGGCCCCACCGGCCAGCACCAGCCCGTCGAGCACCCGGACCACGTCGGCGTCCACGTCGTCCGGAGGCAGCACCACGGCCCGGCCGCCGGCCGCGGTCACCGCCCGGACGTACGCCTGCGGCACCAGCGCCGCCGGCACGTCCCGCCACACCGCCCAGCCGGCCGGCTCGACGTACGCGGTGATCCCGATCAGCGGACGGCTCACCGGGCGCTCACAGGGCCAGCACCGTTCGCGACTGCGGGGCTCGCAGAACCGGCTCACTCCTCGCGCTCACCAGGCCCCCACCGATCCCGACTGCGGGGCTCGCAGAACCGGCTCACTCCTCGCGCTCACCAGGCCCCCACCGATCCCGACTGCGGGGCTCGCAGAACCGGCTCACTCCTCGCGCTCACCAGGCCCCCACCGATCCCGACTGCGGGGCTCGCAGAACCGGCTCACTCCTCGCGCTCACCAGGCCCCCACCGATCCCGACTGCGGGGCTCGCAGAACCGGCTCACTCCTCGCGCTCACCAGGCCCCCACCGATCCCGACTGCGGGGCTCGCAGAACCGGCTCACTCCTCGCGCTCACAGTGGGGTCACGTACGCGCCGGTGATCCCGCCGTCCACCACGAACTGCGCGGCGGTCATGAACGAGGAGTCGTCGCTGGCCAGGAAGGCCACCGCGGCGGCGATCTCCTCCGGCGCGCCGAACCGGCCCATCGGCACGTGCACCAGCCGGCGGGCGGCCCGCTCCGGGTCGGCGGCGAAGAGTTCGAGCAGCAGCGGCGTGGCGACCGGGCCGGGGCAGAGCGCGTTGACCCGGATCCCCTCCCGGGCGAACTGCACCCCCAGCTCCCGGGTCATCGCCAGCACCCCGCCCTTGCTCGCCGTGTACGCGATCTGCGAGGTGGCCGCCCCCATCAGCGCCACGAAGGAGGCGGTGTTGATGATCGAGCCCCGGCCCTGCCGGCGCATGTGCGGGATGACGTGCTTGCAGCAGAGGTAGACGCTGGTGGTGTTGACCCGCAGCACCCGCTCCCAGGCGTCCAGCCCGGTCTCCAGGATCGAGTCGTCGTCCGGCGGCGAGATGCCGGCGTTGTTGAACGCCACGTCGACCCGGCCGTGCCGCGCCACCACCCCGTCGAAGAGGTCCCGGACCGCCGCCTCGTCGGCCACGTCGGCCGCGACGAACTCCCCGGCCACCTCGTCGGCGGCCCGCTTCCCCGCCTCGGCGTCGATGTCGACGCAGACCACCCGGGCCCCCTCGGCGGCGAACCGCCGCACGGTGGCCAGCCCGATCCCGCTGCCCGCCCCGGTCACCACGGCGACCCGGTCCTGAAGTCGTCCCTGCACGGCGCTCACTCCTCTGTGCTGATGAAGACGTTCTTGACGTCGGTGAAGGCGTGCAGCGCGTCCGGACCCAGCTCGCGGCCGAGGCCGGAGCGCTTCATCCCGCCGAACGGGGTCCAGTAGCGCACCGAGGAGTGCGAGTTGACGCTGAGGTTGCCCGACTCCACCGCCCGGGCCATCCGCAGCGCCCGGCCGACGTCCCGGGTCCAGATCGAGCCGGAGAGGCCGTACTCGGTGTCGTTGGCGAGCCGGACCGCGTCGGCCTCGTCGTCGAAGGGCAGCACCGAGACGACCGGGCCGAAGACCTCCTCCCGCCAGTGCCGGTCGGCCGGGGAGTCGGCGAGCAGCACCGTCGGCGCGTGCCAGAAGCCCGGGCCGTCCGGGCGGGAGCCGGTGAAGGCGACCCGGGCGTCGTCGAGGTAGCCGGCCACGCGGTCGCGGTGGGCGGCGGAGATCAGCGGACCCATCTCGGCGGTGTCGCGGGCCGGGTCCTCCACCCGCACCGCGCGTACCGCCGGTTCGAGCAGCTCCAGGAAGCGGTCGTACACCGGTCGCTGGACCAGGATCCGGGACCGGGCGCAGCAGTCCTGCCCCGCGTTGTCGAAGACCGCGCCCGGGGCGGTGGCCGCGGCGCGTTCCAGGTCGGCGTCGGCGAAGACGATGTTGGCGCTCTTGCCGCCCAACTCCAGGGTGAGCCGCTTCACCTGCGCCGCGCAGCCGGCCATGATCCGGGTGCCCACCTCGGTGGAGCCGGTGAAGCAGATCTTGCGCACGGCCGGGTGGCTGACGAACCGTTCACCCACCACCGCGCCCCCACCCGGTACGACGGTGAACACGTCCCCGGGCAGGCCCGCCTCGCGGGCCAGCTCGGCCAGGCGCAGCGCGGTGAGCGGGGTCAACTCGGCGGGCTTGAGCACCACCGTGTTGCCGGCCGCGAGCGCCGGGGCGAACCCCCAGGCGGCGATGGGCATCGGGAAGTTCCACGGCACGATCACCCCGACCACGCCCAGCGGCTCGTGGAACGTGACGTCCAGTCCGCCGGGCACCGGAATCTGCCGGCCGGTCAGCCGCTCCGGCGCGCCCGCGTAGTAGTCCAGCACGTCGCGGACGTTGCCGGCCTCCCAGCGCGCGTTGCCGATGGTGTGCCCGGCGTTGCGCACCTCCAGCGCCGCCAACTCCTCCAGGTGCGCGTCGACGACCGCCGCGAACCGCCGCAGCAGCCGCGCCCGATCCCCCGGCGCCACCGCCCGCCACGACTCGAACGCCGCGGCCGCCCGCGCGATCGCCGCGTCCACCTCCCCCACCGAGGCCCCGGCAACCTCTTGAAAGCCCTCCCCGGTAGCCGGATCCACCACCACGGTCACCCGCTCCACCCCCCTTCGCCGATCATCGAGTTGTGGTGCTCAGGTGAGCCGTGAACCGCCGGTGGGGCGGGGTCAGAGGCGCTCGAAGCCACGGGTGAGTTCCCAGTCGGTGACGGCGGCGTCGAAGGACGCCAGCTCGACGCGGGCGTGGTTGGCGTAGTGGGCGGCCACCTCGTCGCCGAAGGCGTCGCGGGCCAGCTCGGAGGACTCCCAGAGGGTGAGGGCGTCACGGAGGGTGCCGGGGACCCGTTCGGCGGTCGGGTCGTCGTACGCGTTGCCGGTGCACTCCGGGCCCAGCTCCAGCTCCCGCTCGATGCCGTGCACCGCCCCGGCGACCAGGGCGGCGATCGCCAGGTAGGGGTTGACGTCCGCGCCGGGCACCCGGTTCTCCACCCGCATGCCCTGCCCGTGCCCGACCAGCCGCAGCGCGCAGGTCCGGTTGTCGGTGCCCCAGCGCAACGCGGTCGGGGCGAACGATCCGGGCTGGTAGCGCTTGTAGGAGTTGACGTTGGGGGCGAAGAAGAGGCTCAGCTCGCGCATCGAGGCGAGCAGCCCGGCGAGCACCCGCTGCCCGGTCACCGACAGGTGCGCCGGCCCGTCGCCGAGCATCGCCGAGCGGCCGTCGGCGTCGCGGAGCGAGAAGTGGATGTGGCAGGAGTTGCCCTCGCGGGCGTTCGGCTTGGCCATGAAGGTGATCGACATGCCCTCCTGGGCGGCGATCTCCTTCGCCCCGTTTTTGTAGATGACGTGGTGGTCGGCACAGGCCACGGCCTCGTCGTAGCGGAACGCGATCTCGTGCTGGCCGAGGTTGCACTCACCCTTGGCGCTCTCCGGGGTCAGCCCCGCGCCGGCCATCTCGGTGCGGATGCGGCGCAGCAGCGGCTCCACCCGGGCGGTGCCGAGCAGCGAGTAGTCCACGTTGTACTGGTTGGCCGGGGTCAGGTCTCGGTAGCCGCGGCGCCAGGCGTCCTCGTACGAGTCGCGGAAGAGCACGAACTCCAGCTCGGTGCCCGCGTACGCGGTCAGGCCGTGCGCGGCGAGGCGGTCCAGCTGGCGGCGCAGGATCTGCCGGGGCGAGGCGACCACCGGACCGGAGCCGTCCAGCCAGGCCAGGTCGGCCAGGAGCATGGCGCTGCCCGGCTGCCACGGCACCCGGCGCAGGGTGCGCAGGTCGGGCACCATGGCGAAGTCGCCGTACCCGCGCTCCCAGCTGGACATGGCGTACCCGTCGACGGTGTTCATGTCGACGTCGACGGCGAGCAGGTAGTTGCACCCCTCGCTGCCGTGGGCGACCACCTGGTCCAGGAAGAAGGGGGCGTGGAACCGTTTGCCCTGCAAGCGGCCCTGCATGTCGACCAGGGCCAGCACCACGGTGTCTATCTCGCCGCCGGCGACGGCGACCCGCAACTCTTCCAGCGTGAACGGCGTTCTGCTCATCAGCGGGCCTCCATCACCAAGGTCTACTGGCAATCCGGATCACCGTCAATGCCCCGGCGCCGTCGGCGGCAATCCTGTTCGAGGAGTCCACATGCGTCGTCGCGTCGTCCTGTCCGTCGTCACCGTCCTCGCCGTCGGCTTCAGCACCGCCACCGCCGGGGCCGCCGAACAGCCGGCAGGCGGACCGGCCGCACCGCCGGGAAGCCGACCGGCCACGCGGCCGGCGATCGGTCTGGTCCCGCAGCCGCCCTCCGAGGGCTTCGACCTCACCCGGCCCCAGGTGGTCGCGACCGGGCTCCAGGTCCCCTGGGGGCTGGACTTCCTGCCCGACGGCAGCGCCCTCGTCGCCCAGCGCGACCTGGGCACCGTCGTGCGGGTACGCCCCGGCGCGGTACCCCGGCAGGTGGCCCGGATCCCCGGGGTGGTCGCCGGCGGCGAGGCGGGCCTGCTCGGCCTGGCCGTCTCCCCCACGTTCCGGCGGGACCGGCTGGTCTACGTCTGCTTCACCACCGCGTCCGACCTGCGGATCGTGCGGTTCCGACTCGACCGGCCGCAGTCGGTGCAGGTGATCCTGAGCGGGGTCGCCCGCGCGTCGGTGCACGCCGGCGGCCGGATCGCGTTCGGGCCCGACGGAATGCTTTACGCCGGCATCGGCGACGCGGGCGCGCCCGCCACCGCCCCGGACCTGACCAGCCGCAACGGCAAGATCCTGCGGATGCGACCGGACGGCGGCGTGCCGGCGGGCAACCCGTTCGCGGGCTCGCTGGTCTACAGCTACGGCCACCGCAACGTGCAGGGTCTCACCTGGGACGCGCGGGGCCGGTTGTTCGCCACCGAGTTCGGCCAGAGCCGCTGGGACGAGGTGAACCGGATCGTCCCGGGCGGCAACTACGGCTGGCCGGTCGTGGAGGGCAGGAGCGGAGATCCCCGGTTCCGCGACCCGGTCGTCGTGTGGACCCCCGCCGAGGCGTCCCCGAGCGGCGCCGCCTACGCCGCCGGCAACCTCTTCGTCGCCGCGCTGCGGGGGGCCCGGCTCTGGGTCGTGCCCGTCGCCCCGTCCGGTCGGGTCGGCACCCCCTTCGCCGAACTGCGCGGCGCCCACGGCCGGCTCCGTACCGTCGAGGTGGCGCCGGACGGCGCGCTCTGGGTGGCCACCAGCAACCGCGACGGGCGCGGCACGCCGGTGACGGACGACGACCGGATCCTCCGCTTCACCGCCGGCGGGCGCCACCCGTAGCCGGCACGGGGCTACGGGTGGCGGGCGCCGGCTCAGGCCGGCTCGTCGGCCCGGGTGCCCTCCGGGGCCGGCCGCGGGGCGGGCAGGTCGACGGTACGGCGGGGGCCGGTGAACCACTTCCGGGCCGAGGCGTACCACCAGACGGCCACGAGCAGCAGCACGCCGCCCACGGCGAGCGGGGCGTAGTTCACCGCCGACCAGCTGAAGTCGGCGTTGCCGGGCACCCCGGCGGGGACGATCGGCAGCACGAAGTAGACCGAGATGACGGCGATCTCGATCACCGCGATCCAGCCGAGCAGCTTGTACTTCGGGCCGAGCGTCCACGGACCGGGCTGGAACCGGTCGCCCATCCGCAGCCGCAGCGCGATCGGGATGACGAAGGAGAGGTAGAGCCCGATCACCGCCACCGAGACCACCGCGTAGAAGGCGACCGGGATGCCGGACGGGCTCTGGTAGAGGGCGGGCAGGGTGAGCACCAGGCCGGCCGCCGTCGCCCCGATGATCGCGTTGACCGGGGTGCCGTTGCGGTCCACCCTCGACCAGAGCCGCCAGCCGGGCACCGCGCGGTCCCGGCTGAACGCGTACGCCATCCGGCTCATCGAGGTCACGCAGCTCATCCCGCAGAAGAACTGCCCGATGGTGGAGATGATGATGACGGTCTTGAAGAAGAACGGGGTCAGCGCCGACTCGAAGATCGCCCCGGAGAAGCCGCCGGCGGCGTTGACCGCCTCGACGTCGGTGGCGGCGAAGAGGAAGGCCAGCAGCAGGATCCAGCCGCCGACCGCCGAATAGAAGATCGACTGCCAGAGGCCGCGCGCGGCGGCCGACGAGGCGCCCCGGGTCTCCTCGGAGACGTGCGCGCAGGCGTCGAAGCCGGTGATTGTGTACTGGGTGAGCAGGAAGCCCAGCGGCAGCACGTAGAACCAGAAGGTCAGCCCGCCGGTGTCGCCGTCGCCGAAGCCGGAGTTGTTGAACCGCTCGGTGAAGACGAACCGGAAGCTCTGGTGGTCGTCCGGGACGAGGAGCAGGATGGCCACCACGGCGGCCGCCCCGGCCACGTGCCACCAGACCGAGACGTTCTGGAGTACGTCGATGATCCGGTGCCCGAAGATGTTGATCAGGCCGTGCAGCACCAGGATCACCACGAAGAGCACGAACGCCTGGCGCAGCGTGCCCGCCCAGCCGTCGAAGATCGCCGACAGGGTCAGGTTGAGGAAGGTCGCGCAGCCGTAGTCCACCGACGCCGTCACCGCGACCAGCCCGATCAGGTTGAGCCAGCCGGTGAACCAGCCGTGCACCGGCCGGCCCATCTTCGCCGCCCACCAGTAGATGCCGCCCGCCGTCGGGTAGGCCGAGACCAGCTCGGCAAGGCAGAAGCCGATGATCAGGATGAACAGCGAGATCAGCGGCCAGCCCCAGGAGACGGCGACCGGACCGCCGTTGTTCCACGCCTGGCCGAAGGTGGTGAAGCAGCCGGCCAGGATCGAGATGATCGAGAACGAGATGGCGAAGTTGGAGAAGCCGCTCCACTTGCGGCGCAGCTCCTGCTGGTAGCCGAGTTCGGCGAGCCGTCGGGCGTCGTCGTCCATCGGTTGCTCGGCGGTCGGCGAGGGCGTCGCGGCCACTGCACACCTCCCTGAGGTGATCCCCGGTACGAGTTCGCCCGAGTCTCGTCCGGTCGATCACGACGGTCAATCGGTCGCGGGTGCCGAACTCGCTAATTGCGTTGCCCTCCAGCCCCGTCCGGCCGCATTCTTGTGCCCGTGACCAGGCCCGATCGCGACGGGCCCACCCCCGGGCGCTCGGCAGGAGCCCGGGTGCGCGGCGGCGCGGGGCACCCATCTCTCTCTCACGTACGGCGTGCTCCGCCGTGCCCGACGGGTGCCCCGCGCCGCCGTCCCTCCGCCCGGCGGTGCGGACTGCTCAGCGCACCCGCACGGCGAGACCTGACCCGGTCAGCTGACCAGGTCGGCGATGAGGTTGACGGAACCCGCGACGATCACCACACCGAACACGTAGGACAGGACGGCGTGGGCGAGCACGGTGCCTCGGATCCGCGGATCGCGGATGGTCGTGTCCGACACCTGGTAGGTCATGCCGATCGTGAAGGCGACGTAGGCCAGGTCACGGTAGGTGGGCCCCTGCGCAGACTCGCCTTCGAAGCCGATCCCTCCGGTCGTCGATCCGTATTGCAGGTCGGCGTAGCGCAGGGTGAAGACCGTGTTCACAACGGTCCACGACAGCAGGACGGTCAGCACTGCGACGCCGACGAGCAGCACCCGCGTCGAGCCGCTCTGCCGGCCGGCGAGGCTGAGAGCGAGGCCGACGCCGAGCAGGCTGGTGACGCCCGCCCCTACCAGCAGCACTGCGGCGGTCACCCGCGTCTCGTCCTCACGCATGGCGAGCGTTTCGGTGTGGGAGCTGTCCGCTCGGATGATGACCGGCCAGATGGTGATGAGGAACGCGAGCGCGGCGGCGTCCCAGCCCCCCACCACGGCCAACTGCCACGTCATGGACGACAGGAGCGCCAGAGCGACGATGAACCCGATGCCGGCGACGATGACGGCTCGCCGCAGGGCTGGGGCGTGCCAGCCCAGGCATCGGTGATACCACGTCTGCCGGGGCATTTCGGTCATCGTCCGAGTGTCTCCCACCGCATCGCGTCGCGTGCCCATGACCGCCCAAAGCGAGCGGACTCCGCTCTCGCCGTCGCTCCGGGTCACGAACGCACCGACGGGACCGGCTATCCGAAGCGGTCAGCCAGCTTCGTCAGCTTGGTGACGTACGCCGGCCAGTCGTAGTCGTCGGGGATGCTGCTGCTCTCCCGCCGCAGGCCGATCGCCGTGTCGTGCTGCTCGCGCATGATGTCCGCGTGACCGGCGTGACGAGCGAGGTCGCAGGTCACGTGGACGATGATCCTTTGCAGCGTCACGTCCTGTCGCCCCGGCTGCCACCACGGCACCCGCCCCGGCGCGTCGAGGGGAAGCTCTTCGATCGTCTGGTCCGCGAACACCCCGACACGGCGATACAGGTCGATCAGCCCATCCTTCGTCTCGCCCTCCGACGCGTACCAGTCTGCCTGCGGGTCCGCCTCGAACGCCTGCATGGGGACCAGGTCCTCAGGCGTCGGGAACTCGCGCCCGAAGGTGGGCCCGAAGTAGCCGGCTTCGACATTGAGGCAATGCTTGAGGACTCCCAGCAGGTTGTTGCCGGTCGCGGTGCGGGGCAGCCTCGCCTCGCGTTCGCTCAGCCCGTCGAGCTTCCAGATCAGGTCTTCGCGCGTCGCCTGGAGGTAGTGGTGCAGCGCAGCCTTCGCATCGCCCAAGTCAGCCATGCCCGCCAGTCTCCCTCAGGCGCCGAGCCCACCGGGAACGGTGATCCGCATGGCGTCGGCCTGACCGGTGCCCACCTCCCGGACCGGCCGCCGGCTCAGGCGAACAGCAGGCCGGCGACCCAGAGGGCGGCCACGGTCAGGCCGGCCAGGAACTCCACCATCATCGACAGCCCGGCCGCCTTGAGCGCCTGCACCGTCGCCGGCCAGGCGAGCTGGTTGCTGCCGAGCCGCAGCCGCTCGGCGCCGAACACCCCGCCGACGAAGCCGAGCACCAGCCCCACCACCGGGATCACGAAGAACCCCACCAGCCCGAGCAGGCCGCCGGCCAGCAGCGACGAGGTGGGCACCCCGGTCCGCTTCAGGTTCCGCCCCGGCCAGGCGTACTTGACCAGGGTGCCGCCGACCGCGACCACGGTGGCCGCGGCGAGCACCGCCCACCGACCCGGGCCCGCGCCGCCGAAGACCGCCCAGACCAGCACGCCGCCCCAGCACAGCGGCAGGGCTGGCAGCCCGGGCACCACCACGCCGGCCAGCCCGGCGAGGATGGCCAGCGCGGCCACCACCGACACGGCCGCCTGCGCGTCCGTCAGGCCCACGTGGCCACCCCGTCCCGCAGCCGGGCGGTGATCCGGTCCGCCGGCTCCGGCGGGCCGAACCAGCGGCCCTGCCCGGTGTCGCAGCGCAGCGCCCGCAGCCGCTCGGCCTGCGTCCCGGTCTCCACCGCCTCGGCGGTCACCCACAGCTCCAGCGCGTGCGCCAGCCGGACCAGCGCGTCCACGATCCGCTCGTCCCGGTGGTCGCCGGGGGCGTCCGGGTCCTCGGCCTTGATGCCCTCCACGAACGGCCCGGCGAGCTTCAGGCAGTGGATCGGCAACCGGCGCAGGTACGCCAGGTTCGAGTAGCCGGTGCCGAAGTCGTCGATGGCGAGCCGGACACCGAGCGCGGCGAGGCGGCGCAGCGACCGCAGCGGCTCCCCCGCGGTGCCCATCACCGCGCTCTCGGTCAGCTCCAGCTGCAGCAGTTCCGCGGGCAGGCCGGTCCGGTCCAGGGCGGCGGCCACGGTGTCCACGATGGCCGGGTCGTCGGCCTGCCGGGCGGCCAGGTTGACGCTGACCACCAGCTTGGCCTCGGGGAAGTCACGATGCCACGCCCGGGCGTCCCGGCACGCCTGCCCGAGCACCCACTCGCCCAGCCGGACGATCAGGCCGGTCTCCTCGGCGAGCCCGATGAACCGGTCCGGGCCGACCAGGCCCAGCTCCGGGTGCCGCCAGCGGACCAGCGCCTCCACGGCCCGCATCGAGCCGTCCAGCAGCGACACGATCGGCTGGTAGTGGAGCACGAACTCACCCCGGTCCAGGGCGGCCGGCAGGCCGGCGGCGAGCGCGGACCGGGCGATGTCGGCGGCGCTGCGCTCCGGGTCGTACACCGCCCAACGGCCCCGGCCCTCCGCCTTGGCCCAGTAGAGGGTGGTGTCGGCGGCCTTCATCAGGTCGGAGACGCTGGTCTCCGCGGCCGGGCACTCGACCACGCCGACGCTCGCGGAGACGGCGAGCTGCTGGTCGCCGATCAGCACCGGGGCGGAGACGGCGGCGAGGGCCAGCTCGGCCACGCCGACGGCGTCGTCGATCCCCTCGCCACCGTCGACCAGGATGACGAACTCGTCGCCGCCCATCCGGGCGACCAGGTGGCCCAGACCGGCCACGCAGTCGGCGAGCCGCCGGGCGATGGTGATCAGCAGGCGGTCGCCCAGGTCGTGCCCGAGGCTGTCGTTGACCGCCTTGAATCCGTCCAGGTCGAGGAAACAGATGCCGATCCGCTGCTCCGGCCCGGCCGTCTCGAAGAGCTGCCCCAGGGTCTCGAAGAACAACGTCCGGTTGGGCAGACCGGTCAGCGGGTCGTGCAGCGCCTGGAAACGCAGCCGCTGCTGGAGTTCGTACCGCTCGGTGATGTCCTCGATCATCGCGACGGTGAACCGGGGCCGGCCGTCGTCGTGCCGGACCAGCGAGACGGCCAGGTCGGTCCAGACGACGCTGCCGTCCTTGCGGTGGTAGCGCTTCTCCACCCGGACCGTGTCGTGTTTGCCCTCGATCAGCTCCTGGTAGAGCTCCCACATGCCGGCGGCGTCGTCGGCGTGGAAGAGCGACGCCACGTTGATCTGCCGTAGCTCCTCGATGGTGTAGCCGAGCATCTCGGCGAAGGACTGATTGACGTCGATGATCCGCCCGTCGGTGCCGGCGATGCCGATCCCGATGGCCGCGCCGGTGAAGACCGCCCGGAACCGGGCCTCGCTGTCGCGCAGTGCCCGCTCCACCGCGTCCCGGGCCTGCCAGGCCGACCGGGCGATCCGCTCCTGCTGGCTGAACGTTCGGTCGCGCAGCGCCCGGGCGAAGCCGGCCGCGAGGGCCCCCTGCAACGCCGCCACCCGGTCGGCGGCCTCCGGCTCGCCCGCCCGGCCGGGCAGCACCCGCGCCAGGAACCGGTCACCGAGCGCGAGGACCGACCAGTCCAGCACCCGGGGCTCGGTCAGGTGCGCCTCCACCAGCGCCCGCCCCACGTCCTCCGCCGCGACCGCGGAGAACTCCGCGGCCAGCAGGGCCTGGCCGAGCCGTACGGTGTGCACGAGCAGCAGCCGCTCGGTCTCGTCCGCGCTGAGCGGCACGAAGGCGAGCCGGCGCACCGCCCGCGCCCACTCGGCGGCGTACCTCTGGGCGCCCGCGCGACTGAGGTCGTCCCCGTCGGGATCCGGGACGGCGGACATGTCGACTCAGCCGGCGGCGCGGTCGTATCGGGCCACCCCACCGAAGGCCCCGAACCGCTCGGGGTGGTCGTCCACGTCGGACGGCGAGTCGGGGCGCCAGAGCGGCATGTGCACCACGCCGGGCTCCAGGATCGTCCAGTCCCCGAAGAAGCCGGTGATCTCGGCGCGGGAGCGCAGCGTGATCTCGGTGGCGGTCCGCTTCGACAGCCGCTGCGCGTCGAGCATCTCCTGCGGCTGGTCCTCGAAGGTGGAGTGCGAGACGACCAGGAAGCTGCCCGGCACGGCGGCGGCCCGCAGGGCGGCCAGGATGTCCGCCGGACGGTCGACGTCCGGGATGAAGTGCACCACCCCGGCGAGCAGGATGCCCATCGGCCGGTCGAAGTCGATCAGGCCGCTGGACCGGGCCTCGTCGAGGATCAGCTTCGGCTCCCGCAGGTCCGCGCGGATGGCGGTGGCCCGGTCGTTGCCGGCCAGCAGCTCCCGACTGTGCGCCACGGCCACCGGGTCGATGTCGACGTAGACGATCCGCGCCTGCGGGTTGGCGGCCTGGGCCACCTCGTGCACGTTGCCGACGGTGGGAATGCCCGAGCCGATGTCGAGGAACTGGTCGATGCCGGCGTCCAGCAGCACCCGGACCGCCCGGCGCAGGAACTCCCGGCCCGAGCGCATGGTGGCCGCCAGGTTCGGCGTCATGCTGGCGATCTGCTCGGCGAGCTGCCGGTCGATCTCGAAGTTGTGCGCGCCGCCCAGGAAGTAGTCGTAGACCCGGGCGGCGCTCGGCCGGCTCAGGTCGATCTCGGCGGGAGTTCCGTCCGGCATCTGCATCGCTTCGCCCCAGTTCGTCGCCGCGGCGCGGGAGGGCACCGGTGCCCGGGGCGTGCGCGGGCACGCGGACGCGACACCGGCCGACCCGCGGATCGTGTGGTGCTGAACACTCTATGCGCGCGCGCCCTGACGCGGGAGATCGACTTTTCGGGCGGGCCGCGGGGATCCCGCGGCCCACCCGGCCACGACTCAGTCGGCGGACTCCAGCATCAGCGCGATGCCCTGCCCCACCCCGATACACATGGTGGCCAGCGCCCGCCGGCCGCCGCGGCGACGCAGCTCCAGCGCGGCGGTCAACGCCAGCCGGGCGCCGCTGGCGCCGAGCGGGTGGCCCAGCGCGATCGCGCCGCCGTTCGGGTTGACGTGCTCGGCGTCCTCCGGCAGGCCCAGTTCGCGCAGCACGGCGACGCCCTGCGCGGCGAACGCCTCGTTCAGCTCCACCACGTCGACGTCGCCGAGGCCGAGCCCGAGCCGGTCGAGCAGCCTGCGGGTGGCCGGCACCGGACCGATCCCCATGATCCGGGGCGGTACGCCCGCCGCGGCGGCGCCGCTGACCCGCGCGAGGGGGGTGAGCCCGTAGCGGGCCACCGCGTCCGCGGAGGCCACCAGCAGGGCCACCGCGCCGTCGTTGACGCCGGAGGAGTTGCCGGCGGTCACCGTCCCGCCCGCGCGGAACGGGGTGGGCAGCGCGGCGAGCTTCTCCAGCGAGGTCTCCCGGGGGTGCTCGTCGACCTCGACCAGCTTCGTCTCGCGCCGCCCCGCCGGCACCGTGACCGGCACGATCTCCTCGGCGAACCGGCCGTCGGCCTGGGCCTTGGCGGCCCGCTGCTGGGAGCGCAGCGCGAACGCGTCCTGGGCCGCCCGGTCGACGCCGAACTCGGCGGCCACGTTCTCCGCCGTCTCCGGCATCGAGTCGATGCCCCACCCCTGCTCCATCAGCGGGTTGACCAGCCGCCAGCCGAGCGTGGTGTCGTGGACCTCGGCGGCGCGGGAGAACGGCGTGGCCGCCTTCGGCAGCACGAAGGGCGCCCGGCTCATGCTCTCCACCCCTCCGGCGACCACTAGGTCGGCCTCGCCGGCCACGACGGCCCGCGCGGCGGTGGCGAGGGCGTCCAGGCCGGAGCCGCAGAGCCGGTTGACGGTGCTGCCGGGCACCTGCTCGGGCAGGCCGGCGAGGAGCGCCGCCATCCGGGCCACGTTGCGGTTGTCCTCGCCGGCCTGGTTGGCGCAGCCGAGCACCACGTCGTCGGTGCGGGCCCAGTCCACCGACGGGTGGCGGGCGACCAGTTCCCGGATCACGTGGGCGGCCAGGTCGTCGGGGCGTACCCCGGCGAGGGCGCCGGCGTACCGGCCGATCGGGGTGCGGACTCCGGCCACGAGGTATGCCACGGTCATCGGCGCTGTCCTTCGGGGGTGGGAAGGGGCTCGGGTGGCGGCGTCCGCCGGGTCGCGCCGGACGTCCCGGGCGCCAGGATATCCGCGTCCGGACCGGATAGGTTGACGGCATGGCCCGGCCCCAGTTCAACGCAGAGATTGCCGGCAGCGGCGAGTTCGTCCGCCAGCCCAACCGGTTCACCGGCCGGGTCACCCCGCACTCGACTGCGGCGGAGGGCGGTGGCCCGGACGAGCAGGACCGCTGGCCGCTGGAGGCCGGCCGGTACCGGCTGATCTGGTGCCGGGCGTGCCCGTGGGCGCACCGGGCCCGGATCGTCCGCGGCCTGCTCGGCCTCGACGAGGTCATCAGCCTCGGCACGGTCGACCCGATCCGGGACGAGCGGGGCTGGCGGTTCGCCCTCGACCCGGACGGCTTCGACCCGGTGCTCGGCATCGGCTACCTCTCCGAGGCGTACCTGGCCACCGATCCCGACTACACCGGGCGGGTCACCGTGCCGGCGCTGGTCGACACCCACACCGGGCGGGTGGTCACCAACGACTACCCGCAGCTCACCCTGGACCTCTCCACCGAGTGGCGCCGGTTCCACTCCCCGGACGCGCCCGACCTCTACCCGGTCGAGCTGCGCCCGGAGATGGACGCGCTGATGGCCGAGATCCACCGGGACGTCAACAACGGCGTGTACCGGTGCGGCTTCGCCACCTCCCAGCAGGCGTACGACGAGGCGTACGTCGCGCTCTTCGCGCGGCTGGACGCGCTGTCGGAGCGGCTGGCCGGGCGGCGCTACCTGATGGGCGACGCGATCACCGAGGCGGACGTGCGGCTCTTCACCACGCTCATCCGCTTCGACGTGGCGTACCACGGGCACTTCAAGTGCAACCGGCAGAAGCTGACCGAGATGCCGGTGCTCTGGGCGTACGCGAGGGACCTGTTCCAGACCCCGGGGTTCGGCGAGACGGTGGACTTCGACCACATCAAGCGGCACTACTACGGCACCCACCAGGAGATCAACCCGACCGGCGTCGTGCCGCTGGGCCCGGACACCTCCGGCTGGACGACGCCGCACGGGCGTGGCTGACCCGGACCGGTCCGCCGCGGCGACCACCACCCCGGCCCGGGCGGCCGCCGCGGCTGCCGCCGCCGGCTGCGGGCTGGCCGGCGCCGTGTCGGTGGCCGTCGCGGTGGCCGCCGGTCCCGGCCCGGGCCTGACCGGGTACATCAGCGAGGCCGCCATCACCCAGAGCGGCTACGCCCCGACGTACCGGATCGGGATCTTCTCCCTGGCCGCGGCGCTGCTGCTGCTGGCCACGGCGCTCCCGCCGGAGCTGCGCCGCGCGGCGGCGCTGCTCGGCACCGGCGCGGTCTGCACCGCGCTCTCCGGCGCGGTGACGTGCAGCGCCGGCTGCCCGCTGCCGCCGTTCGAGACGCCGACCGCCGCCGACCTGGTGCACGGCGGGGCGAGCATCGCGGCGGTGGGAGCGACGGTCTCCGCGATGCTGACGATCGCCGTCTCCGCGCGCGCGGCGCCCGGGCTGCGCCAGCTCGCCCGGCTCGGCGCGGCCGTATCGCTGCCGCTGGGCCTGGCCGTCGCCGTGGCGATCGTGACGGTCGGGCGGGGCGGCCTGGTGGGTGGCCTGGAACGGCTGTTGCTGGCGGTCGCCGCCGGTTGGGGTCTCGCCACCGCCACGGCGCTCGGAGCCGGACGAGCCGATCGCCGAGGGCGGAGCCTGAGCCGATAACGAATCCCTAACGAGTGGCGGCGCGACGCCGCCGCATACCAGGAGCAGAGTCCCCGAATGGGACAACCCTCCGTGACGGCGGGCGTTCCCTGCGACACATCGGACTGCTTCACTGTGGCCGACCATCGGGCACGATCCGGTGCCCGGGCCACCCACGGGGGGGATTCCATCGTGCTGCCCAGACAACGATCCCGACTTCATCGACGCCTGCTGGCATCGACGGCCGCCACCGGCATGCTTCTCGGCGCCGCCGCGCTCACCGCCGAGACCGGGCCGGTCGCCGCCGCGCCCGCCTCGAACGCACCCCGCTCGGAGCCGAGCGCCACCTCGCTCGGCATCGACCAGGCGATGGCCCGGGCGCGACGCACCGGCAAGCCGGTGGAGGCCGGCGCCGCCGGCACCTCGACCACCCTCGTCACCGCCCGTCCGGACGGCACCGTCGAGCTGACCCAGTCCGCCGTGCCGACGCGGACCCGGGTCGGCGGGACGTGGAAGGACCTGGACCCGACCCTGGTCCGGCACCCTGACGGCAGCATCACCGGCGCGGTCACCACCAACCCGGTCCGGCTCTCCCCGGGCGGCACCGGCCCGCTGGCCCAGTTGACCTCCGGCGATCGCTCTCTCGACGTGGGCACCCCGGTTCCGCTGCCCGCACCGACCCTCGCCGGCCCCACCGCCACCTACGCCGACGTCCTGCCCGGGGTCGACCTGACCGTCCGGATCACCGGCGAAGGCTCGTTCTCGCACGTCTTCGTCGTCCGGGACGCGGTGGCGGCGAAGCACCCGGCGCTGGCCACCCTCTCGTTGAGCACCCGCGCCAAGGGCTTCACCCTGGCCACGGACGCGGCCGGCAACATCGCCGGCCGGGACCGGACCGGCGCGGCGGTGCTCACCGCGCCCGCCCCGGTCATGTGGGACTCCTCCGCCGACGACACGGCCGTGTCCGCCGCGCCGGGCGCCGCCAGGTCCACCGTGACGGCGCCGGGCCGAGCCGCCCGCACCGCCCCGGTCAAGGTGGGGATCGGCAACGACCGACTGCGCCTCACCCCGGACCGCGGGTTGCTCACCGACGCCCGCACGGTCTACCCGGTCTACATCGACCCGACCTTCACCTGGACGCCGATCGGGCCCAAGATGTCCGGCTGGGCGACGATCTCCTACCAGCACCAGTCGACGAACTACTGGAAGGACACCCCCGACCTGATCGGGCGGATGCAGGTCGGCAACTCCGGCAGCCAGCGTTCCAACACGCTGATCAACTTCCCGGTCCCTCACAGCACCCTGACCGGGGCGGAGATCTCCGACGCGTACTTCAAGATCACCAACACCCGGTCGTGGAGCTGCGCCGACAAGACGGTCAACGTCTACGCCCCCGGCACGACACTGACCTCCAGCAACGCCACCTGGAACTACTGGGAGTCACAGAGCAAGGGCACGCTGGCCGCCTCCAAGAGCTTCGCCCACGGCTACAGCGGCTGCGACGCCGCCGCCGTCTCCTTCGACGTCACCAGCCAGATCCGCACCGACGTCAACGACAAGAAGCCCACCCGCACTTTCTGGATGGTCGCCGCCGGCGAGGCCAGCGACACCCAGAGCTGGAAGGAATTCCTGGAGACCAGCCCGACGCTGACCATCCGCTACAACCACAAGCCCAACCAGCCCACCGGCCTGACCACCTCGCCGAAGACGGTCTGCGCCGGCGGCTCCACGGTCGGCGACGCCTCGGTCACGCTCTACGCCCCGGTCTCCGACCGCAACGGTGGCACCCTCGGCGTCTCCTTCAAGCTCTGGAAGAGCTCCGACACCACGCAGACCCCGATCGCCACCTCGAACCCGAACCTGCTGACCTACTCCTCCGGTACCACTGCGGTGCTCGTCGTACCAGTCGCCGGCCTGCGCACCGCCGCCGGGGTCACCGGCACGCCGGGCAGCGGGCAACCGACCGCCTTCTCCTGGAAGGTCCAGGCGACCGACTTCCGCACCGCCGGCGAGTGGTCGGCCACCTGTACCTTCACCTTCGATCCCACCCGTCCGGGCAAGCCCGCGGTGGCCGAGCCGACCGGTCAGATCACGATCGGCCAGCCGATGACCCTCAGCGTCGGCCCGCCCGAGAGCGGCACCCCGCCGCGCGGGTACTTCTACCAGCTGAACGCCAGCGCGCCGGTCGAGGTGACCGCGCAGACCGACGGCAGCGCCTCGATCACCCTGTCGCCGACCCGGTTCACCAACACCGTCACCGTCACCAGCCTCTCCACCGGCGGAAACATCGGCGACAGCGCCAGCGTCACCTTCAACGCCCAGCCGGCTGCCACCGCCGTGGACGGGGACCTCACCGGCGACGACATCCCCGATCTGCTCACGGTGGGCGCCACGAACGGCGTCCCGCCCGGCCTCTGGCTGGCCAATGGGATCGGCACCGGCGGCATCCAGCCGGTCGCCAGCAACATCGGCGCCAACGGCAACGGCGTGACCGGCGCCAACGCCCCCACCGACTTCAACGGCTCCCAGGCGCTCACCGGCCACTTCGGCGGCACCGGGCTCCAGGACCTGCTGGTCTACTACCCCGGCGGCACCAACCCGGGTGGCGCGGGCGTCCTGCGCGCCAACGGGGACGGCTCCGTGCTGCGGCCCGAGGCCAGCGAGAACCAGCAGAGCATCGACCCCGCCCAGCTCGCCGACGGGAACGGCAACTCGCCGCGGCAACTCGCCAACGCCGGCGACAGCCGCCGCCTCGCCTCGCCCTACCCCGACCTCATCGGCACCAGCGGGGACGCCACCCACGGCTACCACCTGACCTACTACCCCAACCTCGGCTTCGTCGGCGGCTACTTCGAACCGGTCCCCCTCACGGCCACCACGCCGACCGGCGGCATGGACTGGGACCGCTGGACGATCACCACCGCCCAACTCGCCGGCGGCACCGCCATGTTCCTCTGGAACCGCGACACCAACGCCCTGCACCTGTGGACCGGGCTCACCGTCACCCCGGAGTCCGGACAGCTCACCTACACGGCGCACGCGCTGACCAACCCGGCCTGGAACCCGGGCTCCGGCGCCGTCCTGCGCGCCGGTGACCTCAACGGCGACGGGACGGCCGACCTGTGGACCACGACGGCCGGGGCGAAGAGCACCGCCTGGCTGGTCACCAACCTCGCTGCCGGCACGGGCACCATCACCGCCCAGGCCGACCAGACGATGATCACCGCCAGCCACGCCTGGCAGCTGAACGCCCTCACCACCGCGCCGGTGACCGCACGGGACGCGGTGGGCACCCTGCACGCCACCGCCAGCGGCAAGGTCGAGCTGAACACCGGTGACCTCTTCGACCCGGACGTCGCCCTCGACGGCACGGGCACCCTCGTCACCACCGGCGCGGCGGTCGACACCCGGTCCGAGTTCACCGTGTCGGCCTGGGTGAAGCCCGACGCGACCGGTGGGACCGTGCTCTCCCAGGACGGCACCGCCACGGCCGGGTTCCGGGTCTGGGCGGAGGCCAGCGACAGCTCGTGGCGGTTCGCGATGTCCCGCAGCGACGTGGCCGCTCCGGTGTGGGACACGGCGACCGCCGGCGCGAACAGCGCCCGGCTCGGCGTCTGGACCCAGCTCACCGCCACCTTCAAGCCGGGTGCCGGCAACCTGAGCACGATGTTCCTCTACGTCAACGGCCGCCAGGCGGGGTCCGCGTCGCACACCACGACCTGGAACGCCGCCGGCGGCCTGCGGATGGGCAGCCTGAGGACCGGCACGAGCAGCCACGGCGGCCACCTCCGGGGGCAGCTCTCGCTGGTGCAGACCTGGAACCAGGTGGTGGTGCACCCCACCCCGGCCGCTCATGACCTCACCGGCGACGGACGAGCGGACGTCGTGAGGGCGGACTCGTCGGGCGGGCTCTGGTTGCACCCCAACACCGGCAGCGGCGGCATGTCCACCTTCGGCGCGGCGGTGAAGATCGGCACCGGATGGAGCACTTACCGCTGGGACGTCCAGGACTGGAACCAGGACGGCCTGGCCGACCTGATGGCTGTCGACTCGTCCGGTCTGCTCTGGACCTATCCCAACGTCAACGGGGCACCGACCTACACGCAACGGAGGCAGGTCGGCGTCGGCTGGAGCAGCTACACGCACGCCACCGGGCACGCCGACGGGGACACCCGGCCCGACCACTTCGGCGTCAACAACGTGACCGGCCAGCTCTTCCACTACCCGGACGGGTGCTGCAAGGTGGAGATCGGTCGCGCCGGCTGGAGCAACTACCGGATCTTCCCCGCCGACTTCGACGGTGACGGGCTCGACGATGTCATCGCGATCGACACCGCTGGCGACATGTGGTACTACCCGAACACCGGCCAGTCGGGGTCGGCGATGCTCGGGGTCCGCAAGCAGATCGGTGCCAGCTGGACCAGCTACCGGGTGACGGTGACGGACCTGAACGGGGACCGGCGCCCCGACGTCGTGGCCGCGGACCCGAGCGGCAACCTCTGGCTGTACGCCAACAACGGCAACCTCGGCTGGAGCAACCGGGTGCAGGTCGCCAGCGGCTGGACCACGACCACGGCCAAGGCCATCGGTTAGGCGGTGTCGGTGGCCGCCCGTCCCGGGTGACCCGGGACGGGCGGCCACCGCGCTTCTGTAAGGAGCCTCACGCCGGTCGCTCCTTCTGTCCGGTGGCCGCCGGGAGTAGCCTCGGCTGGCGATGACCAATGTCTGGCACCTCACCGTCCGCCTGTATGTCGATCTCCGACTACAGGCCAGCGGCGTCTGTCCGGCGCAGCCTCGTTCCTGACGCTGCCCCGTTCCGACCCCTTCCAGACCTTGGACACCTCTTCATGGCTTCCGCCCTGCGCAAGTTCCCCTTCTCCGTGCAGATCCTGCTCGGCCTCGTCCTCGGCGTGGCGCTCGGTTTCCTCGCCCGCGCCAACGACCTGAGCTGGCTGGCCACCACCCTCGACACCGTCGGTGGCCTCTTCGTCCAGCTGCTCAAGCTGGCCGTGCCGCCGCTGGTCTTCACCGCCATCGTGGTCAGCGTGGTCAGCCTGCGCGGCGTGGCCAACGCCGCCCGGCTGGCGCTCAAGACGCTGCTCTGGTTCGGCGCGACCGCGCTGGTCGCGGTGGCCGTCGGCATCGGCCTCGGCCTGCTGACCGACCCGGGCCGGGGCGTGACCCTGGACACCGCCGGGGCCGCCGCGCCGAAGACGACCGGCTCGTGGACCGACTTCCTCACCGGCATCGTGCCGACCAACCCGGTCGGCGCTTTCGTCGAGGGCAACGTGCTCCAGATCGTCTTCCTCGCCCTGGTCGTCGGCGCCGCGGCGCTGCTGGTCGGCGACGCCGCCGAGCCGTTCGTCGCGCTCAACCGCGCGCTGCTGGAGATCGTGCAGAAGGCGCTCTGGTGGGTGATCCGGCTCGCCCCGATCGGCACGCTGGGCCTGATCGGCAACGCCGTCGCCTCGTACGGCTGGGACCTGCTGGCGCCGCTGGCGAAGTTCACCACCGCCGTCTACGTGGGCTGCGCGATCGTGCTCTTCGTGATCTACCCGCTGGTGCTGGTGGTCGCCGGCCGGCTCAACCCGCTGCGCTTCTTCGCCGGCGTCTGGCCGGCGATCGAGCTGGCGTTCGTCTCCCGCTCCTCGGTGGGCACCATGCCGGTGACCCAGCGCTCGGTCGAGCGGCTCGGCGTCCCCCGCGAGTACGCCTCCTTCGCGGTGCCCTTCGGCGCCACCACGAAGATGGACGGCTGCGCGTCGATCTACCCCGCCCTGGCGGCGATCTTCGTCGCGCAGATCTTCGGGGTGGACCTGGGCGTCACCGACTACCTGCTGATCGCCTTCGTCTCGGTGGTCGGCTCGGCCGCCACCGCCGGCCTCACCGGCGCGACCGTGATGCTCACCCTGACCCTGAGCACGCTGGGCCTGCCGCTGGCCGGCGCCGGTCTGCTGCTGGCGATCGACCCGATCCTGGACATGATCCGCACCGCCACCAACGTGGCCGGGCAGGCTCTGGTGCCGACCGTCGTCGCCGCCCGCGAGGGCACCCTGGACCGGGCCGCGTACGACTCGGCCGGCCGGCGTGAGCTGATCGACGCCGACGAGGCCGACCGGCCGGCCCGCTCCGACGAGCTGGCTCCCGTTCCCGCCTGACACCGCCGTACGTCGGGGAGGCCCCTCGGGGTCTCCCCGACGGCGCTGCTGGAGGATCACCGCATGAGTGCCCTGTTCACCCCGCTGACCCTGCGCGCGGTCACCCTGCCCAACCGGGTCGCCCTCGCCCCGATGTGCCAGTACAGCGCCGGCCCGGACGGCCTGCCCACCGACTGGCACCGGGTGCACCTCGGTTCCCGGGCCGTCGGCGGCGCCGGCCTGATCCTCACCGAGGCCACCGCGGTGGTGCCGGAGGGGCGGATCAGCCCGCAGGACACCGGGCTCTGGTCGGGCGCGCACGTGGACGCCTGGCGCCCGGTCACCGGATTCGTCGCCGCGCAGGGCGCGGTGCCGGCCGTGCAGCTCGCGCACGCCGGGTTCAAGGCGTCCACCTACCGGCCGTGGGACGGCCGGGGCGGCGTGCCGGACGCCGAGGGCGGCTGGACGCCGGTCGGCCCGGGCGACGAGCCGTTCCTCCCCGACCATCGGCGGCCGACCGCGCTCGACGAGAGCGGGATCGCCCGGGTGGTGGAGGCCTTCGCCGTCGCCGCGGCCCGGGCGCTGGACGCCGGCTTCGCCGCCGTGGAGATCCACGCCGCGCACGGCTACCTGCTGCACGAGTTCCTCTCCCCGCTGACCAACCACCGCACCGACGGCTACGGCGGCGACCGCGCCGCCCGGATGCGGCTCACCCTGGAGGTGGCCCGGGCGGTCCGCGCGGCGGTCGGCGAACAGACGCCGGTGCTGGCCCGGATCTCCGCCACCGACTGGGTCGAGGGCGGCTGGACGGTCGAGGACAGCGTGGTGCTCGCCGGCGAGCTGGCCGCCGCCGGGGTGGACCTGGTCGACGCCTCCTCCGGCGGCGCCTCGGCTCGGGCGGCCATTCCGGTCGGGCCCGGCTACCAGGTGCCCCTCGCGGCCCGGATCCGCCACGACGCGGGGGTGCTCACCGGCGCGGTGGGCCTGATCGTGGAGCCGGAGCAGGCCGAGGAGATCGTCGCCGGCGGCGAGGCCGACCTGGTGCTGCTCGGCCGCGAGCTGCTGCGCGACCCGTACTGGCCGCGCCGCGCCGCCGCCAAGCTGGGCGCGGAGCCGAGCTGGCCGGACCAGTACGCCCGCGCCTTCTGACCCGGACGCGGCTGCGGGTCAGCCGGCCAGGTGGCTCCAGTCGTCCTCGAGGTCGCGCCAGGGGCCCTGGGCGGCCACCGTGCCGTCGATGAGCACCACCACGTGGTCGGCCCGGACCAGCGCGGCCCGCTTCGACGTCGAGCCGACCACGGTCACCCCGTGCTCCCGCAGCGCCGCCCAGAGCGCCAGCTCGGTGGTGACGTCCAGCGCGGACGACACGTCGTCGGCGACCAGCAGCTCGGTCCGCGGCGCCAACGCCCGGGCCAGCGCCAGTCGCTGGAGCTGACCGCCGGAGAGCCGGGTCCCCTTGTGCCCGATGAGCAGCCCCAGCCCGCCGCCGGCCGCGAGGTCGTGCTCCAGCTGGGCGGTGGCCACCGCGCCGGCCGCGTCCACGTCGTGGCCGAGGGCGATGTTGTCGGCGACCGTGCCGGAGAGCACCCGGGGCAGCTGGCCGACGTACCCGACCTGCTGCGGGCGCAGGAACAGCTCCGGCTCGGTCACCGGTTCGCCGTTCCAGCGCAGCGTGCCGGTGTGGTGCACGATCCCGGCCAGCGCGCGCAGCAGCGACGACTTGCCGGCGCCCACCGGCCCGACCACCAGCACCAGCTGCCCGCGCTCGACGGTCAGGTCGACGTCCCGTACGGCGAACGTGCCGTCGGTGTGCAGCGCCCCGAAACCGGCCAGCTCCAGCCGGCGCAGCGGGCGCCGGGCCGGCGGCACCGGCGCGGGCGCGGTGCCGGCGACGATGTCCACCCCCGGCACCGCCGCCGAGTACGCCCCGACCCCGGACATCGCGGCCGTCCGGCGGGTCCACACCTTCGCCGACGGGTAGTGGGAGACCAGTGACGCGGTGGTCCAGGCGAACCAGCGCGCAGCGCCCAGCGTGGAGACCGCGACCAGGGTGGCGCCCGCGGTGAGCCCGCCGGACAGGTAGAGCGCCCACGCCCCGATCGGCAGCAGCCCGCTGAGCACCGACGGGGTGGACCGGGCCCACACCTGCATGGAGATCTCCCGGCGCTGCCGGTCGCTGCGGACGGTGTCCAACCCGGCCAGGTGGTCCAGCACCGGGCGGGTGGCGCCGGCGAGCTTCACCGTCCGGGCCGCCGAGAGCGTGGAGACCAGCGCGGTGGCGAAGGCGGCCCGGGCCTTGACCGTGCCCCGGGCGGAACGCTCCAGGCGGGGGCCGAAGAGCGTCGCGGCCAGCCCGGAGGCCACCATCGTGCCGACGAAGAAGAGCCCCGGCACGGGGCTGCCGGTCACCACGGTCATGGTCACCAGGAGCACCACGGCGATGAACTGGTCGACCAGGTTGTCGGCGAGCTCCACGACCCGTTCGGTGTCGCCACCCTGGGCCACCACCTCGGCCGGGGTGTGCGCGCTGACCCGGCGCGGGCCGGTCTGGCCGTGCACCAGGCGCAGGCTGATCCGCAGCATCTGGCGTACCCACCACTGCGGGAACCACAGGTTGGTGAAGTAGGGCACCGGGAGCACGACCAGCAGCGCGGCGACGATGCCGAGCGCCGGCAGCCAGGGGCTGCCGCCGTCGACCACGTCCGCCCAGAGCCAGGGCAGCACCGCGCCGTCCAGGCCGAGCAGCACCATGACGACGAACATGCCGACCGAGACCAGCCCGTACCGCGGGTCGTTCAGGGCCAGGCGCAGGATCTCCCGCATGGTCCGCGCGGGCGGCGGCGGGGGCGGGGGCGGCGGGTCGCCCCTGGGTACGACCACCGGCCGCGCGGACGGCGCCGGGGCGGGCTCGGGCAGCGGCTCGACGACGTCCCACTCCCCGCCCGCCGCGGGCAGCAGGTCCACCCCGCCGCGGGCCGCGCCGGCCGGAGCGTACGCGCCGGCGTGGCTGGTGGCGAGCAGTTCGGCGAAGCGTCGCGACCCGCGCAGCGGCCCGGCCTCCAGCACCGCGCCGTCGGCCATCACCACCACCTCGTCGCAGCGGCGCACCGAGGAGAGGCGGTGCGCGATGACGATGCCGATCCGGTCGGTGAGCAGGCGCTCGGTGGCCTGGCGTACCCGGGTCTCGGTGACCGGGTCCAGCCGGGCGGTGGCCTCGTCGAGGATCACCACGTGTGGGTCGCGGACCAGGATCCGGGCGAACGCCACCAACTGTTCCTGCCCGGCGGAGAGCACGTGCCCGCCCTCGCCCAGCCGGGTCCGCACCCCGTCGGGCAGCTCGGCGATCCAGCCGGCCAGGCCCAGCTCCTCCAGCGCCCGGGTGGCGTGGTCGAGCAGGCCGGGGTCGAAGAGCGCGACGTTCTCGGCGAGGGTGCCGGCCAGGATCTCGGTGCGCTGCGGCACCACGGCGATCCACCGGCGCAGCTCCTCGACGTCGAGGTCGAGCAGGTCGGTCTCGCCGAGGAGGACCGTGCCGCGCGGCACGTCGACGGCCCGGGTGAGCACCTTGGCCAGCGTCGACTTGCCCGACCCGGTCCGTCCGACCAGGGCGTACGAGCGGCCCCGGGCGAAGGTCAGGCTGACGTCGCGCAGCGCCGGCCCCCGGCCGGTGTCCTCGCTCTCCGGGTAGCGGAAGGTGAGCCCGCGCACGGTCAGGTCGCCCTCGACCGGGGCCAGTCCGCCGGCGGGTTCCTGCCGGGCGCCGGAGAGCAACTGCACCCGGGCCCAGGCGCCGAGCGCGTACTGCAGGTGCGGCACCCAGCGGGCGATGTGCTCGACGGTGGCCCCGAAGGCGATGGCGAGCAGCCAGATGGCGGTCATCCGGGCTCCGTCGATCCGGCCGGCGGTCAGCGCCCAGGCGCCGCCGAGCACCACGGCGGCGATCCCGACCCGGATGGCGCCGGCGGCGATGGTGGTGACCCGGGCCGACATCAGGAACACCCGACGTCCCCGGGCCAGCACCTCGGCGGCTCGACGGGCGTAGAGCCGCAGCACGTAGGGCCGGGCCAGGCTGGTCCGGACGTCGTCCTGGCCGTGGACCGCCTCCTCCATCACCGCGGCGAGGTCGGACCAGGCCTCCTCCTCGGCCATCCGGGCCGGGGCGATGGCCGTGGTGGGGCGGCGCAGCGCCACGGCGAGCAGCGCGGTCAGGGCGAGCATGCCGAGACCGGCCGGCCACCAGACGAAGATGGCGCTCACCGTGGCCAGCAGGCAGACGGCCAGTCCCTGGACGAGCCGTACGCCGGTGTTCCGCAGCTCCGCCGCGACCTGGTACACGTCGTTGTCGATGCGGTCGAGCAGCTCGCCGACCGGGGTGGTCTCCAGGGTGCCCAGGTCCTGCCCGAGCGCCACCCGGCAGAGGCGGCGGCGCACGTCGGCGGACCAGTCGGCGGTGAGGCCGGCCATCAGCAGCCCGATCACCAGGTCGGTGACCACGGCGGCGACGAGCGCGATGACCAGCGCGGCGAACCAGCCGGCCGACCGGTGCACCAGGACGGGACCGGCCAGCGCCGAGGCGGCCGCCTGTCCGGCGGCGCCGAGCACGATCAGCACGCCGACGATCGTGATCCGGCGGGGCGAGGTGACCCACAGGTCGCGGAGCAGGCGCATGGGTGGGTCCTCCGGATCGGGTGGCGGAGGTTCCAGCCTGCGGGGTGCGGCTCGGCTGCTCAACGCATTTACGCCGGCACCGCCGGGACGCGGCGGTGGGGCGGCCGACGGCGGTCCGCGCCGCCGTCCGGCCGCCCCGGGGCGTCAGGCCCGGCCGCTCGACCGCCTCCCCCGCCGGGACAGCGAGTCGAGGATGACCGCGGCGAGCAGCACCGCTGCGGTGATCATGAAGCGGACCGAGGAGTCGAGCTGCAACAGGAACATGCCCGAGGTGATCGACCCGAGCACCAGGCTGCCGAGCAGCGCCCCGTACGTCGAGCCGCGTCCGCCGAAGAGGCTCACCCCGCCGATCACCGCCGCGGCGATGGCCACCAGCAGGGTGTCCGCCGCGCCGGTGGACTGGCCGGCGGCGTACCCGCGGGAGGCGATCAGGATGCCGCCGAGCGCCGCCAGCGTGGAGGTGAGGGCGAAGACGGAGATCCTGATCAGCGTGACGTTGATGCCGGCGCGTCTGGCGGCCTCCACGTTGCCGCCGACGGCGAAGATGCCCCGCCCGTACCGGGTGCGGCGCAGCACCAGGTCGACGATCACCACCAGGGCGAGGAGGATGAGCAGCGCCGCCGGCACGCCCTGCCAGGCGTTGAGCACCGCCACGGTGATCCCGACCAGCACGGCCAGGCCGACGATCCGCAGCACGGAGCGGACCGGACTGCGGGTGGGCAGCCCGGCGGCGGCCCGGCGGCGGGTGTCGAGGAGCACCGCCGCCGCGTACGCCAGCACGGCGAGCGCCCCGATCAGCCAGCCGGTGGCGGGGCCGAGGTTGACGTGGGTGATCCGGCCGATGAAGCCGGTGTACGGCAGGTTGATCGTGCCCTCGGGCTTGAGCAGGAAGAGCTGGAGGCCCTGCCAGCCGATGTTGCCGGCGAGGGTGACCACGAAGGCGGGCACCCCGAGCCGGGCGAAGATGGAGCCCTGCAGGGCGCCGATCGCCATGCCCAGCAGCAGCGCCACGATGATCGCGGCCAGGTCGCCCCAGCCGTTGCGGACGGTCAGCACGGCCAGGGCCGCGGCGGCCACCCCCGCCACCGAGCCGACCGAGAGGTCGATCTCGCCGAGCAGCAGCACCAGCACCACGCCGATGCTGATGGTGCCGGTCGCGGCGATCTGGAGGGTGAGGTTGGAGAGGTTCTGCGGGCTGAGGAACCGTTCGTTGAGCGACTGGAAGACCACCCAGATCACGATCAGTCCGATGATGACCGGCCAGGCGCCCAGCTCACCGGTGCGCAGTCGGCGCCGGATCGCGGCCACCGGCGAGCGGTCGCCGCCACCTCCCGGCCCGGTCTGGACGCTGTCCCCGGCCGGCGGTTCCGGACTGGTCGTCGACGTGCTCAACGGGACACCTCCTGGTTGCGCTGCCCGACGGCGCCGGCCGGGTCGGGTGCCGGACGGCGGTTCACAACTGGTCCCGGGGGGTGGCCCGGTTCGCCGGGCCGCTGTCCTCGCCGCCCTGCTCCGGCAGCGGCGCGCCCCGGGACCGGCGCCGGCTGACCGCGTTGTCCAGCGCGCCGGTGATCGCCTGGACGATCTCCTCCTGGCTGGTCCGGCTCGGGTCGAACACCCCGCCGTTGCGCCCCAGCCGCAGGACCACCACCCGGTCCGCGACCGCCTTGACGTCGGCGAGGTTGTGGCTGATGAGCAGCACCCCGAGGCCGCGCTTCTTGAGCCGCTCGATCAGGTCGAGCACCTCGGCGGTCTGCGCGACGCCCAGTGCGGCGGTGGGCTCGTCGAGCAGCACCAGCCGGGGTTCGCCGAGCAGCGACCGGGCGATGGCGACCGACTGCCGTTGCCCGCCGGAGAGCGCGGCCACCGGCACCCGTACTGAAGGGATCTTGACCGAGAGGCTGGTGAGCAGCTCGCGCGCGCGTCGCTCCATGGCGATCTCGTCGAGCAGGCCGGCCCGGGTGAGTTCCCGCCCGAGGTAGAGGTTGGCGACCACGTCGAGGTTGTCGCAGAGCGCGAGGTCCTGGTAGACGGTGGCGATGCCGAGGGCGCTCGCGTCGGCGGGTCGACCGATCTGGACCTGCCGGCCCGTCCAACGGATCTCCCCGGTGTCGGCCGGGTTGACCCCGGCGATCACCTTGATCAGGGTCGACTTGCCGGCCCCGTTGTCGCCGACCAGCGCCACCACCTCGCCGGGGCGGACCTCCAGCGACACGTCGGAGAGCGCCTGCACCGCGCCGAACCGTTTCGAGATGCCCGACATCGCGAGCACGGGCGTTTCGCTCACCGTCACCCGTCCGCCCCTCTCAGGAGATGCCGGCTTCGTCGCACGCCTCGGCGAAGGCGCCGGAGCAGACCTGGTCCCGGGTGTAGAAGCGGTCCTCGATGACGGTCTCCTCGATGTTGTCCCGGGTGACCGGGACCGGGTCGAGGAGCACCGAGGGCACCTCCAGGGTGCCGTTGTTGCGCTGCTGGGTCGGTCGGCCGGTGTACTGCTGACCGGTCGCGGCGGAGACCGCCATCGAGGCGGCGATCTCCGCCTCCGGCTTGATCGCCTTGTAGACCGTCATGTACTGCTCCCCGGCGACGATGCGCTGCACGCCGGCGAGTTCGGCGTCCTGACCGGTGACCGGCGGCAGCGGGCTGGGGAAGCCACCGCCCTTCATCGCGGCGATCGCGCCGCCGGCGATGCCGTCGTTGGCCGCGTAGACGCCGATGATCTTCTCCCGGCCGAGCGCCGTGACGGCCTGCTCCATCTGCTGCTGAGCCCGGTCGGGCGACCAGTCCGGGGTGTCGTACTCCTGGCCGATGTTGACCTTGCCGTCCAGTACCGAGTGGGCGCCGGCCTTGAAGTCGGCGGCGTTCGGGTCCGTCGGTGAGCCGTTGAGCATGACGATCTGGCCCCGCTTCGGGTCACCGCCCTTGCTCAGCGCGTCGAGCAGCGCCTGGCCCTGCACCTGGCCGACCTTCCGGTTGTCGTACGAGACGTAGTAGGAGATCGGCCCCTCGGCCAGCCGGTCGTAGGAGACCACCGGGACGTTCTGCGATACCGCGTTGTTGACGATCGCGCCCGCTGCCTTGGCGTCCACCGGGTCGAGGATGAGCACCTTGACGCCCTGGGTGAGCATCGCCTCGGCCTGGGACTGCTGCTTGGCCGGGTCCTGGTCGGCGTTCTGGTAGAGCACCTGGCACTTGCTGCAGAGTTCGCGGAGCTTCTCCTGGATCAGCGGCCGGTCGAAGACCTCGTACCGGGTGGTCTTCGACTCCGGGAGCAGCAGGCCGATCTTGAAGCCGTTCGCCGTGTTCTCCTTGCCGGTGGGGGGCTTCTGGCCGCCCTCGCCACCGCCACGGTCGTCGTCGCCGCCCCCGCCACAGCCGGTGATCAGTAGGCAGGCGGTCAGCACGGCACCGGCCGCCGCCACCCGTCCGCGATGTCTCGTTGCCATCCGCCACCTCCTGGAGTCCGGCTGGCGGCGCCCCCGTGCGCCACTGCAACCACGACTGACCCTGTCAGCTTCGTCCAATTCAGGCGGCTTGATGGGGAATATGGACTTTCTTCCAGGAATGGCGGCGAGTGGTGCGGGGTTCCGGCACCGGGACGGTCAGGCGGAGGTGACCCCCGCCCTCGGCGGCGGTGGACCGGTTCAGAACAGAACGGTGGCCAGGGTGCCGACGGGGCGGAAGCCGCAGCGCTCGTAGACCCGGCGCGCGGGCAGGTTGAAGTCGTTGACGTAGAGGCTGACCGTCGGCGCGACCCGCTCCAGCGCGTCCCGCACGACCGCGGCCATCGCGGACGTCGCGATCCCGCGCCCGCGCCACTCGGGCGCCACCCACACCCCCTGGACCTGCGCGGTCCGCCGGGTCACCACCGCCAGCTCGGCCTTGAACACCACCCGGCCGTCGACCAGCCGGGCGTACGCGCGGCCGGCCCGGACCAGGTCGGTCACCCGGCGCCGGTAGGCCCGTCCGCCGTCATCGGCCAGCGGGGAGACGCCGACCTCCTCGGTGTACATGGCGACCGCCGCCGGGAAGAGCCGGTCGACCTCACCGGCCCGCACCGGGCGCACCTCCGGGTCGGGCGCCACCGGGGGCACCCGGTCGGTGGCGAGCAGGGGCTGGTTGGGACGGACGTCCCGGGCGGGCCCCCAGGCGTGGGCGAGGCGGTCCCAGAGGCCGAGCACGGCGTCGGCCCGCCCGACGATCGAGGAGCAGATCCTCTCCTCGGTGGCGAGCTGCTCGGCGAAGGCGGCGACGGCCGGTTCGGAGGCGAGCACCGGGGTGAGGTTGCCCCCGACCCAGCAGATCGACTCCAGGTTGCGCCGGGGCCCGTAGCCGAGGATCCGGCCCTCGGCCCGCCACCAGGCCAGGCCGCGGGCGGCGACCCGCTCGGCGACCTGCGCGCCCGCGAACGGGTCGAGGTCGAGCAGCCGCTCCACCGCGCGGCGCTCCGACTCACCCAGTTGACGTACCGGCAGCGTCAGCACGACTACCAGCCTGCCAGATGGGGACCGGGCCGCGCGGGCCGACCGCAGCACCCGCCCCCGATGTCAGCCCCCGCACACCGCCACCCCACCCCGGACCCGGTCGATCATGCACTTGTGGTGGTGGACGAACGCCGCGAAGCTCCACGAATCACACAGCACAACTGCATGATCGACGGGGCGCGACGGGGCGGCGGACGAAGATCGGCGGGCGGGCTGGCCGTTGACGGGCACCCGTGGCGGGAACGGAAGGAGTGGCCGTCCCGGGTGGGACGGCCACTCCTTCTCGGCTCAGGGGTGGCGGGCGTCGGTAAACGCCGGCGAGGTCAGTGGACGGTGACGGTGGCGCCGCCGGGGACCAGGCCGCGCAGCTCCTCGGGGAGCTCGGCGCCCATCTCGTCGGCGATCCGCAGCGCCTCCTCGATCAGCGTCTCCACGATCTGCGCCTCGGGGACGGTCTTCACGACCTTCCCCTTGACGAAGATCTGGCCCTTGCCGTTGCCGGAGGCGACCCCGAGGTCGGCCTCGCGGGCCTCACCCGGGCCGTTCACCACGCAGCCCATGACCGCGACGCGCAGCGGCACCGGCAGCCCCTCCAGGCCGGCGGTGACCTCCTCGGCGAGCTTGTAGACGTCGACCTGGGCCCGGCCGCAGGACGGGCAGGAGACGATCTCCAGGCCGCGCTCGCGCAGCCCGAGCGACTCCAGGATCTGGTTGCCGACCTTGATCTCCTCCACCGGCGGGGCGGAGAGCGAGACCCGGATGGTGTCGCCGATCCCCTCGGCCAGCAGCGCGCCGAAGGCGACCGCCGACTTGATGGTGCCCTGGAACGCCGGCCCGGCCTCGGTCACGCCCAGGTGCAGCGGGTAGTCGCACTTCTCGGCGAGCAGGCGGTAGGCCCGGATCATCACCACCGGGTCGTTGTGCTTCACCGAGATCTTGATGTCCCGGAAGCCGTGCTCCTCGAAGAGCGAGCACTCCCAGAGCGCCGACTCGACCAGCGCCTCCGCGGTGGCCTTGCCGTACTTGGCGAGCAGCCGCTTGTCCAGCGAGCCGGCGTTGACGCCGATCCGGATCGGCACCCCCGCGTCGCCGGCCGCGCGGGCGATCTCCTTGACCTTGTCGTCGAACTGCCGGATGTTGCCCGGGTTCACCCGGACCGCGGCGCAGCCGGCGTCGATCGCGGCGAAGACGTACTTCGGCTGGAAGTGGATGTCGGCGATCACCGGGATCTGCGACTTCCTGGCGATCGCCGGCAGCGCCTCCACGTCGTCCTGGCTGGGCACGGCGACCCGGACGATCTGGCAGCCGGAGGCGGTCAGCTCGGCGATCTGCTGGAGGGTGGCGTTGACGTCGGAGGTGAGGGTGGTGGTCATCGACTGCACCGAGACCGGCGCACCCCCACCGACCGGCACCGAGCCGACCATGATCTGGCGGCTGGCCCGACGCGGGGCGAGCGGCGGGGGCGGCACGGCGGGGATACCGAGACTGACAGCGGTCACTTCAGGCACTCACCTTGGGAAGAGCGTGATGGGGTTGACGACGTCCGCGGTGATCGTCAGCAGCGTGAACGCGCCACCGATCAGGATCACCGCGTACGTGAAGGGCATGAGCTTGAGGTAGTCCACTCGCCCGGGGTCGGCGCGGCCGATCCGGGCGTAGAGCCAGGAACGGGCCCGTTCGAACCAGATGATGGCGATGTGCCCGCCGTCGAGCGGCAGCAGCGGCAGCAGGTTGAAGACCCCGATGAAGAAGTTCAACCCGATGAACAGCGTCACGAAGAGCAGCCAGGCCTTGTTGGCGAACGCCTCACCACCGAGCCGGCTGGCGCCGACCACGCTGATCGGGGTGTCCACGTCCCGCTCGCCGCCGGTGATCGCGGTCCAGAGGGCGGGGACCTTCTGCGGCAGCCGCTGCAACGACTGCACCGTGCCGACGGCCAGCTCCTTGGTGAAGTCGGCGGTGGCCCCGAAGGCGGCCACCGGCCCGTACGTGACCCGGGTCGGGGTGCTGTACGTGAGCCCGACGCCGAGCGCGGCGACCGGGCCGACGGCGCCCTTCGGATCGTCCAGCGGCGGGCGCTGGGTCTTCCCGAGCACGGTGCTGGTGGTGCCCGGCTGGCCGTCGCGGACGTACCCGATCTGCGCGGTCGCGCCCGGCTGCAGGGCGCGCAGGCCGGTGAGCAGGTCGCCGTAGTTGTTGATCGGGGTGCCGTTGAGCGAGGTGATCCGGTCGCCGTCGCGCAGCTGGGCCTGTCCGGCCGGGCTGGCCGGGTCCCCGGGCGCGCACTCCCGCACGGCGGTGTCCGGGATCACGCAGCTCTGCACGGCGATGACCGCCGGCTCCTGACGCTCCTCCGCCGCGGTCCTGGGGAAGTCGGGGTTGGGCAGGCCCAGGGTGACGGCCGCCAGCCAGGTCGCGACCAGGGCCAGCGCGAAGTGGGTGGCCGAACCCGCGGACATCACGATCGTCCGCTTCCACACCGGGTAGCGCCACATCGCCCGGGGCTCGTCGGCCGGGTCGACGTCGTCGTCCTGCGGGGTCATCCCGACGATCTTGCAGAATCCGCCGAGCGGGATGCCCTTGACGCCGTACTCCGTCTCACCCCGGCGGAAGGACCAGAGGGTGGGACCGAAGCCGACGAAGTACCGGGTGACCTTCATCCCGAACGCCTTGGCGGTCAGCATGTGCCCCGCCTCGTGCAGGCTCACCGAGATGAGGATCGCTAGGGCGAAGAGCGCCACCCCGAGCAGGTTTGCCATCAAGCTCCTTCCACCGACGCCGCGATGATCTCCTGCGCGTGCGCGCGCGCCCACGACTCGGCCGCGAGCACGTCCTCGACGGTACCTGGTTCGCCGAAATCGGGAGCTTCCTCCAACACCCGCTGGAGGGTGTCGACGATGCCGAGGAAGGGCAGCCGGCCGGCGACGAACGCCGCGACGCACTCCTCGTTCGCCGCGTTGTAGATCGCCGGGCGGCAGCGGCCGGCCTCCCCGGCCGCCTTGGCCAGCGCCACCGCCGGGAACGCCGCGTCGTCGAGCGGCGCGAACTCCCAGGTGTGCGCCGTGGTCCAGTCCACTGCGGCGGCGGCCTCGGGCACCCGGTCCGGCCAGCCGATGCCCAGGGCGATCGGCAGCCGCATGTCCGGCGGGCTGGCCTGGGCGAGGGTGGAGCCGTCGACGAACTCGACCATCGAGTGGATCACCGACTGGGGGTGCACCATCACGGTGATGTCGGCGTAGGGCACGTCGAAGAGCTCGTGCGCCTCGATCACCTCCAACGCCTTGTTGACCATGGTGGCGGAGTTGATCGTGACGACCGGGCCCATGTTCCAGGTGGGGTGCGCCAGCGCCTGCTCCGGGGTGACGGCGGTCAGCTCGTCGCGCCGCCGGCCGCGGAACGGCCCGCCGCTGGCGGTGACCACCAGCCGGCGCACCTCACCCCGCGTCCCGCCGCGCAGGCACTGCGCCAGCGCCGAGTGCTCGGAGTCGACCGGGACGATCTGCCCCGGCCGCGTCACCGCGGCCTTGACCAGCGGGCCGCCGGCGACGAGGGACTCCTTGTTGGCCAGGGCGAGGGTACGACCGGCGCGCAGCGCGGCCAGGGTCGGCGCCAGCCCCAGCGAGCCGACCACCCCGTTGAGCACGATGTCGCAGGGCCACTCGGCCAGCTCGGTCATCGCCTCCGGCCCGGCGACGATCTTCGGCAGCCGGAAGTCCCCGGTGGCCCAGCCGCGCCGGCTCGCCTCGGCGTAGAAGGCGAGCTGGAGATCCTGCGCGGCGGACGCCTTCGCCACCCCCACCGCGTCCACGCCCAGCTCCAGGGCCTGGGCGGCGAGCAGCTCCACGTTGCCGCCACCGGCGCCGAGCGCCACCACCCGGAACCGGTCCGGGTTGCGCCGCACGATGTCGATGGCCTGGGTGCCGATCGAACCGGTGGAGCCGAGCAGGACGAGGTCGCGGCGAGAAGTCACGCGGCCATTCTGCCCGGCGTCACTGTGCGCCCGCCGGGAGCCTCAGCCCTCGGCGTCCGCGGCCTCCGCCGGGGCCTCCTCGTCCAGGAGATCGGCGGGGTCCACCGAGAACTCGAAGGGCTGCCGCATGACGAAGACCGCGCCCGCCGCAGCGGCGGAGACCGGCCGGTACTCGCCCTCGACGAGCTCGTAGAGGGCGATCGCCGGGACCCGGTTGCGCAGGTCGACCCGGAGGAAGAACGGAACCCCGGCGGCGGCGTACTCGCGGTGACGGTCGATCAGGCCGCATCCTCCGGCGGTGGACGAGCTGATCTCTCCCAGCAGCACGGCCGTCTCCACGGGCATGGCCTGACGCCCTCCGCCGGAGAGCCGCAGCACCGCGAGGTGCGGGATGAGCAGATCATCCCCTGCGATCAGGTTCACCGAGCGGTACGCCCACAACCCGTGCCGCCGGCCCGCTCGACCGACCCGGTAGGTCAGCTCCCGCTGGACGGTCCGCTGGTCGTAGTCACCGTCGGGCGAGATGACGACGCTTCCACGCAGCACCTCCACCCGGGGACCGTTGTTGGCGGGGAGGAGGTCGAGCGCCAGCCGCGCGCTCCACGGCTCGTTGCGCCGCCACAGAGCCTCGTGATGCCTCGTGTCCATGCCGCGCCCATCCTCCGTGAGGCTCCCCGACCTGCCGGTCACCACTGCGACGCCCGCCTCGGTCGGACAGGCGCGCAACAAGCGGGCGAAAGTCCCACAGCTTCCAGCGAGGTGGTCGCACAGCAGGTGCGACGGCCTTGTCCGGCCGTGAGCTGGGTCGGCTCGGCCCCCGGAGGGACCGGTGCCGTCATCAGGGGTGCGAGGTGAGGCTGTCGGTCGCGACGGCGTGGGCGAAGGCGGCCCAGGCCGCGGGCGGGAACGTCAGCGCCGGACCCTGCCGGTCCGTGCTGTCGCGTACCCCGACCACGTGCGCGAGGTTGGTGGCCACCTCGACGCAGGTGGAGCCGCCGTTCCCACTGCGGGTGGACACACGCCACACCGCGCCGGTCAGGTCCATGACTTCGCCAACTCCCGAATCAGCTCACGGGAGGCCCGCCGTGGCAACGCCTCGCCGCGCACGGCCTCCCACTTGCGTTGAAGGGTATCAACGTCCTCTGGGTTGTCCGTGACATGCGCTCGGAGCTGGTTGTCGAGGTGTGCCACCTCTGAACCGTCGGGAGTCCTGGCCAGGATGAACGGGCCGGCCAGCCCTGCGTGAGCGCCCGCGCCGGCTGGCACCACGTGCAGGTGGACGTGCGGCAGTTCCGTCACCCGCAACATGTGCTCAAACTGCTCGACCATCAGCGCCGGCTCTCCGACCGCCCTCCTCAAGGCGGCCTCGTCCACCAGCGCGATGAACTGAGGTGCCTTCTCCGTGGTCAAGACCGCCTGCCGTTCCAGCCGTGAGGTAAGCCTCTGCTCGACCTCCGGCAGCCGCAGCAGCCCGCCCCATTGAAGCACCGCCCGGGCGTATGCCTCGGTCTGTAACAGCCCGGGGATCAGGGACGGCTCGAACCAGCGGATCAGGGTCGCCTCCCGCTCCACGCTGATCCATTCGCGCAGCCACGGCGGCGCGGCGTCGGCGCGGACCAGGGCGAGCAGCCGTTCGAAGAGACCGCCCGCCTCCAACGCCGCGTCCACCCGCGCGATGAAGTCCTGCGACGGGGTGCGGTGGCCGATCTCCACCATGCCCACCAGCGACGACGAGTAGCTGATCCGCTGGGCCAGCTCCTCCTGGCTCAGCCCACGCTCCCGGCGGGCCCGCCGCAGCTCCGCGCCGAGGAACTCCAGCGTGGACATCGGACCGTTGCCCATCACACCTCCACCACACGCCGCTCGCGGATCGCCACCGACGACCACCGCGTCCCGGCCGGCCGGCACGGCGGGCACTGAGGGCGCTCGCCACCTTCCGACCGTAGTCGCGTCCACACCAGAGGGCGGTTTCAGGTGGCTGTTGCAACGAGGTACTTGTGGAGTGCTTGGGCGGGATTCTGCCAGTTGAGGGTTTGGCG
>NZ_JCADBL010000016.1:0-184354 GCF_059359015.1 Micromonospora sp. LZ37 | reverse complement strand
CGCCAAACCCTCAACTGGCAGAATCCCGCCCAAGCACTCCACAAGTACCTCGTTGCAACAGCCACCTGAAACCGCCCAGGTTGGAGGCCACTACTTCCTGGACTGAGCACGATCTTGGCGGGTGGAGGTGCGGTGCCCCGTGTTGTTCCCGTGTAGGCGCCGGGTTCTGTCCGGCGTGCCTGGTGCCGCGCGCGGTCCCTCGCGCCGCCTCCCATGATCGCGCTGCTTCCCGGATGTAGTGGCTTCCTCGCAGGTTGGAGGCCACTACTTCCTGGATCGAGCGCGATCATGGCGGGTGGCGCCGCAGGGCGGGTGAGCGGGCGCGACGCGGACATGGCTTGCGCGGAGCGGCGAGGCCCCTGGGGGCGCGGGCGGGGCGTGGGTGGGGGTGGGGGTGGGGCGGGTGGTGGGTGGGTCAGTGTCGGGAGGCGACGTTCGCGGCGGCGGCCACCGCCGGCAGGAGGGCGTGGGCCCAGACCCGGTAGCCGTCGGCGGAGGGGTGGAAGCCGTCCCGGCAGAGCGTCCCGGCGTCGGCCCGGAACACCGGCCCGGTCTCCGCGCCCAGGTCCACGACGGCCCCGCCCGCGTCGAGCACGGCGCCGGTCTGCGCCCGGGCGATCCGCCGCCCGGACCAGCCGATCACCTGGCGCAGCGGCTGCGCCACGGCGCGTACCGCTCCGAGGTCGGGGCAGGTGCCGACCACCACTTCGACCCGCGCCTCGCGCAGCCGGCGGACCGCCGCGCCGAGGTAGGCCGCCGCCTCGGCCGGGCGGCGCATCGCGGTGGCGTCGTTCGCGCCGATCAGGATCAGCGCCACGTCGGGACGGTCGCCGAGCAGCGCCCGGGCCACCTGGGTGGCCAGGTCGGTGGAGCGGGAACCGGAGACCCCGACGCTCGACAGGTGCACCTTGCGCCCGGTCGGCCCTTCGGAGAGCAGGTGGGCCAGCCGCCCGCCGACCGTCTCGTCGAAGTGTTCGACCCCGACGCCGAGGGCGGAGGAGTCACCGAGCAGCACCAGCCGTAGTGGCGGGGCGCCGGCCCGGCCGACCGTGGCGCGCAGGGCCAGCCCCAGCTCCGGCTGGGCGTACGTGCGGTTCCGTGCGGCGACGGCCTGCCCGGCGAGCACCGCGGCGCCGCCGATCGTGCCGGCGACCAGCGAGAGGGCTGCCGCCCGGCCGAGCCGGAGTGCCAGCTCCGTGCTCGAGGTGCGCTCGCTCATGCCGATCCCTCCAGGGTGGGTGAGTCGGCGGCGGGACCGGGTTGCGGCACCGCGCCGACGCCGAAGAACGCCCGCCGACGCAGTTGCGCCCAGCGGCCGGCCGGTCCGCGGTCGCGGCCCCGGACCTGGGTGCCGCTGACCTCCGTGCCGGCGTGCCGGGCCGCCTCCTGGGCGGCCTGCGGCAACGACCGTACGCCTTCTCCCCGGGCCAGGACAGGCTTGCGTTCGGGACCGGCGCCGAGGGCGGAGAGCACGGTGGGCAGCAGCGCCGCCGCCGCCACCGCATACCCCTCGGCGGACGGGTGGAACCGGTCCCAGGCGAACATCCGGGTCGGCTCGGCGACGAACCGGGGGCCGAGCATGTCGCCGAGGGAGACCGTCCAGCCGCCCGCCTCGACCACGGCGACGGTCTGCGCGGCGGCGAGCTGCCGGCTCCACCGTCGGGCCAGCCAGCGCAGCGGCGGCTGGATCGGTTGGATCGCGCCCAGGTCGGGGCAGGTGCCCACGACCACCTCGCAGCCCGCGGCGCGGAGCGCCAGGACCGCGTCGACGAGGTAGCGCACCGCGAGCCCGGGCGGGGTGCGGTTGGTGACGTCGTTGCCGCCGATCAGGATCACCGCGACGTCCGGGGCGGACTCCAGCGCCGACTCGACCTGCGGCTTCAGACCGGCCGACAGGGAGCCCACCACGGCGAACCGGCGTACCCGGACCGGCCGGTGCAGCCGGCGGGACAGCCCGGTGGCGAGCAGCGCGCCCAGCGTCTCCCGTCGCCGGTGCACGCCGTAGCTGGCCGCGGAGGAGTCACCCAGCACCACCATGGTCAGCGGCCGGCCGGGGAGCTTCGCGCCGTAGACGCCGTCGCAGCGGGGCGGCGGCGCCTCCGCCATCGGGATGGTGCGCCGGGCCTGCCGGGCCTGCCCGAGCAGCACGCCGCCGGTCGCGACGACCGCCGCCGCGCCCGCGCCCGTGCCGATGGCCGCCACCCGGATCACCTGCCGGACGCGCTGCCAGGACCTTTCATCCGGTACGACGGAACCAGCGACCCCCATACCGCGACATTATCGCGCCGGCACGACACGCCGCTGTCGTCGCGACGGCTGGTTCGTGGCTGGAGTACGACCGTTCTGGGTACCTCTGTCCGTGACGGGCGACCGGGCGCCGCGCCGCGGGTGTCGGCGGCTTGCGCGGTCGCGTCACGCTGGTTGGCGGAGAGGAGCTCGACGATGGGTAGGACGTTGAAGCGGAGCGCGGCTTTCACCGCGCTGGTCCGGGCGCTGGCCAGCGGTGCGCGGGGTGGCCCGTCGCTGGGGGAGCGGCTGGCGGCGCTGCCCCGGATGATCAGGGCCACCGCCCGGGGCGAGTACGACGGCGGCCTCCGGCTGGCCATGATGACGGCGGCCACCGCGTACGTCGTCTCGCCGGTCGACGTGGTGCCGGAGCTGTTCCTGACGGTCTTCGGTCTGGTGGACGACGCGGTGATGGTCACCTGGCTGGCCGGGAGCGTGCTGGCGGAGACCGAGCGCTTCCTGGAGTGGGAGACGCGTCGCAGCTCCGTCATCCCCGGGCATGTGACGCCCTGAGGCGACGTACCCTGGGCGGGCGAGAACGCGATCCATCTGCCCGGCACCGCCGCCGGCGCCGCGACGAAGGGCACAACGAGGTGCAGTACTACGACAACGTCGTCGACATGATCGGCAACACCCCGCTGGTACGGCTGCGCAACGTCACCGAGGGCGTCCAGGCGACCGTGCTGGCGAAGGTGGAGTACCTCAACCCGGGCGGTTCCGTGAAGGACCGGATCGCGCTGCGCATGGTGGAGGACGCCGAGGCCGCGGGCATCCTCAAGCCGGGCGGCACCATCGTCGAGCCGACCAGCGGCAACACCGGCGTCGGCCTGGCCCTGGTGGCGCAGCTCAAGGGCTACAAGTGCGTCTTCGTCTGCCCGGACAAGGTCAGCCAGGACAAGCAGGACGTGCTGCGGGCGTACGGCGCCGAGGTGGTGGTCTGCCCGACCGCCGTCGCGCCGGAGGACCCGCGCTCCTACTACAACGTCTCCGACCGGCTGGCCCGGGAGATCCCCGGCGCCTGGAAGCCGAACCAGTACAGCAACCCGGCGAACCCGCGTTCGCACTACGAGACGACCGGCCCGGAGCTGTGGCAGCAGACCGGGGGTGGGCTGACCCACTTCGTGGCCGGCGTCGGCACCGGCGGCACCATCTCCGGCATCGGCCGGTACCTGAAGGAGGCCTCCGAGGGCCGGGTGAAGGTCATCGGCGCCGACCCGGAGGGCTCGGTCTACTCCGGCGGCACCGGCCGTCCGTACCTGGTCGAGGGGGTCGGCGAGGACTTCTGGCCGGAGACGTACGACCGGGGTGTCGCCGACGAGATCGTGGAGGTCTCCGACAAGGAGTCCTTCGAGATGACCCGGCGGCTGGCCCGCGAGGAGGGGCTGCTGGTCGGCGGCTCCTGCGGGATGGCCGTGGTGGCCGCGCTGGAGGTCGCCCGCAAGGCTGGTCCGGACGACGTGATCGTGGTGCTGCTGCCGGACAGCGGCAAGGGCTACCTGTCCAAGATCTTCAACGACCGGTGGATGGCCCGGTACGGCTTCCTGGACAATTCGGGCACCGAGCCGACCGTGGCGGACGCGCTGGCGAGCAAGCCGGGCGGCCTGCCCGAGCTGGTGCACGTCCACCCCACCGAGACGGTGCGGGACGCGATCGACTACATGCGCGAGTACGGCGTCTCCCAGCTGCCGGTGCTCAAGGCCGAGCCGCCGGTGGTCACCGGTGAGGTGGCCGGCTCGATCGCCGAGAAGGACCTGCTGGACGCGCTCTTCACCGGCCAGGCGCACCTGCACGACATGATCGAGCGGCACATGGCCGAGCCGCTGCCGATGATCGGCGGCGGCCAGCCGGTGAGCGAGGCGGTCGGCATGCTGGAGAAGTCCGACGCCGCCCTGGTGCTGGTCGACGGCAAGCCCAAGGGCGTGCTCACCCGCCAGGACCTGCTCGCCCACCTCGGCGCCCGCTGACCTCGTCGTTCCGACCGAAGGGCCCTTCCCGCACCCGGGGAGGGCCCTTCGGCGTACGCCGGGGCTCGCCCTCGGACCGCGGCGGCGGCAGCGAGGGCCGACACCTGACGGCGGCGGCAGCGAGGGCCGGCGCCTGGCGGCGCGCAGGACGAAGATGGCGGCGGCGGTACCGGCCCGGGCTCCGGGCGGAGCCGGCCGCCTGATCAGAGCGGGCGGGCGTAGCGCAGCTGCGGGACCAGCACCGCGCCGATGTGCTCGTCCCGGGCCCGCCCGGTGGGCGCCCAGCCGCCGCGCTCGTAGAAGCGGCGGGCCGACGCGTTCTCCCGCAGCACCCAGAGCACCGCGCCGGACCAGCCCCGTGACCGTATGGCCGCCAGCGCGTCGATCATCAGCTCCCGGCCGGTGCCCCGGCCGCGCTCCGCCGGGTCGAGGTGGATGGCGTTGAGCAGGCCGGTCGCCGGGTCGCCCTCGTCGTCCGGGCCGAGGTAGCTGAAGCCGACCAGCCGGCCGGCGCGCTCCGCCACGGTCATCCGGTGGTCGTCGCGTTCCCAGGTCCAGCGCTCCACCCAGTACGCCCCCATCGCCTCCGGGCCCGGCTCGGCCAGCGCCTCGGGCGGCAGGAACGACGAGTACGCGGCCACCCGGGACCGCTGGTGCAGGGCGCCCACCGCCATCAGGTCGTCCTCGGTGGCGGGGCGCAGGGCTACGGTCATCGGGCCGAGGCTACCCGTCGGGGCGGTACCTGCACGGTCGTCAGGTCCTCGGCGATCACCAGGTCCCCGTCGAAGTGGGCGCGGGCCTCGTCGTGGAAGCGGCTCGGGTCGGCGTACCGCTGGGAGAAGTGGGTCAGCACGAGTCGGCGTACCCCGGACTCGGCCGCCACCCGCGCGGCCTGAGCCGCGGTGAGGTGGCCGACCTCGGCGGCGAGGGCGGCCTCGGACTCCAGGAAGGTCGACTCGATGACCAGCAGGTCGGCGTGCTCGGCGAGGGCGTACACCCCGTCGCAGAGGCCGGTGTCCATCACGAAGGCGAACCGCTGCCCCGGTCGGACCACGCTCACCTCGTCCCGGGTGACGCGACGTCCGTCGAGGTCCAGGTGGCCCACGCGCAGCAGCTCCCCGACCGCCGGCCCGGCGATGCCGTACGCGGACAGCTTCTCCGGCAGCATCCGGCAGCCGTCCGGCTCGACCAGCCGGTAGCCGTACGTCTCGATGGGGTGCCGCAGCCGGCGGGCCTCCAGCGTGCCGGCGCCCAGGGTGATCCGCTGCCCGTCGGCCTCGATCGGCTCGACCCGCAGCTCGGCGGTCTCGTGGAAGGAGCTGGCGTGGCGTAGCCGGGCGAAGTACTCGGCCCCGCCGGCGGGGAAGTGCACCGCCACCGGGCGCGGCACCCGGTCCAGGGAGAGCCGCTGGATGGTGCCGGGCAGGCCGAGGCAGTGGTCGCCGTGGAAGTGGGTGACGCAGATCCGGGTCAGGTCGGTGGCGGTGACGCCGGTGTGCAGCAGCTGCCGCTGGCTGCCCTCGCCCGGGTCGAAGAGGATGACCTCGTCGTCCCAACGCAGCACGTAACCGTTGTGGTTGCGCTGCCGGGTCGGCGTCTGGCTGGCCGTCCCGAGCACCACCAGCTCGCGCATCGACACGCTGGTCTCGTTTCGGAAAGGGTCGACCCCCGGGGCTTCCGCGCTGGCGCGCGGGCCGGCTGGACTGGGCCGGCACCCCGGGGGTCGGGTGGCTGTCGTGGATTCGCCGCACCGCTGCCACACGGTCTCGACGATGGTGCTGTGCCCGCCTCGCGGCGGACGAGTTTACTGTCGAGGACAGCGGCTAGCGGACAGCCACCTCACGAGTCCGATTGCTATACAAGTCTGGACCACCTCCTTTCCCGTGTACCGCCACGCTATCGACTTTCGCGGGGGCCCGGCAACGGATTTCGATCACAGGCCGGCGGGGAATGCGGCGGCGCGGGGGTCAGGGGGTTTCGGCGATCCCGATCGGGCCCTCGCGGGGCCCCTCCTCGCTGGCCGGCTGCACCGCCAGCGACGGGAAGTCGGCCAGGTCGCCCTCCGGCTCGGCGTCCCACTCGGGGAAGACCAGGTCGCTCTGGAGGTAGAGGCAGAGCAGCTGGGTGAGGTGGCGCAGCCCCTCCAGGTGGGTGCGCTCGTGCCCGTGGGTGGCGTCCACCCCGAAACCGAGCAGCGCCACCCGGGCGTGCGCGCCCGCCTCGACGGCCGCCGCCACGTCGGAGCGGTAGTACTCGAAGACGTCCCGGACCAGCTCCACCCCGTGTTCCCGGGCGATCGAGGCCAGCTTGCGGGTCAGGTGGTAGTCGAACGGGCCCACCCCGTCGCCCATCGCCAGGGTCGCCGCGTCCTCCCGGGACTGCTGCCCCGGGGCGACCACCGCCGCGTCGACCGAGACGATCTCCGCGACGTCCGGGTCCAGGCCGTGGCTCGCCCCGTGGCCGATCTCCTCGGTGACCGTGACCAGCAGGTGCGCGGTGACCGCCGGGGTGACGCGTGCGTCGACCATCGCCTTGAGGGCGGTCAGCACCGCCGCCACGCCGGCCTTGTCGTCCAGGTGGCGGGACTTGACGTACCCGCTCGGCGTCACCGTCGGGTCGGGCAGGAACGCCACGAAGTCTCCGGCGTCGATGCCGAGGGCCCGCAGCCCGGCGATGTCGTCGACCGGCTCGTCGACCCGCACCTCGACGTGCTGCCAGCCGACGCCCTGCAGGTCGACGTCGTCGTTGTAGCGGTGCCCGCTGGCCTTGAGCGGCAGCACCTGGCCGGTGATCACCCGGTCCAGGTCGTCGGTGAAGATCCGCACGTGGGCGCCCTCGGCGAACCGGGCGCTGTGCGTGCCGATGGTCTTCAGCTCCAGCCGGCCGTTCTCCTTCAGCCGCTTCACCATCCCGCCGATGGTGTCGGTGTGCACGACGATCGCCCGGTCGGCACCGGTCTGCCGGGGCCCGGGCAGGCAGGCGCTGAGCGCGCCCCGCCGGGTCAGCGTGGAGGAGATGCCGAGCGCGGAGAGCCGCTCGCCCACGTACTGCTGCACGTGGTCGGTGCGCCCCGACGGACTCGGGATCTCCAACAGCTCCACCAGCACCTGGCGCAGATAGTCCAGGTCGATCTCCAACGGCTTCGGGCTCACGCGGCACCTCCCGGGCCGGCCGGGGACCAGAGCCGCTGCGGCGCTCTGGTGCCGGGGAAGAGCAGGTCCACGAAGCGCTCGGCGGTCGGCTGCGGCTCGTGGTTGGCCAGCCCCGGCCGCTCGTTGGCCTCGATGAAGACGTGCTCCGGCCGGTCCGGGGCGGGAACCAGCAGGTCCAGCCCGGTCACCGGGATGTCCAGCGCCCGGCTCGCCGCCACGCAGGCCTCGGCGATCGCGGGGTGCAGGTCGGCCGTCACGTCGTGGATCGTGCCGCCGGTGTGCAGGTTGGCGGTGCGCCGTACGGCCAGCACCTCGCCCTCGGGCAGCACGTCGTCCATCCGGTACCCGGCTTCGGCCACCACCTCGCGGGTCATCGTGTCGACGGGGATGCGGGACTCGCCCCCGGTGGCGGCGGCCCGCCGGCGGCTCTGCCGCTCGATCAGCTCGGTGATGTCGTGCACGCCGTCGCCGGTGATCTGGGCCGGCCGGCGGACGGCGGCGGCGACCACCTCGTGGTCGATCACGATCACCCGCAGGTCCTCGCCGTCGCGCAGCTCCTCGATCAGCACGTCGGGGCAGAACCGCCGGGCCAGCTCCACCGCCGCGGTCAGCGCCTCGGGGCTGCGTACCCCGACGGTGATGCCGTTGCCCTGCTCGCCGCGGGCGGGCTTGACCACCACCGGGCCCACCTCGGCCAGGAAGGCCCGGTCGTCCGGCTCGCCGGTGGCGGTCCGGCCGCGCGGCACCGACAGGCCGGCCTCGGTGAGGATCCGTCGGGTGACCCGCTTGTCGTCGCAGCGGCTCATCGCCACCGCCGAGGTCAGCTCGGAGAGCGACTCGCGGGTGTGGATGGTCCGACCGCCGTTGCTCAGCCGCAGCTCGCCCCAGTGCGCGTCGGTGACCTCCACCCGGATGCCGCGCCGCATCGCCTCGTCGGCGACGATCTTCGCGTACGGGTTGAGCTGGTCGTACCCGGGCGGGGTCGCGGGGAGGAAGAGCCGCTCGTTGATCGGGTTCTTGCGCTTCACGCAGAGCGTGGCGGTGCGGTGGAAGCCGAGCCGCTCGTAGAGCCGGATCGCCCCGGAGTTCTCGGCGAGCACCGACAGGTCGACGAAGGCGCGGCCCCGCTCGTCCAGCCGGTCGGCCAGCCCGGTCAGCAGCGCCTGGCCGGTACCGGGCGGCGCGGTGTTGAAGTCCACGGTCAGACACCAGAGGCTGGCGCCGTTCTCCGGGTCGGCGAAGACGGCGACGTGGTCGACGCCGGTGATGGTGCCGACGATCTCGCCGGTGGCCGCCTCGGCCACCAGGTGCAGGAAACGGTCGCTGCCGGCGTTGTCGACCAGCGTCTCGACCGGGGCGGTGACCATCCCGTTGCGGGCGTAGATCCGGTTCACCGCGTCCGCGTCGTCGGCGTCTCGCAGCGGCCGGATCACCAGTCCGGGGACCTCGTCACCGCTGTCGATCGTCGCGGGGCGCCGCTCGCCCAACGGCAGCCGGTAGGTCAGCGACGGGTCGATGAACAGCTCGTCGGGCAGCCGGGACACCAGCACGTGCGGATCACGCAGGTAGATGCAGATGTCCCGGGAGCCGGCCGCCTCGGAGCGCAGCACGGCGGCCACGGCGGCCTGGTCGGTGAAGGTCTGGCCGAAGACCAGCCGGCCCCAGCCGCAGTCCAGCACCACGCCGTCGGACGGCGGGGCGGGTTCGGTCCGGCGCGACTCGGCGGCGCCGGGGGCCACCGGGTCCCCGCCCGGTCCGACGTGTTCCCGGCGGCGGCCGAGCACCCGCTCCCGGTCGGTCCGCGCCACGCCGGTCACCAGTGTCTCCGTCATGGTCAGTCGATTCCGTGGCTCTGCAGCCACATTTCCAGGAGTCCCAGTTGCCACAGCTTGTTTCCGTTCAACGGGGTCAGTTCGGCGTTCGGATCGGCGAGCAGCGCGTCGACGTAGTCGGCGCGGAACAGGTCCCGGCGGCGGGCGGCCGGCGCGCTGAGCGCGTCGCGTACCCGGTCGAGGAGCTTGCCCTCCAGGTGGGTGAGGCCCGGCACCGGGAAGTAGCCCTTCGGCCGGTCGATGACCTCGTGCGGCAGCACCCGGCGACCAATCTCCTTGAGCACGCCCTTGCCGCCCTGGGCGAGCTTCAGCTCCGGCGGGCAGCTCGCGGCCAGCTCCACGAACTCGTGGTCGAGGAAGGGCACCCGGGCCTCCAGCCCGTGCGCCATGGTCATGTTGTCGACCCGCTTCACCGGGTCGTCGGTCAGCATGACCTGGGTGTCGATCCGCAGGGCGGCGTCGACCGCGGTGGCCGCGCCCGGCCGGCCCAGGTGCGCGGCCACGAACTCCCGCGCCGGGTCGCCGTCGGCCAGCCAGGCCGGGTTGAGCACCCGGGCCAGTCCGGCCGCGTCCCGGTCGAAGAACGCCTTGGCGTACGTGTCGAGCGCCCGCTCCCGGTCGACGCCGGCCAGCGGCGGGTACCAGTGGTAGCCGCCGAGGATCTCGTCCGCGCCCTGACCGGACTGGACCACCTTGACGTGCCGGGACACCTCCTGGCTGAGCAGGTAGAAGGCGACGCAGTCGTGGCTGACCATCGGCTCGCTCATCGCCTCGACGGCCGCCTCCAGCGGCGGCACCAGGTCGCCGGTGGGCACCTTGAGCTGGTGGTGGTCGGTGCCGAAGGTCTTCGCCACCAGGTCGGAGTAGACGAACTCGTCGCCCTCCCGGCCGCCGACGGAGTCGAAGCCGATGGAGAAGGTGGCCAGGCCGGTCTGTCCCTCGCCGGCGAGCAGCGCGACGACGAGGCTGGAGTCGAGGCCACCGGAGAGCAGCACGCCGACCGGCACGTCGGCGACCATCCGGCGGCGTACCGCGGTGGTCAGCGAGTCCAGCAGGGCGTCCTGCCAGTCCCGCTCGGTCCAGTCGGCCCGGTCCGCGGCCCGGGTGAAGGCCGGATCCCAGTAGACCCGCTCGTGGGTGCGGCCGTCGGGCTCGTAGACCCGGACGGTGGCCGGGGGGAGCTTCGCGACGCCGCGCAGGATGGTCCGCGGCGGCGGCACGATGCTGTGGAAGCTGAGGTAGTGGGCGAGCGCCACCGGGTCGATCGAGGTGTCGACGCCGCCACCGGCCAGCAGGGCCGGCAGGGTGCTGGCGAAGCGCACCACGCCGGGCGTCTCGGCCAGGTAGAGCGGCTTGATGCCGAGCCGGTCGCGGGCCAGCACCAGCCGGCCGCTGTCCCGTTCGCTGATCGCCACGGCGAACATGCCGGTCAGGTGGTCGACGAAGTCGGTCCCCCACTCGGCGTACGCCTTGACCACGACCTCGCTGTCGCCGGAGGAGAAGAAGCGGTGACCCCGGGCCTGCAACTCCTCGCGCAGCTCGCGGTAGTTGTAGATGCACCCGTTGAAGACGCCGGTCAGGCCGGCGGCGGCGTCGACGATCGGTTGGCCGCTCGCCGCGGACAGGTCGATGATCTTCAGCCGGCGGTGCCCCAGGGCGACCGGTCCCTGGGACCACACTCCGCTGTCGTCGGGCCCTCGGTCACTCATCGTGGCCGCCATGCGCTCCACCGCCCCGACATCGGCGCGTGAGCCGTCACGGCGGAACTCTCCCGCAAGTCCGCACATGGCAGATCATGCTGCCAGAGGTTGTTGCAGTTCGCCTGTTGAGCTGATGTCGGTGGCGTTACGTCCTTGCTAGAATGCGCGGTCCTTGCGGAAGAGGCTCCCACCAGGCCGGCTTTCCTCCCTCCGGCCGGGCGGGTGCCCGAATGGGACCGGGCCCGCGGTGTGACAAACACCGCAGGCCCGGGAAGTGAGATCCAGGTCGGTCAGCCGGCGGTACGGGCCACGCCGACCGGGCAGCTCAGCCCGTTGGGGCCGTGGTTGCAGTAACCGTCCGGGTTCTTCGTCGGGGCGAGGTACTGCTGGTGGTAGTCCTCCGCGAAGTAGTACTTGCCGAGCGGCCTGATCTCGGTGGTGATCTCACCCTTGCCGGCCTGCGCCACGATCGGCGCGAACGCGTCCCGGGACGCCTCGGCGGTGGCCCGCTGCTCGTCGGTGGTGAAGTAGATCGCCGAGCGGTACTGGGTGCCCACGTCGTTGCCCTGACGCATGCCCTGCGTCGGGTCGTGGTTCTCCCAGAACACCTTGAGCAGGTCCTCGTACCGGATGATCGCGGGGTCGTAGACCACCTGGACCACCTCGGCGTGGCCGGTCCCGCCCGAGCAGACCTCCTCGTACGACGGGTTCGGCGTGATGCCGCCCGCGTAGCCGGCGGAGGTGGTGATCACGCCCGGCAGGGTCCAGAACAGCCGCTCGGCACCCCAGAAACAGCCCATGCCGAAGACCGCGACCTGGGCGCCCTCCGGGAACGGGCCCTTCAGCGAGGAGTTGAGCACCTCGTGCCGGTCGGCGATCGGCATCGCGATCAGCCGGCCCGGCAGGGCCTGGTCGGGGGTGGGCAGTTCGGCCTTCATGCGGCGAAGGAACACGTGGAACTCCTTTCGTACCTCTTCCCCGCCTCTAACACCGCCGGGCCCGCATTCCTTACCCGCCTGGGAAGAACTCAGGCCGAGGGTGCGGCCAGCGCGGCGGCGAGCCGGTCGGCGTACCCCTGGGCCTCGGCGTCGTCCGCGTAGCGGGTACGGGGCCAGAAGAAGCCGCGCAGGCCGTCCCCCTTCGTCCGGGGCACGACGTGGGTGTGCAGGTGCGGCACCGACTGGGACACCCGGTTGTTCATCGCCACGAACGTGCCCCCGGCCCCCAGACCGGACTCCACCACCACGGCGAGCCGCTGGACCAGGCGGAAATAGCCGGGCAGCGCGTCGGCCGGCAGTTCGTCGAGGGTGATCAGGTGGGCGCGCGGCACCACCAGCACGTGCCCCTTGAAGACCGGCCGGGTGTCCAGGAAGGCGACGCCGTCCGGCTCGTCGGTCACCCGGAACGCCGGCACCTCGCCGGCCACGATCCCGCAGAACACGCACCCGCTCACCGGGCCAAGGCTAATACCGCAGGACGGTGCCCGCCCGCCCGATGATCAGGGCTCGTCGAGGTAGCTGTCCCACTCGCCGTCGGGTGGGCCCTGCGGCCCTGTCACACCGTTCGCCAGCCGCCACCGGATGTCGGCCTCCCACCGCCCGGCCCAGCGCAGCAGCTCATCGATGTCCGCCTGGCTGAGCCCGTAGGACAGGAAGGCGCGTGGATCGCGTTCGTCGATGGCGCCGAGCCGGTCGGCCAACTCCTCCAGTGAGAACCCCGCCGTGTGCCGCGCGCCGAACGCCTCCAGCTCCGTCCAACCCAGCTGGGCGTTCGCCGCGTGGATGTCGATGAAGTCGCGATGCGCCGCCCGGTCATGCAGGGCACGCATCTTGAGCCCGACGGCGTCGTCAAAGGCCAGAACGGGACCGATGTTCAACCGGGCCGGCGGTTCGAGCGCCTCCTTGAGCAGATCGACCTCACACGCCGCCGTGTCGTTCGAGACGATGAGTCGGGCCATCCGTGGGGTGGCCTCGATGACACGAGCGGAGAAACCGGCGTTCGCGTAGGCCGCCGCGAGCCGGTCGACCACCGCCGCGAGCGGCAGGGCGGTGGCGGTGGCGAAGTCGATGTCCTGTGACGGTCGGTTCACCAGCTCGTGCGCGCACATGGCGTAGCCGCCGGCCAGCACCAGACCAAGGTCGTCGCCGGCATCGAAGCCGATCTGGACGAGCTGGCGGTGCAGGGCGTCCATCAGGCGGTCGCGAGCTCGGGCAGCCGGCGCTCCCAGAGCGCGACCAGTCGGCGGGCGGTCAGCCGTCGGATCCTGGGCCAGTCGCGGCGGAGCAGTTCGGCGTTGACGTACCGGACGAAGTCGTCGCGTTGGCCGCAGTCAAGCAGGAGGCAGTAGAGCGTCAGCCGTTCCCGGGGGTCGCTGACGTCGAAGTCGGCCGGCCCCGACCAGGCGAGTCGTACCGGCAGAGCGACCCGCCCGTGTTCGGGCCCGTCGAGCAGCGCGAGAGAGGCCGGGATGCGGTCGGCCGCGCCGATCAGGCGCGAGGGCAGCATCGTGGTCGAGGTCACCGAGCAAGTATGGCCGACCCCTCCGACAGGCCGCCGCCGCGACCTGCGGGCGGGTTCCGCCCGCCCCGGCGGACCGGCGGACTAACGTCTGCGGAATGAACCACGGCTTCGAGACGCTCGCCATCCACGCCGGCCAGGACCCGGAGGCCCGCACCGGTGCGGTGATCCCACCGATCTACCAGACCAGCACCTACGCCCAGGACGCGGTCGGTGCGCCCCGGCTGGGCTACGAGTACAGCCGCTCCGGCAACCCCACCCGGGACGCGCTCCAGGAGTGCCTCGCCGCGCTGGAGGGCGGCCCGGTGGCGCTCGCCTTCGCCAGCGGCCTGGCCGCCGAGGACACCCTGCTGCGGACCGTCTGCAAGCCGGGCGACCACGTGGTCATCCCGGACGACGCGTACGGCGGCACCTACCGGCTCTTCGCTCGGGTCGCCGAGCGCTGGGGGCTGGCGTTCACCCCGGCGAAGGTCTCCGACCCGGACGCCGTCCGGGCCGCGATCCGCCCCGGCAGCACGAAGATCGTCTGGTTGGAGACGCCGACGAACCCGCTGCTCGGCATCGCCGACATCGCCACCCTCGCCGCCATCGCGCACGACGCCGGCGCGCTCCTGGTGGTGGACAACACCTTCGCCTCGCCGTACCTGCAGCAGCCGATCGCGCACGGCGCGGACGTGGTCGTGCACTCCACCACCAAGTACGTCGGCGGGCACTCCGACGTGGTCGGTGGCGCCCTGATCGCCGCCGACGCCGGTCTCGGCGACGAGCTGCGCTACCACCAGAACGCGATGGGCGCGATCAACGGTCCGTTCGACGCCTGGCTCACCCTGCGCGGCATCAAGACCCTCGGGGTACGGATGGACCGGCACTGCGACAACGCCGAGCGGATCGCCGGCTACCTGGACGGGCACGCCAAGGTGGGCCAGGTCCTCTACCCGGGCCTGCCCTCGCACCCCGGTCACGAGGTGGCCGCGAAGCAGATGCGCCGGTTCGGCGGCATGATCTCCTTCCGCGCGGCCGGCGGTGAGGAGCACGCGGTGGAGATCTGCAACCGGACGAAGCTCTTCGTGCTCGCCGAGTCGCTCGGTGGCGTGGAATCCCTGATCGAGCACCCGGGCCGGATGACACACGCAAGTGCTGCCGGCTCGCCGCTTGAAGTACCCGGCGATCTCGTGCGACTGTCTGTCGGCATTGAGACGGTCGACGACCTGTTGGCCGATCTGGAGCAGGCGTTGGGCTGACCGCTGCTGAGGGAGGGTGGCCGTGCAGGACATCATGCCGACCTGGGTGGGGGCGACCGCCAGGCAGATCGCCCGGGGCGTACGCCGCGGCGACGTCTCCGCCACCCAGGTCGTGGCCGACCACCTGGACCACATCTCCCGGGTCGACGCCGACCTCGCCGCGTTCCGCGTGGTACGCGGCGGGGAGGCGATCACCGAGGCCGAGAAGGTCGACGAGCAGGAGGATCTGGCCAACCTCCCGCTGGCCGGGGTGCCGGTCGCGGTCAAGGAGAACACCCCCGTCGCGGGCCTGCCCACCTGGAACGGCTCGGCGGCGGTGCGTACCCCGGTGGCCGAGGCCGACCACGAGGTGGTCCGCCGGCTGCGCGGCGCCGGGGCGGTGATCCTCGGGGCGACCCGGATGCCGGAGCTCGGCCTCTGGGGCAGCACCGACGACGAGACCGCCGTCACCCGCAATCCGTGGGACACCCGGCGCACCCCCGGCGGCTCCTCCGGCGGGGCCGCCGCCGCGGTGGCGGCCGGGCTGGTGCCGATCGCGCACGGCAACGACGGTCTGGGCTCGGTCCGCATCCCGGCGGCCTGCTGCGGGCTGCTCGGGCTCAAGCCAGGTCGCGGCGTCGTCCCCTGCCAGCTCGGCGCGGAGGACTGGTTCGGCCTGACCGAGCACGGGATGCTCACCACCACGGTCGCCGACGCGGCGGTCGGCTTCCAGGTGCTCGCCGGCCGTCGCCCGGAGAAGCTGGTCCCGCCGCCCCGGCTGCGGGTGGGCGTCTCGCTGCGATCCCCGGTGCGGGGCGTCTCGCCGGACGAGCCCAACCGGGACGCGGTGGCCGCCGCCGGCCGGCTGCTCGCCGCCGCCGGACACGACACGGTCCCCGCCGACCCGGTCTACCCGACCGCGCTCGGGTTGCAGGGCATCGCCACCTGGTTCGCGGCTGCCGCCGCCGACGTGCGCGCCGCCGGCCTGGACCGGCGCGGCCTGCAACGGCGCAGCCGCCGCCACGTCGCCCTCGGCGAGTGGGCGCAGCGGCGCGGCTACGTCCGGGAGTCCGACCGGGCCGCCTGGCGGGACCGCTCGATCGGCTTCTTCGCCGACCACTCGGTCGACCTGCTGCTCACCCCGGCGCTGGCCGGCCCGCCGCCGGAGGCGGCCAGCTGGTCCAACCGCTCCTGGCTGGCGAACGTGAAGGCCAACATCCGGTACGCCCCGTACGCCGCGCCGTGGAACATCGCCGGCCTGCCGTCGATGGTGGTGCCGGTGGGTCGCCGACCGGACGGTCTGCCGGTCGCCGCGCAGCTGATCGGCCCGCCCGGCTCGGAGCTGCTGCTGCTCGCCGTCGCCGGGGAGTTCGAGCTGCAGGCCCCGTGGTCGCGGCACGCCCCCGGCTATCCCCGCGTCGGCACGGGGTCGCCGGCGATCGCATGATCGTCGGGCAGCAGCCGGTGACCGTACCGTCGCCGCGGGTGCCGGCCGGCGCGCCCCCGGCGTCGCCGCCGGTCCCACCGGGGGCGGATGGCACGATCGGGGCATGACGGAACTGGTCGGTCTCGCCGACGTACAGGCCGCCCGGGAGCTGCTCGCGGGCGTCACCCGGACCACCCCGCTGGAGCCTTCCCGGCCGCTCAGCGCCGCGCTCGGCGGCCCGGCCTGGCTCAAGTGCGAGAACCTGCAACGCGCCGGGTCGTACAAGGTGCGCGGCGCGTACGTGCGGATCTCCCGGCTGTCGGCGCAGGAGCGCGCCGGTGGCGTGGTCGCGGCGAGCGCCGGCAACCACGCGCAGGGGGTGGCGCTCGCCGCCGGCCTGGTGGGCACCCACGCGACCGTCTTCATGCCGGTGAACGCGCCGCTGCCCAAGGTGGCCGCCACCAAGGGGTACGGCGCCCAGGTCGAGCTGGTCGGCAACACCGTGGACGAGTCCCTGGTCGCCGCGCAGACCTTCGCCGAGCGCACCGGCGCGGTCCTGATCCACCCGTTCGACCACGCCGACGTCATCGCCGGTCAGGGCACGGTGGCGCTGGAGATCCTCGAACAGTGCCCGGACGTGAGAACCATCATCACCGGTGTGGGCGGGGGTGGCCTGATCTCCGGCATGGCGGTGGCGGCCAAGGCGCTGCGCCCCGACGTACGGATCGTCGGGGTGCAGGCGGCCAGCGCGGCGGCCTTCCCGCCCTCACTGGTCGCCGGCGAGCCGGTCCGACTGCCGGCCTTCTCGACGATCGCCGACGGTATCGCCGTCGGTCGGCCCGGGGAGATCACCTTCACCCACGTCCGCAAGCTGGTCGACGAGATCGTCACGGTCTCCGAGGAGGACATCTCGCGGGCGCTGCTGATGCTGTTGGAGCGCGGCAAGCAGGTGGTGGAGCCGGCCGGCGCGGTCGGTGTGGCGGCGCTGCTGGCCGGGGTCGTCGAGGTGGAGGCGCCGGTGGTCGCGGTGCTCTCCGGCGGCAACATCGACCCGCTGCTGATGCTGCGCGTGATCGAGCACGGGCTGGCGGCGGCCGGGCGGTACCTGCGGGTCACCGTCCGCTGCTCGGACCGGCCCGGCCAGCTCGCCTCGCTGCTCACCGAGATCGCCGAGCACCGGGCGAACGTGGTCGACGTGGAGCACCAGCGGGCCAACCCGCACCTGCGGCTCGGTGAGGTCGAGGTGGCGCTGTCGGTGGAGACCCGCGGCGTGGAGCACTCCGACACGCTGATCAGCGCCCTGCGGGCCAGCGGCTACCAGGTGGTCTTCGCAGCCGAGGCGTGACACCCACGGGTGCCACGCCTCGGTCGTACGCGACGGGGGCCCGCCGGGTCGCGGACCCGGCGGGGTGGGGCTCAGCCGGAGAACGGCTCGAAGCTGACCACGGTCACCTTGATGTCGGCGCCGCTGGGCGCCGTGTAGGTACAGGTCTGGCCGGCGCGGCCGCCCAGGATCGCCTTGCCGAGCGCCGACTCGGGGCTGTAGACGGTCAGCTCGGTGGTGGCGGCGATCTCCCGGGAACCGAGCAGGAACGTCTCGGTGTCGTCCTTGTCGTCGTCGAAGTAGATCGTCACCACCATGCCCGGCGACACCGCGTCGGCGGTCGGCGCCTCGCCGACCTTGGCCGTGCGCAGCAGCTCCTTGAGGTAGAGGATGCGGCCCTCGGCCTTGCCCTGCTCCTCGCGAGCGGCGTGGTAGCCACCGTTCTCCCGCAGGTCGCCTTCCTCGCGCCGGGCGTTGATCTCGGCGGCGATGACCGGCCGGTTGGCGATGTGCTCGTCGAGCTCGGCCTGTAGGCGGTCGTACGCGTCCTGGGACAGCCAGGTGGCGGGCGCCTTGTTGTCATTGGTGGACACAGGCGTACTCCTCGGTTGTGCGGGACTGGCTGACAGGTGAGTTACCAAGTTACCAGTGCGGCACACCCGCAGGTGTCGTCGATCACCAGGGGGGTGGGTGCCCGCACCGGTCGTATCGGGCGTTTCCGCTGCTCGGCGCGGGGATCAGCCGGCCGGCCGGCAGCGCAGCACCTCGCCGATGAAGGGCCGCTGCGTGGTGGTGACCCGGTGTCGGGCGACCACCTGCCGCTCGCCGGCCGCCGCGCTGACCGTCACCTCGGCCCGGCCCACCTCGGCCCCGTCGTGCGAGCGGGCCCGCAGCAGGCACACCCCCGACCCGCCCTCGGGCAGGGTGACCCGGAAGTCCACCCGCACGCCGGAGTCGTCGATGTCGGTGTAGGTGATCACCTGGGCGTCGTACGTCGGATCGCCGTAGCGGGCGTAGAGCTGCGCCGCGGCCAGGCCCAACCCGGCGACCAGGGCGGCCACCAGGAGCCCGACCAGCAGCGGCCGGCGGCGTCCGGGTTCGCGGCGGCGGCCGTACCGACCGGGCGGGAACACCGGCGCGCCGGAGGGAATTGTGGCGTGCGTCTCGGTCACCGGCGGGTATCTCCTGGCGTTGTCGTCGGCGGCATCGGCAAGAATGGCAGAGTCCATCTTCCCAGCCCGGAGCTGAGCCAAGAATGGCAGGTCGGCGGCCACGCCGACAGGTCACCCGGTAACCGGCTACCCGCCGGGGAGATATTTCGGCAGTGCAGCCGGGCGGCCCGGGTCGGGCCGTCAGCGGGGGAGGAGCGCCCAAGTTGGCAGAGCAGCTGCGTCTGATGGCCGTGCACGCGCACCCGGACGACGAGTCGAGCAAGGGCGCCGCGACCACGGCGAAGTACGTCGCCGAGGGAGTCGACGTACTGGTCGTGACGTGCACCGGGGGCGAGCGCGGCAGCGTGCTCAACCCGAAGATGGACCGGCCGGACGTGTGGGCCAACATCGCCGACATCCGCCGCGCGGAGATGGACGCCGCGCGCGCCATCCTCGGCATCGAGCAGGCCTGGCTCGGCTTCGTCGACTCGGGGCTGCCCGAGGGCGACCCGCTGCCCCCGCTCCCGGAGGGCTGCTTCGCCCTCCAGGACGTCGAGGTGGCGGCCGGGCCGCTGGTGCGGCTGATGCGCGAGTTCCGCCCACACGTGGTCACCACGTACGACGAGGAGGGCGGCTACCCGCACCCCGACCACATCATGACCCACAAGATCAGCGTGGCGGCCTTCGAGGCGGCCGGTGACCCGGAGCGGTACCCCGAGCTGGGCGCGCCCTGGCAGCCGCTGAAGCTCTACTACGACATCGGCTTCTCCAAGGGCAAGATCCTGGCCCTGCACGAGGCGATGCTCGCCGCCGGCCTGGCCTCGCCGTACGCGGAGTGGCTCGAGCGCTGGGAGGACCGCCCCGACAAGGGGCCGCGGATCACCACCCGGGTCGAGTGCGCCGAATACTTCCCCGTCCGCGACGACGCGCTGCGGGCCCACGCCACCCAGATCGACCCGGACGGCTTCTGGTTCCACGTGCCGATGGAGCTCCAGCGGCGCGCCTGGCCCACGGAGGACTTCCAGCTGGTCCGTTCGCTGGTCGACAGCCCGCTGCCCGAGTCGGACCTCTTCGCCGGGGTCCGCGAGACGGCCCATGCCTGCTGAACGTGGCGAGGGCTACGCTGAAAGCCCACCGCACATCGGAGAAACACCATGCTGACCGTCGCCCAGGTCCTCGCGGAGAACAACTTCGGTGACACCCGCACGGGTGGGCTGGCCGGACCGACGGGCCTGTTCCTCATCCTGCTCCTGGCCACCGCCACCGTCCTGCTGATCCGCAACATGAACTCCCGGCTGCGCCGGCTGCCCGACCGGTTCCCCGCGCAGGGGTCGGCCGACGACCTCGACCGGGCCGACACGTCGACCGTCGATCCGGCCGACGGCCCCACGCCGCAGGAATCGCCTACGAACGCCCCCAACGGCCGCCAGCAGCGCCGGAACGGCTAGTCGGAGCCTGAATCACGTCGATCCGGGTCGTCGCCCCCTGTTGCGGCCACCCGGATTGGCTTAGCCTTCCGCCGGGGGGACCGAAAGTCCCTGAGCCGTGCGCGGGAGGGGGCGCCATGACCGTCGCGACAGCGCGCGTCCCCGGCACCGGTCGGACGGCGGACGGAGCGGGCCGGTGACCTCCGGCAGGGCCGGCGACGCCGTCGGCCCGCCCGACACCCGTGACACGCCGCCACGGGTGCTCCTGCTCACCGCCGCGGTCACCCTCACCGCCGTGGCGGCGGTGGCGCTCGGGCTGAGCGTCCCGGCCGTCCTGCCCCCCGACGACCCGCTTCCGGCGCCGGCCCGGTTCGGCATCGCGGTCGCGGCCTTCTCGGTCGCCCAACTGGCCCGGCTGCGGTTCCGCACCGCCACCGGCATGGTCAGCATCACCTGGGGCGAGGCCGCGCTCATCGTCTGTCTCTACCTGGTGCCGGCCGGCTGGCTGCCGGCCGCGGCGCTGCTCGGCGTCGGGCTCTCCTGGACGGCGATGTCGGTGGTGGCCGACCGCCGGCCCCCGGTCGAGGTGCTGCGGATCGCGGCGTCGATCACCGCCGCCACCGCGCTCGGCGTCGCCGTCGCCTCCGCGCTCGGCGAGCCGCTGCTGGCGGCGCCCACCCCCGGGCTCGCGTCGGCCCTGATCGCCGGCTCGGTGGCGTACCTGCTCGCCACCGCCGGGCTCGGCGGCGCCACCCTGGCGCTGCGGCACGGGGTGGCGCTCGGCCCGCCGGTGCTCACCGCGCTCCGCGGCAAGCTGCTGATGTTCGTGGGCAACGTGGCGGTCGGCCTCGCCGTGGTCGCGCTGCTCGAGGTCGACGGCCGGTGGCTGCTCCTCCTGCCACCGCTGCTCTGGCTGCTCCAGCAGACCTACCGGCACCGGCTCCGCGCCGACCAGGAGCGGCGTACCTGGCGGGCGTTCGCCGAGGCGACCGCGGCGCTCAACCAGCTCGACGAGCGGGGCGTGGCGACCGCCGCGGTGGCCGGCGCGCTGACCCTCTTCGGCGCCGAGCTGGTCGACGTCGACGTGGCCCGCGGCGACGGCCGGTGGCGGCGCTACCGGGGCGACGCCTCCGGCCAGGTGCGCGACCGGGAGGTGGGACCGCCGGCGCTCGCCCCGACCGGGGAGCACGAGCTGGTCCGCCGGCTCGCGGTCGGCGACGTCGAGGTGGGCGAGCTGCGGGTCCGGTTCCCCGCCTCCGCGCCGCCGAGCGCCCGCGAACGCGACGGCGTGGCGGCCTTCTCCGACGCTCTCGCCGCCGCGCTGCACGACGCCGCCACCCACCGGGAGCTGCGGCTGGTCAACGCGCGCTCGTCGTACGAGGCGGTGCACGACGCGCTGACCGGGCTGGTCAACCGGGCCGCCATGCTCGGCAAGGGCGACCAGGCGCTGCGCCAGCTCCCGCACGACCACCCGGTGGCGCTGCTGCTGCTCGACATCGACCAGTTCAAGGAGGTCAACGACACGCTCGGGCACGCCGCCGGCGACCAGCTGCTCCGGTTGACCGCCAACCGGCTGGGCACCCTGGCCCGCCCCGGTGACCTGCTCGGGCGCCTCGGCGGCGACGAGTTCGCCCTGCTGCTGACCTCGGTGCCGGTGATCGGCGACCGGGCCGCCCCGATGGCGTACGCGCTGCGCCAGGCACGGGAGATCGCCGAGCGGCTCGCCGCGCCGACCGAGGTGGCCGGGGTGCGGATGTCGGTCGAGGTCTCGGTGGGGGTGGTGGTCGCCGACGCGGGCACCGCCGACCTGACCGAGCTGCTGCGCCGGGCGGACATCGCCATGTACCAGGCGAAGGAGGGCGGCGGCAACGTCGCCGCGTACGACAGCTCCCGGGACGCCGCCAGCACCGACCAGCTGGCCCTGCTCGCCGAGCTGCGGGAGGCCCTCCAGGCCGACGACCAGCTGGTGCTGGCGCTGCAACCGGCGGTGGACCTGGCGACCGGGGCGCCGACCGGCGTGGAGGCGCTGATCCGTTGGCGGCACCCGCGGCGCGGCTGGCTGAACCCGGCGGACTTCATCCGGCCGGTGGAGAACAGCGAGCAGCTCGGCACCTTCACCCGGTACGTCCTGGACAAGGCGCTCGCGGTGGCCGCCGAGTGGGCCCGCGACGGCCTGGACGTGCCCATCTCGGTGAACCTGTCGGCGCGCAGCCTGCTCGACCCCCGACTGCCGAGCGAGATCGCCGAGGCGCTGCGCCGCCACCAGGTGCCACCGCGCCGGCTGGTCCTGGAGATCACCGAGACGGTGGTGATGAGCGAGCTGGAGGTCATCGACGAGGTGCTCGCCACGCTGCGGTCGATGGGGGTGCAGTTGGCCGTCGACGACTTCGGCACCGGCTTCTCGTCACTGACCTTCCTCACCCGGATCGCGGTGGACGAGCTGAAGGTGGACCGGTCGTTCGTGATCCGGATGGCCGACTCGCCGGAGGCGGCGGCGATCGTCCGGACGACGGTGGGGCTCGCCCACGAGCTGGGCCTGCGGGTGGTCGCCGAGGGCGTCGAGACCGCCGAGCAGCGGCTCGCCCTGACCGAGCTGGGTTGCACCGCCGCCCAGGGCTACCACTTCTTCAAGCCGATGCCCGCCGACAAGATCGGCGCGGTGCTCGGCTCGCTGCGCGGCGCCGCCGGCTCGAACGTCTTCCCGCTGCGCGCCGACGGCGCCTCCTGACCGCCGGGCCCGCTCCGCCCGCCCGGCGGGATGCTGCGCCCCCCGGGCTGCCCACCACGCGAGATGCGGCGTGTCGCGGTGTCCCGGCGGCGACACACCGCGACACGCCGCAAACGGTGACCCAGCGGCCTGGCTGGGGGTCAGCCGCGGGGGAGGACCTCGCCTACCACGGCGGGCAGGGCCGCCCAGTCGGCCGAGGCGACGCTGGCGTGCGCCGCCGCGAGTTCGGCGACGCGGGCGCGGGCGGCGTCCGGGTCGGTGGTCCCCACCGCCGGCGGGACGCTCTGCGCGTCGGTCATCACCAGCAGGTAGTGGTTGGCGTGGTACCAGGCGGTGTCGATGCCGCCGGTCACGTAGGCGCCGGCGTCGCCGTCGAAGACGACGAACCAGGGCCGCAGGCCGGTGTCGGCGTAGCGGGTGCGGGGGTCGCCGGCCTGGGCGTTGTGCACGGCCGGGAAGGCCTGCGCCCGGACCAGCGTGCCGGCCGCCGCCAGGGCGGACAGGTGGCGCGCGTACTCGACGTCGGTGCGCAGCGTGTCGGTCGGGTTGCCCTCCTCGACCGTGCCGGGGATCAGCTCGACGATCACCTTGCCGGCGAGCTGCTGCCGGGTCGGCCAGGCGTCCGCCCGGGCGGCGGCGTCCAGCGACGCGTACCCGCCCCTGAGGTCGGCCGGGCGGAACACCCGGTCGCCCAGGCGGGCGGCGAGCAGCGCGTCGAGCTGCGCCGGCCCCTGCCCGGTACGGGAGCTGAAACCGGTCTTCAGTTCGAGCTTCAGGATCAGTGGCCCGGCGTCCGGGTGGGCCCCGAGCCAGAGCCGGATGTCGTCCAGGCAGTGTTCGAGGTTCTTGTTGCGGGTGCCGGTGTAGAGCTGGGCGGCGCTGGTGGCGGCGACACAGTTGTTGTCGTTGCCCACCGGGTTCGAGTGGCTGACCCGCCACTGTCGAGCGAACACGTCCGGCCAGACGTCCAGCTCGATCAGGCCGGGCCGGGCGTCGAGCGACTGCGCCAGGTAGGTGTAGGTGCCCTTCTCGTAGGCGTTGTGGGTGCCGACGACCGTGGTCGCGGAGACCCGGACGGTCGGCTCCACGGCCGCCGACGCCGGTTGGCCGGTGAGCACCGCTGCGAGCACCGCGGTGCAGGTGAGGGCTGACAGGGGACGGGATCCGCGCATGTGTGCCTCCTCGGGCGCCGGCGGTCGTCGCCGAACATGCACAGATATAAATGCAGGAACGTGAACGGGGGAAGGCCCCGGGATGCCGCCGGTCCGACCGGTGGGCGGACGCGGAGCTGGATATGGTCGTCGGGTGAACCGACTCGCTCAGGCCACCTCGCCGTACCTGCTCCAGCACGCCGAGAACCCGGTCGACTGGTGGCCGTGGTGCGACGAGGCGTTCGCCGAGGCGAAGCGGCGGGACGTGCCCGTGCTGATCTCGGTGGGCTATGCGGCCTGCCACTGGTGCCACGTGATGGCGCACGAGTCGTTCGAGAACGAGCACGTCGGCGCCCTGCTCAACGACGACTTCGTGGCGATCAAGGTGGACCGTGAGGAGCGGCCGGACGTCGACGCGATCTACATGACCGCCACCCAGGCGATGACCGGGCAGGGCGGCTGGCCGATGACGGTCTTCGCCACCCCGGACGGCACCCCGTTCTTCTGCGGCACCTACTTCCCGCGGGCCAACTTCGTCCGGCTGCTGGAGTCGGTGGCGACCGCCTGGCGGGACCAGCGGGAGGCCGTGCTGCGCCAGGGCGCCGCGGTGGTCGAGGCGATCGGCGGCGCCCAGGCCGTCGGCGGCCCGACCGCCCCGCTCACCGCCGAACTGCTCGACACCGCCGCCGACCAGCTCGCCGGGGAGTACGACGCGACGAACGGCGGCTTCGGCGGGGCGCCGAAGTTCCCGCCGCATATGAACCTGCTCTTCCTGCTGCGCCACCACCGGCGCACCGGCGCGGAGCGGAGCCTGGAGATGGTCCGGCACACCTGCGAGGCGATGGCCCGCGGCGGCATCTACGACCAGCTCGCCGGGGGCTTCGCCCGCTACTCGGTGGACGGGCACTGGACGGTGCCGCACTTCGAGAAGATGCTCTACGACAACGCGCTGCTGCTGCGGGTCTACACCCAGCTGTGGCGGCTGACCGGTGATCCGCTGGCCCGGCGGGTGGCCCGGGACACCGTCCGGTTCCTCGCCGACGAGCTGCACAAGCCGGGGGAGGGCTTCGCCTCCGCGCTCGACGCCGACACCGAGGGCGTCGAGGGGCTCACCTACGCCTGGACGCCGGCCCAGCTGGTCGAGGCGCTGGGCGAGGAGGACGGCCGGTGGGCCGCGGACCTCTTCGCCGTGACCGAGGCGGGCACCTTCGAGCACGGCATGAGCGTGCTGAGGCTGGCCCGGGACGTCGACGACGCCGACCCCGACGTGCGCCGCCGCTGGCAGGAGGTCGTGGGGCGGCTGCTGGCCGCCCGGGACGCCCGGCCCCAGCCGGCCCGCGACGACAAGGTGGTGGCCGCGTGGAACGGCCTGGCGATCACCGCGATCACCGAATTCCTCCAGGTCGCCGCCCTGTACGCGTCCCCCGACGACGAGGACGCGAACCTGATGGAGGGCGTCACCATCGTCGCCGACGGCGCGATGCGGGACGCCGCCGAGCACCTGGCCCGGGTGCACCTGGTGGACGGACGGCTGCGCCGCGCCTCCCGCAACGGCGTGGTCGGCGAGCCGGCCGGTGTGCTGGAGGACCACGGCAGCGTCGCCGAGGCGTTCTGCGCGATGCACCAGCTGACCGGCGAGGGACGCTGGCTGGAGCTGGCCGGGCAGCTGCTCGACACCGCGCTGGACCGCTTCGCCGCGCCGGACGGCGGCTTCTACGACACCGCCGACGACGCCGAGCGGCTGGTCGCCCGTCCGGCCGATCCCACCGACAACGCCACCCCGTCCGGCCGCTCGGCGATCGTGGCGGCGCTGGTGACGTACTCCGCGCTGACCGGGGTGAGCCGGTACCGGGAGGCGGCCGAGGCGGCCCTGTCGACCGTCGCGCCGATCGTCGGCCGGCACGCCCGGTTCACCGGCTACGCGGCCGCCGCGGGGGAGGCGCTGCTCTCCGGACCTTACGAGATCGCGGTGGCGACCGACGACCCGGCGGGGGATCCGCTGGTCGCCGCCGCCCACCGGCACGCCCCGCCGGGCGCGGTGGTGGTGGCCGGCCGGCCCGACCAGCCAGGGGTGCCGCTGCTGGCGGACCGGCCACTGGTAGACGGGCGGCCCACCGCGTACGTCTGCCGGGGTTTCGTCTGCCAGCGGCCGGTGACCTCGGTCGACGACCTGGTCGCCCAGCTCACCTGAATCGCCCTCAAGATCGCGCTGAAACCAGGAAAGAGGGGCCTCCTGTCGCCGTGGAGGCCACTACTTCCGTGACCCAGCACGATCTTGAGGGACGGCCGGGCCGGGGTGCCGGCCCTCCGGGTCGGGGCCGTCGACCGCCCGGATAGGCTGGCGGCGCTATGGATTCCCGTACCGGTCTGCCCGTCGTCGGCATGGTGGGCGGCGGCCAGTTGGCCCGGATGACCCACCAGTCCGCCATCGCCCTCGGCCAGTCGCTCCGCGTGCTGGCGCTCGCCCCCGACGACGGCGCGGCCCTGGTCGCCGCCGACGTCCAGTACGGCGACCACACCGACCTCGCCGCGCTGCGCACCTTCGCCAAGGGCTGCGACGTGGTCACCTTCGACCACGAGCACGTGCCGACGGAGCACATCCGCGCTCTCGCCGCCGAAGGGGTGAAGCTCTTCCCGCCGGCCGACGCGCTGCTGCACGCCCAGGACAAGCGGGTCATGCGGGAGCGCCTGGCCGAGCTGGGCGCGCCGAACCCGGCCTGGCGCCCGGTCGCCACCCCCGAGGACCTGGTCGCGTTCGGCGACGAACAGGGCTGGCCGGTGGTGCTCAAGGCCGCCCGCGGTGGATACGACGGCCGGGGTGTCTGGATGGTCGACGACGCGGCCCAGGCCGCCGAGCTGGCCGCCACGCTGCTCGCCGGCGGCACCCCCCTGATCGTCGAGGAGCGGGTGGCGCTGCGCCGGGAGCTGGCCGTGCAGGTGGCCCGCTCGCCCTTCGGGCAGGTCGCCGCGTACCCGGTGGTCGAGACGGTGCAGCGCGACGGCATCTGTGTCGAGGTGCTCGCCCCGGCTCCCGGCCTGTCGGAGGAGCTGGCGGTCGCCGCCCAGCAGCTCGCCATCGACCTGGCCACCGCGCTGGGCGTGGTCGGTCTGCTGGCGGTGGAGCTGTTCCAGACCGACGCCGGTCTCGTCGTCAACGAGCTGGCCATGCGGCCGCACAACTCGGGGCACTGGACCATCGAGGGCGCCCGTACCTCCCAGTTCGAGCAGCACCTGCGGGCGGTGCTCGACTACCCGATGGGGGACACCTCGCTGACCGCGCCCGTCGTGGTGATGGCGAACGTGCTCGGCGGCGAGCCGGGCGGGATCTCCATCGACGAGCGGCTGCACCACCTCTTCGCCGCCGAGCCGGGCGCCAAGGTCCACCTCTACGGCAAGCAGGTCCGGCCCGGCCGCAAGATCGGGCACGTCACGGTCCTCGGAGACGACCTGGCGGACGTACGGGCCCGGGCGGCGCGGGCCGCCCGCTGGCTGCGGGAGGGACAGGCGTGAGCACGGGGAGTGAGCTTGCAAGCCCCCCGGTCGCGAACGAAGGGAAGCCGCGCGTGAGCACCGTCGGACTGATCATGGGCAGCGACTCGGACTGGCCGGTGATGAAGGCCGCCGCCGAGGCGCTGGACGAGTTCGAGGTGCCCTACGAGGTCGCGGTGATCTCGGCGCACCGGACCCCGGTCAAGATGATCGAGTACGGCCGCGACGCCGCCGACCGGGGCCTCAAGGTGATCATCGCCGGGGCGGGTGGCGCGGCCGCCCTGCCGGGCATGGTCGCCTCGGTGACCCCGCTGCCGGTGATCGGCGTGCCGGTGCCGCTGAAGCACCTCGACGGGATGGACTCGCTGCTCTCCATCGTGCAGATGCCGGCCGGCGTGCCGGTGGCCACCGTGTCGATCGGCAACGCCCGCAACGCCGGGCTGCTCGCCGTCCGCATCCTGGCGGCCGGCGACCCGGCGCTGCTCAAACGGATGACCGCCTACCAGGCGAGCCTGGAGGAGCTGGTGGCCGAGAAGGACGCCGCCCTCCGCGCCTCCCTCGCCTGACCGCTCCGCACGACGACGGCTCTCACCGTCGGTGATTCCAGGCGGAGTCACGCAGCGTATCGGGCTGTGGTGCCCCTCGGCTCCCAGGATGGCTCCCTTTGCTCTGCTGCCCCGCAGGCAACACCGCCTTGAACAGCCGGAATGCGCTGTGCCCGGGGCTCGACCACTCGCCGGGTCGTCACTCGCCGTCAGTGTTGCGTGGAGTGCAGCAGAGCAAAGGCTGTGTGGGGTGAGGCTTGCGTCGGGGTCGACCTCACTCGGGGTAGCGGCCACTTCTTGTCATGCCGGGGGATCAGCCGGGCCGGTCCCCGACCACCCGCACGCCGACCACCCCGCACGCTCTGCGCGACAGGGCACCGACGCCGCAGGGCCCCTCCGCTTCACCTCATGCCGCGCAGCGCGGTCTGCAACCGTTCCTGGGCGCGGCGGCGGCGCTCGTTGCTCGCCCCCAGCACCAGCAGGACCAGCCCGACCGGGATCAGCACCAGCCACGGGCCCAGGCTGAAGAGCGCGTGCACCGCGGCGATTGCGGTGACCGTGGCGCCCACGATCACCGGCGCCTGCTGACGGCTGCTCGACCCGAAGATCAGTACCGCCACCGCGCCGAGCAGGAGCAGCACCTGCCGCAGTGTGCTGGACTCGGTGGCCAGCACGATCGCCAGGGTGGGCACGAACGCGGCGACCAGCGCCGGCCCGTACGCCACCCAGCTCGACAGGTCCGGCCGGTGCCGCAGCTCGATCACCCCGACCAGCAGGGCGAGCGCCGCGAACGGCAGCGTGTACGCCTCGGGCAGCGCCACGTCGGCCACCCGCATCAGGATCCACCAGGCGGTGATCTCGCAGGCCACCACGGCCCAGAACAGGATCTGCCGCTCCACCGGCCGGCGCCCGGGCCGCGCCGCCGCCACCCCGAGCACGGCGCCCCAGGCGGCCAGCAGGGCGGCGATGTGCCGTGGCGAGTCGAAGGCGAGCGCCAGGGCGATCAGCGCGGCGGCGTACCCGCTCCACTCCACGGTGGCCGCCTCGCGTTGCGCCTCCGGCCGCCGCAGCCGGGGCAGCGTCGCCGCGAAGACCTGCAACGCCGCGCCGACCGCGAGCACCCCGAACGCCGACCAGACCGCGGCCAGCCCGGCCACCAGGCCGACGGTGAGCACGAAGAGCTGGGCCATCAGCGAGGCGAAGAGCCAGCCGAGGATGCGGGCCCGCTGGGTGCTGCCGAAGATCGCGGCGACCGCGCCGACGCCGACCGCGCCACCGAGGGTGAACAGGGTCAGGCCGCGGTCGGGGAGGCCGCCGGCCAGTCCGGCGCCGCCGGCGGCCAGCCCGACGAGGAAGACCAGCACCCGGGCCACCCGCAGCGAGCGGGCCCGCTCGGCCAGCGGCGGCGGCGCGGTCAGCGCGAGCCCCAGCATCGAGATCGTGAAGACCGAGAGCGCGGCCAGCGCGTTCTCCGGCCAGGCCCGGCCGAGGGCGATCGGGGTGATCAGCAGGGTGACCGCGAGCCCGGGCAGCACCACGGGTACGGCCCGGGACCGCCGCCCGCCGCTGAACCCGGTGGCGGCGAGCGCCGCGGTCGCGGTGAGCAGCAGCGCGGTCAGCACGTGCGTCGCGTCGACCGCCTCGGGGGGCGGGGTGCGCAGCTCCGGGGGTGGTCCCTGCCAGACGTGCGCGAGCATCCGGTGCGGCTCGACCAGGGCGATGTAGAGCAGCGGGGCGAGTGAGGCCAACGCCAGCAGGGTCGGCAGGGCCGCCGCGGCGAGCGCCCCGGCCGCCGGGCTGACCCGCCAGCGGCGTTCGGTGCCGTCGTCGGGCAGCCGGCGCAGCGCCCCGTCCAGCAGCACCGACCAGCGCCGCACCGGCTGCGCGGAGCCGGCGGGCGGGACGGTGGCCGCCCGGACCAGCTCGGCGAGCACCCCGAGCAGCGCCGCCGCCGCGGCGTACACGCCGGAGGGGAGTCGGGCGAAGATCGCGGCGAGTGCGCTCACGGTCGCCGCGCCGACGATCGCCGCGCTCGCATACGGCAGGTACTGCGGCACCTGCCGGCGGACCGCGGCGACGGCGGCCAGCGTGACACTGGACGTGGCCAGCGCGGCGGTCAGCACCACCTGGGCGGAGTGACCGAACTCGGCGGCCAGGGCGGCCACCGCGCCGGGCAGCGCCAGCAGGGCCGCGCCCGCCGCCGCGCCGCCGATCTGCACCAGGTGCGGCGGCATCCCCTCGGTCTCGACGTCCTCGACCAGCGACGGGGCCAGCGTCCGGGCCAGGCCGGCGACCGCCAGCCCGATCAACGCGATGCCGCCGAGCGCCAGCGCGGTGGTCCAGGGCCGGACCAGGCCGGCTCCGGCCGCGTGCAGGGCCACCGCCCCGGCGACGGTGGCCCGGGACAGCCCGGCCCGCGGGTCGACCGAGGCCACCGCGGCCGTCCCGAAGGCCGTGGCGACGGTCAGCCCGACCAGCACCGGGGACCACCAGGGCAGGTCGAACGCGGCGGGCGCGCCGATGGTGGCGAGCACCACGGCCGCGCCGGCGACGTCGTACCTCCAGGGCGTCGCCAGCAGGATCCCCGCGGCCACCGCGAGCAGCACCAGCGTGACCGGGGCCTGCCAGGTGTCGCCGCCGGTCGGGGCGGCCGGCCAGCCGGTCAGGTCGCCGGCCCAGATCGGGCCGGGCGTCGCCAGCGCGCCGATCCCGCCGCGCAGGGCCGACGCGCCGGCGAGCAGGCCGATCAGGGTGCCCCCGACGGCGATCCCGAGGACCGGCCCGCGGCGCCACTCCTCGGGCATCGCCCGCGCAGCGACCGCGACCAGCAGCACCAGCGCGGCGGCCACCACGAGCTGCCCACCGGGGGAGATCACCGCGGCGATCCGGGCCAGCGTGGCGATCAGGGCGGCGGTGACCGCGGCGGCGGCCAGGTCGGAGCCGTCGAGGGTGGCGTCCGAGCGGCGTCCCGCGTCGACCTGGCCGGCGAAGACCACCAGCAGGGTGGCGACCAGCAGCAGCGCGCCCACCCAGGCGTCGGCGGCGGTCCGGCCCGGCGCGAAGAAGGCGGCGCCGACGACGGCGAGCGCGCCCAGCCCGGTGCCGACCGCGTGCGGCAGGGTGAGGTGCCGTTGGGAGACCTGCACCAGGGCGGCGTAGCCGAGGGTTACGCAGACGGCGAGGAAGCTCGCCGCGAGGATCGGGACGGTCAGCTCCCGCAGCACCGCCGGGGTCGGCGCCGGACCGGCCGGCTCGGTGGCGGCGACGAAGGCGGCCACCGCCCCGGGCAGCGCGAACGCCGCCCCGCCGGCGGCCCAGGCGGAGAGCGTGTCGGCCGCCGCCGGGGCGATCCGCACCCGGGGCGCGAACGCCGCGAACGCCCCCGCCACGGTCAGCGTGATCAGCGCGGCGGCGGTCAGCGCGGGCCGGCTCAGCGCCGCCCCGGCACCGATGACGCCGACGACCGTCGCGGTGACGGCGTGCACCAGCGCGGTGCGGGCGGTGGGTGCGGCGAGGCCGAGCACCCCGATACCGACCGCCGCCAGCACCATCGGCCAGGGCGCCGCCGCCCAGCCCAGGCCGAGGGAGGCCGGCACGGCGAGCGCGGTCAGCCCGGCGCCGACCACCGCGAACTCCCGCCGGATCTCCGGGGGCAGGGCCAGCACCGCCGCGACGGTGAGCAGCAGGGCGCTGGCCGCGAGTTGCCAGCCCGCCGGGCCGGCCGCCGCGGCGAGTTCGGCGGGGAACCGGCTCAGGTCGGCCGACCAGGCCGGCAGCGCCGCCTGGGCCGGGGCCAGGCCGGCGCGGAGCGCGCCGCCGGCCACCACGAGGCCGCTGACCGTCAGCGCCGCCGCCGAGGCGAACTGCGGCCCGCGCCGGGCCGCCTCGGGTACGGCCCGCACGGCCAGCCCGGTCAGCGCGATGACCGCCGCGATCAGCAGCAGCGCCCGGCCGGGAAGGGCGACCGAGGCGATCCGTCCCAGCGCGCCGATCACCGCCAGGGTGAAGATGCCGGCGCCCACGTCGGGCAGCGGCGGGCGGCGCAGCACCAGCGTCCCGGCCAGCGCCACGGCGGCGGCCAGCAGCAGCACCGCGCTCGCCCCGACGGCCGCCGGTACGGTGCTCGCGCGCAGCAGCGCGGTGACCGCGTACGCCAGGGCCAGCGCCACCGCCGCCCCGTGCAGCAGCCAGGTCAGCTGGGGCAGCCACGGCACCGGGCGTACGACGTCGGTGGGCGTCGGGGCGGTCGGGGCGGCGTCGACCACCTCGCCGGACTCCTCCGGCGCCGCCTCGGGCCGGCTCTCGGTGGCCGTACGCTGCCGGGGCGCGCTCGGCGGGCCGGGCGGGGTCGGGGGGAGGTCCTCCCGGACCGGATGTTCCAGCACCACCGTGGAACGGACCAGCCAGAGGTCGAGCACGGCGACCGCGGTGAGCGCGAGCGCCCAGCCGCCGGGGCCGGTGACCCGCTCGTAGGCGAGCAGCGGCACCACCGGCTGGGCGGCGAGCACGGCGGCGAAGCGGGGTGCGCGCAGCCCCGTGCCACGGGCGTAGCCCAGCGCCACGGCGGTGGTGATCGCGAAGATCGCGGCGGAGAAGAGCGCGCCGGAGGCCCCACCGTCGCCGATGGTGTCCACCGCCCAGAGGGCGTAGCCGGCCAGCGGCACGAGCAGGAGGCCGACCGTGGCGATCGTCTCGGCCGTCGAGGTGAGCCCGCGCCGGGCCAGCACCGGCGGGGCGAGCAGCAGCAGCACGGTGGCGACCAGCAGGATGCCCAGCCGGGCCAGGGCGTCCATCGAGCTGGTCGCCACGGCGGCGAAGACCACCGCCGAGACGGCCAGCAGCAGCGCGCCCAGCCCGAGCGGGATGTTCTGCACCTCCCGGGAGGACGCCTCCGGCGGATGCTCCGGGTCGTCCGCGTCCAGCCAGGTGGCGGTGGCCCGCGGCGGCGGCGGGTCGGCGGGCCCGGGGGGCGGGGTGCCCTGCCGGGGCACCCGGGGTGGGGCGCCGGTGGTCGCGGTCGGCGGACGGCGGCCGGGCCGTCGGCGCAGCACCCGGCGGGGACGGGTGGCCTGCCGGACCCGTTCCTCACCGGCGTGGGCGAGGATGTCCCGCTGGAAGAGGGCGGCCTGCATCTTGGCGGCGATCTGCCGCTGCTCGCGGGCGATCTCGGCGTCGCGCGCCTTCATGTCCGCGATGGAGCGCTCGATCTCCGCGAGGTGCTCGCGCCACTGCGGCTGCTCGGCGCCGCAGTGCGGGCACCGTACGGCCGGCTTGATCTCCTGGCCGCACGAGGAGCACTGAAAGCTTTGCACGACACCCCTCCACCCGGCCGCCCGCGCTGTGGACTCCCACTCCTGGCAGCATGCCTTGAGCCGGCGCGGATTTCGACACCTGGCGCTCCGTCGGGGCAACAAAAAAGCGCCGGCCGGGAAGTGGTGCTTCCCGGCCGGCGCCGCAGCGCGTCGTCGTCGTCAGGGGCGGCCCATGCCCCGGTACTCCCAGCCGGCCTGCGTCCACAGTGTCGAGTCGAGGCAGTTGCGCCCGTCGACCACCTTGCGGCCGGCGGCCAGCTCGCCGAGGGCGATCGGGTCGGCGTTGCGGAAGTCGGCCCACTCGGTGAGCACGCAGACCAGGTCGGCGCCGGTCACCGCGTCGTTCATGCTGGCCTCGTAGGTCAGCTCGGGGGCCACCCGGCGGGCGTTCTCGGTGCCCTGCGGGTCGTACACCCGCACGTCGGCGCCGGCCTTGGCCAGCAGCGCGGCGACGGCGAGCGCCGGGGCGTCGCGGACGTCGTCGGTGTTGGGCTTGAAGGTGGCGCCCAGCACGGCGATCCGGGTGCCGGAGAAGTCCGGGCCGGCCGGGCCGGAGCGGCGGCCGAGCAGGTCCGCGGCGAGCTGCAGGACCCGGGTACGGCGGCGCAGGTTGATCAGGTCGACCTCGTGCAGGAAGCGCAGCGCCTCACCGGCGCCCAGCTCCTGCGCGCGCGCCTGGAAGGCGCGGATGTCCTTGGGCAGGCAGGCGCCGCCGAAGCCGAGGCCGGCCTGGAGGAACCGGTTGCCGATGCGCGGGTCGTACCCGATGGCCCGGGCCAGCTGGGTGACGTCGCCGCCGGAGGCCTCGCAGACCTCGGCCATCGCGTTGATGAACGAGATCTTGGTGGCCAGGAAGGCGTTCGCGGCGACCTTGACCAGCTCGGCGGTGGCGAAGTCGGTGACCACCAGCGGGACCTCGCGGTCCTCGGTGGCGGCCAGGTCGAAGACGCCCTTGTGGGCGGCGTAGAGCATGCCGTTGGCCCACTCGCTCTTGACGCCCACCACGATCCGGTTGGGGCGCAGCACGTCGTCGACGGCGAAGCCCTCCTGGAGGAACTCCGGGCTCCAGGCCACCTCGACGCCCAGGTCGGCCGGGGTGTGCTTGCCGACCAGCTGCTCCACCCACTCGGCGGTGCCGACCGGGACGGTGGACTTGCCGACGATCAGCGCCTTGCGGGTCAGCTGCTGGGCCAGGGCGGTCACCGACGCCTCGACGTACGACAGGTCGGCCCCCATGCCGTCGGCGCGCTGCGGGGTGCCCACGCAGATGAAGTGCACGTCGCCGAACTCGGCGGTCTCGGCGATGTCGGTGCTGAACCGCAGCCGGCCGGCGGCCAGGTTGCGCTTGAGCAGCTCGTCGAGGCCGGGCTCGTGGATCGGCACCTCGCCGGCGTTGAGCTTGGCGATCTTCTCGGCATCGACGTCGAACCCGAGGACCTCGTAGCCCAGCTCGGCGTAGCAGATGGCGTAGGTCGCGCCGAGGTAACCGGTGCCCAGGAAGGTCACCCGGGGGCGGGGCGCACCCGACGGGGGCGTCACCGGGGTGATGGCCGGCACCGGCTGGATGTTCGGGTACGGGATCGTCACGCCTGTCTTCTCCGCTCGCACTGGCGTCGCTTCGTTGCGTCGCAATCGCTGGGGCGCCATGGCCGGGCACCGAGGGAACTTCATCGTCTGGTGTGAGGGTAGTTGTGCCGGGTCGACGGCGTTCGGGCGCGAGCCTACCCGCCGGTAGGGTCGGCTCTGACCGTGGTCGCTATCCTCAAGTCTGCGGCAGTCGGCGGCCTTCGGGCGCCACAGACTGCGCATGATAGCGGTGGAAGGGGAGGGCCGACATGGCCGCAGAGCAGTCGTTCGACGTCTACCGGTTGCCTGAGGAACACGAGGCGATCCGCGAGGCGGTCCGTGAGGTCTGTGCCGCGAAGGTGGCCCCCAACGCCGCCGAGGCGGACGAGACCGGCGAGTTTCCCAAGGCGTCGTACGAAGCCCTGCGGGCCGCGGACTTCCACGCCCCGCACATTCCCGTCGAGTACGGCGGTGCGGGCGCGGACGCGCTGGCCACGGCCATCGTGATCGAGGAGGTGGCGCGGGCGTGCGCCTCGTCCTCGCTGATCCCGGCGGTCAACAAGCTCGGCACCATGCCGCTGATCCTGGCCGGCTCCGAGGAGCTCAAGCGGAAGTACCTGAGCCGGGTCGCCGCCGGTGACGCGATGTTCTCCTACTGCCTCTCCGAGCCGGAGGCCGGCAGCGACGCCGCGTCGATGACCACCAGGGCGGTCCGGGACGGCGACCACTGGGTGCTCAACGGCGTCAAGCGCTGGATCACCAACGCGGGCGTCTCGGAGTACTACACCGTCTTCGCTGTGACCGACCCCACAGCGCGCTCGCGCGGCATCTCCGCCTTCGTGGTGGAGAAGGGCGACGCCGGGGTCAGCTTCGGCGCCCCGGAGAAGAAGCTCGGCATCAAGGGTTCCCCGACCCGCGAGGTCTACCTGGACAACGTCCGGATCCCGGCGGACCGGATGATCGGCGCCGAGGGCACCGGCTTCGCCACCGCGATGAAGACCCTGGACCACACCCGGGTCACCATCGCCGCGCAGGCCGTCGGCATCGCGCAGGGCGCGCTCGACTACGCCAAGGGGTACGCGGCCGAGCGCAAGCAGTTCGGCAAGGCGATCGCGGAGTTCCAGGGCATCCAGTTCATGCTCGCCGACATGGGCATGAAGCTGGAGGCGGCCCGGCAGCTGACCTACGCCGCCGCCGGCCGGTCCGAGCGCGGCGACGCCGACCTGACCTACTTCGGGGCGGCGGCCAAGTGCTTCGCCTCGGACGCCGCCATGGAGATCACCACCGACGCGGTGCAGCTGCTCGGGGGCTACGGCTACACCCGCGACTACCCGGTCGAGCGGATGATGCGGGACGCCAAGATCACCCAGATCTACGAGGGCACGAACCAGGTGCAGCGGATCGTCATGGCACGTCAGCTCCTGAAGGGTTGATCGGAGCTCTTTCCCAGCTCGTCGCGGAGGTGGCCGGGCCGGTCGGCCCGGCCACCTCCGTAGCTATGCGCTCACCTGGCGGCTTGGCAGCCTGGCGGCGGCTTGGCGGTCAGGCGCCGGCCGAGCTCATGAAGATGTCCTGCTGAACCCATTCGCCGCCATACGCGTCGGTGGATGACGCCATGCGTTCCTCCAACTGATTCCGCCTTGCTCGGGCCCGGTCACGCCCTGCGCCGGCCGTGAGCTGCACGAACGGATCTTGGACGGTTGCCGTTCGCAGCGAACGACAACTGTCCAAGATCTGCGACTGTTCGGGCGGCGCTCGAGCGGCCGGAGACCGGTAGGTGCGGCGATCGAGGCCAGAGCCTCACCGCGGCATCTTGAACGGCAGCAGGTTCACCGATCATCGGCGGCTGGCTGAACAGGTCCGCGTTGTCCTTCAGGGCCTGGCCCACCTGGTGCCGGGTTCCGTCTCCACGAGGTTCTTCGCCTGTCGTAGCAACTCCGCGACTTCGCCCTCCTTGTCGGGCTTTACCCTGCTCCCCACCGCTCCTTCCCGGCTGTACCTGCTCCATGCCTGCCGCCTTCCTCAGGTGGTCCTGGCGCTGCCGGCGCGTCGGAGTGGCGGCCACCGCCTAGTGGCGGTGGCGCAGTCCGTCCAGGAGGAGGTCGAGCAGGCGGCCCGCCTGTCCGCGTCGGGTGGGTTCGCCCGTGGCCAGGGCGATTCCGGCGAGGGCGAAGACGACGTCTTCGGCGCTGATGTCCGTGCGTACGGTGCCGGTGGCGGCGGCTGCCTGGAGCAGTGTCCCGACCGCTGAGACCAGTCGGTCGAGGCTCTCGGCGTACGGGTCGACGCCGGATGCGATGACGGCGCGCAGCGCGTCGGCCATGCCGAACTTGGTGGTCGCGTAGTCGTAGAAGCGGTCCATCCAGGCGCGGAGCGCCTGCTCGGGTGGGAGTTCGGCGAGCAGGCCGGGGGCTGCGTCGCAGACGGCGGTCAGTTCGTTGCGGTAGGCGGCCTCGATTAGGGCTTCGCGGGTGGGGAAGTGCCGGTAGAGCGTGCCGATGCCGACGCCAGCGTCCTTGGCGATCGCGTCGAGGGTCGCGTCGAGGCCCTGTTCGGTGAAGAGCCGCACTGCGGCGGCCAGTAGGAGATCGCGGTTGCGCTTGGCATCCGCCCTCAAGGGTCGATCACTGCTTACCGCCATGCGGGCTCCTTTCCTGGCCGGGCCGGCGAAGTGACCCGGGACTCATTGGCAAGCGGAGACTCCTCCGCTTACGCTCGGTTGCGTCAGCGGAGGTTCCTCCGCTTAAAGCGTAGCGGTGTGGCCGCAGGTCGCGCCGCCGAGGATCGGAGCAGCATGGATACGCAGAACCGCGTCACCACCCCGTTCAATCGCGAGAGCACCGCCGACGAGGTCATCGCCGGGGTCGACCTGACCGGCAAGCGCGCCATCGTCACCGGCGGCGCGTCCGGCATCGGCGCCGAAACGGCCCGCGCGCTGGCCGCCGCCGGAGCCGAGGTGACCCTCGCGGTACGCAACGTCGAGGCCAGCCGGCGCGTCGCCGCCGAGATCACCGAGCGGACCGGCAACGCCAACATCCTGGTCGCCCCGCTCGACCTGGCCGACCGGGCCAGCATCGAGGCGTTCACCACCGCCTGGCAGGGCCCGCTGCACATCCTGGTCAACAACGCCGGGATCATGGCCCTGCCGCAACTGCAGCGCACCCCCGAGGGCTGGGAGATGCAGTTCGCCGTCAACCACCTCGGCCACTTCGCCCTCACCCTCGGCCTGCACGACGCCCTGGCCGCCGCCGGCGACGCCCGCATCGTCGCGGTGAGCTCCAGTGGTCACCTGCAGTCCCCGGTCGTGTTCGACGACATCCACTACCAGAACCGCCCCTACGACGAGTGGTCGGCCTACAGCCAGTCGAAGACCGCCATCGTGCTGTTCGCCGTCGAGGCGACCCGGCGATGGGCCGCGGACGGGATCACCGCCAACGCCGTCATGCCCGGCGGTATCCGGACCAACCTGCAGCGCCACCAGACCGGCGACCACGTCGACCCGGCGATCAGGGAGATTTTCGACAACTACCCGTGGCGGACGGTGGAGCAGGGTGCGGCCACCTCGGTGCTGCTCGCCGCGTCCCCACTGGTGCAGGGCATCGGCGGTCGCTACTTCGAGAACTGCAACGAAGCCAAGCCCGCCGGCTCCGCCGACGTCTCCGGCGACGAGGCCGGCGTCGCCCCGCACGCGCTCGACCCGGAAGCCGCCGAGCGGCTGTGGCAGGCCTCCCTCGACATGCTCGGCCGCCGGTAACCCACCGTCGCTACCGCCTCCCCGTACAGCAGTACCGACCGCTGGGCACCCGCGCCTACCGGCGGACCGCCAGAAAGGACGGAACATGACAGGCAGATTTCGGACGCCCTTCGGCTTCGCCTCGACCGCGGACGAGGTGCTCGCCGGAGTCGACCTGACCGGCCAACGCGCGATCGTCACCGGCGGCGCGGGCGGGATCGGGATCGAGACCGCTCGCGCGCTGGCCCGTGCCGGCGCCGAGGTGGTGCTGGGCGTGCGCCGGATCAGCGCCGGCGAGCAGGCCGCGGCGGACATCGCGGCCAGCGTCGGCGCGGACCGGGTCACCGCCCGCGAGTTGGATCTGGCCGACCAGGAGTCGGTACGCCGGTTCGTCGCCGGCTGGGAGCAGCCGCTGCACATCCTGGTCAACAACGCTGGGATCATGGCGGTGCCGGAGTTGGAACGCACCGCCGAGGGGTGGGAGATGCAGTTCGCCACGAACTTCATGGGCCACTTCGCGCTGACCGTGGGACTGCACGACGCGTTGGTCGCCGCCGGCGGCGCCCGCGTGGTGTCTGTCAGCTCCAGCGGTAACCTGCTGTCCCCGGTGATCTTCGACGACCTGCACTTCGCGTTCCGGCCGTACGATCCGCTGCTGGCGTACGGGCAGTCGAAGACCGCCGAGGCGCTGCTCGCGGTCGAGGTGACCCGCCGGTGGTCGGGCGACGGCATCTACAGCAACGCGCTGAATCCGGGTGCGATCGCCACCGGCCTGCAGAAGCACATCGGCGGTCTGCGCAGCCCCAGAGAGAAGCACAAGACCCCGCAGCAGGGTGCCGCCACCTCCGTGCTGCTCGCCGCGTCCCCACTTCTGCAGGGCGTGGGCGGCCGCTACTTCGAGGACTGCGCCGAGGCGGCGGTGGTCACCGAGCGTACGGCCGAGTGGGTCGGTGTCGCGCCGTACGCCATCGACCCCGGCAACGCCGAGCGGCTGTGGGAGGTCGCGTCGGAGCGGGTCGCCGCGGCCAACCGCTGACCTGGCGTACGGGTAGGGCGGGCGGGCCGGTCTCCCGGCCCGCCCGCGGCCGTCAACGGTTCTCGGTGCTCTCCGGCTTGGCCCCGTAGCGCGGCGGCGCCGACCACGGCGACTCGGAGTCACCGCGCCGGGGCAGCGGCTCGGTGGCGGGCTCCGGGTAGCCGAGGCTGAGCGGAGCGGTGTCCTGCTCGCTCCGTCCGCCGGCCGGCGGCCAGTCACCGAGGGTGAAGCTGTTCTCCTGCGTGGTGTCGTCGGCCGGGGTCAGCTCCGCCCCGGTCGTCGCGGGCGCCGGCCAGGGCCGCCACCGTTGCACGCTGAAGACCGCCATCAGCAGCAGCAGGCCGATCAGGAACAGGGTGCCGTCCTGCACCGGCTCACGCAGCGGCAGCGGGTCCCCGAGCACCTTCCACCCGTCCGGGATCCGGTCGAGCACGGTGAACGGGGCGATGAACATCCCGACGTACGGGGTGATCAGCAGCAGCCCCGCGATGAGGGGGCCGAGCGGGGAGATGCGCAGCGTGCCGAGCAGGCCGAGCAGGATGCCGGCGACGCCGAGGTAGACGGCCGGCTCGATCAGGTTGGGCGTGCTGTACGTGCCGATCTCCACCCAGCGGTTCACGGTCCGGCCCGACCCGTCCTGCCCGAGGGTGACCAGCACCCAGGTGATCGGCGCCACCACCAACCCGGCGAGGAAGCTCCAGAGATGTCGCATCCGCGCACCGTACCGTTTCCGTCATGACCGAGCACCCCTCCACCGCACTGCCGGGCAAGCCGACCTCGTACTCCCGGGTCACGCTGAGCCGCATCATGACCGCCGTCGATGTCAACCTGTACGGGACCGTGCACGGCGGGGTGCTGATGAAGTTCGTCGACGACGTGGCCGGGGCGGCCGCGGCCCGGCACAGCGGCGGCACGGCGGTCACCGCCTCGATCGACGAGATCGTGTTCTCCGAGCCGGTGCGGGTCGGTGACCTGGTGCACGCGCACGCGCAGGTGAACTGGACCGGGCACACCTCGATGGAGATCGGGGTGCGGGTGGTCGCCGAGCGCTGGGACTCCGCCGAGGAGGAGCCGGTCCGGGTGGCCACCGCGTACCTGGTCTTCGTCTCCGTCGACCTGGGTGGGGCGCCCCGCCCGGTCCGGCCGGTGCTGCCGGAGACCCCGGACGACGAGCGCCGGTTCCGCGAGGCGGAGATCCGCCGGGCGCACCGGCTCGCCCGGCGTCGCGCGATCCAGGCCCACCGCGCCGGCTGAGACGTACGCCGGCCCACACAGCCGACCCGTCGGGCGTGTGGGCCGGCCACGCCCCGTCACCGGCGGCCGGTGCGGAGAATGGCGCTTCGAGGTAGGGCAAGATGGCGCCACGGCCCAGGCACAGTGTGGTGCGGGCCCTCAGGGAGGGGTGGAGCAGTGGGTGACGTGCTGTGGACGCCGCCGGCGGACGTACGCGAGCGGTCCCGGATCGGGAGCTACCTGCGCTGGCTGCGGGAGCACCGGGGGCTGGACTTCACCGACTACGACGCGCTGTGGCGCTGGTCGGTCACCGACCTGGACGCGTTCTGGCGGTCGATCTGGGACCACTTCGAGGTGGTCGCGCACACCCCGCCGACGGCGACCCTGACCGACCCGGCGATGCCCGGCGCCCGCTGGTTCCCCGGCGCCACCCTCAACTACGCCGAGAACGTGCTGCGGATGCCCGGCCGGGCCGACGACGACCCGGTGGTGGTCGCGCACGGCCAGACCCGCCCGCCGGTCACCCTGACCGCCGCGCAGCTGCGCGAGCAGGTCCGCCGGGTGGCGGCCGGGCTGCGCCGGCTCGGCGTGACCGCCGGGGACCGGGTGGCGGCGTACGCCCCGAACATCCCCGAGACGTACGTGCTGCTGCTCGCCACGAGCAGCCTCGGCGCGATCTTCTCGTCCTGCGCGCCGGAGTTCGGCACCCGCAGCGTGACCGACCGCTGGCAGCAGATCGAGCCCAAGGTCCTCGTCGCCGTGGACGGCTACCGGTACGGCGACAAGCCGGTGGACCGGCGGGCCGAAGTGGCCGCCATCCGGGCCGCCCTGCCGTCGCTGGCGCACACCGTCGGCATCGCGTACCTCGACCCGGCCGGCGCCCCACCGGCGGGCGTGCTGTCCTGGGACGAGCTGGCCGCGGCGACCGACGAGCCGTTGACCTTCACCCCGGTCCCGTTCGACCACCCGCTCTACGTGCTCTACTCCTCCGGCACCACCGGGCTGCCCAAGCCGATCGTGCACGGACACGGGGGCATCCTGCTGGAGCACCTGAAGATGCTGGCCCTGCACCACGACCTGGGCCCGGCCGACCGGTTCTTCTGGTTCACCACCACCGGCTGGATGATGTGGAACTTCCTGGTCTCCGGGCCGGCGGTGGGCGCGACGATCGTGCTCTTCGACGGCAACCCGGGCCACCCGGACCTGGGCGCGCTCTGGCGGCTGGCCGAGGAGACCGGCACCACGTACTTCGGCACCTCCGCGCCGTTCCTGCTGGCCTGCCGCAAGGCCGGCCTGGTGCCGAGGGAGATCGCCGACCTCTCCGCGCTGCGCGGGGTGGGCTCGACCGGCGCCCCGCTGCCCGCCGAGGGCTTCGCCTGGGTGTACGAGACGGTCGGCGACGACCTCCAGCTCCAGTCGCTCTCCGGCGGCACCGACGTCTGCACCGGTTTCGTGGGCGGGGTGCCGCTGCTGCCGGTGCACGCCGGGGAGATCACCTGCCGGGCGCTCGGGGCGAAGGTGGAGGCCCGGTCGGCCGACGGCTCCCCGGTCATCGGCGAGCTGGGCGAGCTGGTCATCACCGCGCCGATGCCGAGCATGCCGGTGGGCTTCTGGAACGACCCGGACGGCCGCCGTTACCGGGAGGCGTACTTCGAGGTCTACCCGGGCGTCTGGCGGCACGGTGACTGGATCACCATCAACTCCCGGGGCGGCTGCGTGATCACCGGCCGGTCGGACGCCACCCTGAACCGGGGCGGGGTGCGGCTGGGCACCGCCGAGTTCTACTCCGTGGTGGAGGGGCTGGACGAGGTCGTCGACTCGGTGGTGGTGCACCTGGAGGACGACGAGGGCGGCGCCGGTGAGCTGCTGCTCTTCGTGGTGCTCGCCGAGGGCCGGGAGCTGGACGACGCGCTGCGGAAGAAGATCAGCCGCGAGCTGCGTACCGCGCTCTCGCCGCGGCACGTCCCCGACGAGATCCACCAGGTCAGAGCCGTCCCGCGCACCCTGTCGGCGAAGAAGCTGGAGGTCCCGGTCAAGAAGATCCTCACCGGCACCCCGGTGGACCGCGCCGCCGCCAAGGGCGCCCTGGCCAACCCCGACTCCCTGACCGCCTTCGCCGCTTTCGCCCAGCGCCGCGCCACCGACCAGGACACCCCCACCCCCGCCTGACCCGCCCGCGGCCCCCTGCCCGCGTCGATCATGCAGTTGTGGTGCCTGACAATAGGGACTAACCCGTCCAACCCGCCCACCACAACTCCATGATCGACCCTCGGGTGGGGGGTCAGCTCAGGGTGTGGGTGGCTTTTTCGGTGGCGGTTCTGGCGGTCAGGCGGGCGGGGTCGAGGTTGGCGCAGAGGACGATGGTCGCGCCGGCGGTCAGCGGGGCGAGCAGCCACTCGATCGGGTCGGGGTGGCGCGCCGCGTCGACCAGGACGCGGTCGCCGGGAGCGAGGCCGAGCTCGTCCGCGCGCCGCCGCGCCCGCGCCACCAGCTCCTCGCCGCCCGAGGCGTACGGGGTGAAGTGGTCGCCGTGGGCGCGGACCTCCGACACGTAGTCGGCGAAGCCGGCCGGCACCTGCCGCATCGGCAGGGCGAACGGATCCAGCGCCAGCACGTACCGCTCGCCGGCCGACCAGGCGTCCGCCCCGGCCACCCGCGCGGCGGCGGCGAAGAGCACGTCCACGTCCCCCGGGACGTCGGTCACCGTCAGCCCGGCCGACCAGCAGCCCAGCAGCACCCCGGCGGTCTGCCAGTGCGGCGGGAGCGACACGCCGGCCGTGTCGCCGGGGGAGAGGGCCAGCTCGTCGACGAGGAGGTTGGCCGTCTTGGCCACCCAGTTCGCCAGCGTCGCGCCGGAGAGTTCGGTGCGCTCGCCGGTGGCGTCGTCGTACCAGGTCAGCAGGGGGCGGGTCGGGTCGGTCGCGATCGCGTCGGCGAAGACCCGGGCAATGTTGTCGGCCATCGGGGCGAACGATACGCCGCTGCGACCCGTACTCGATGACGATGACAAGTCGGCGTACCGTCGGGTCGCAGTCAGCGTCACGACCGGGCTCCGGCGTAGGCTTGCCCGGAGTGTTGTTGCCCACAGACCCGCCAGTTCAAGGAGTTGCCCCGTGACCGCCGGTCGCCCGCCCCGCGTGCTCATCGACGCCACGAGTGTCCCCGCCGACCGTGGCGGCGTCGGTCGCTACGTCGACGGTCTGCTCGGCGCCCTCGGCGCAGTGGCCGGTCAGGGGGTCGACCTGGTCGTGGTCAGCCTCCGGACCGACCTGGAGCGCTACACCCGGATGCTGCCGGGCGCCGAGGTGATCCCCGCCCCGGCCGCCGTCGCGCACCGCCCCGCCCGGCTCGCCTGGGAGCAGACCGGCCTGCCGCTGCTCGCCCAGCAGGTCGGCGCGGAGGTGCTGCACTCGCCCTTCTACACCTGCCCGCTGCGCGCCGGCTGCCCGGTCACGGTGACCGTGCACGACGCGACCTTCTTCACCGAGCCGGAGCACTACGACAAGTCCCGGCGCACCTTCTTCCGCAGTGCGATCAAGACGTCGCTGCGCCGCGCCAACCGGGTGATCGTGCCGAGCAAGGCCACCCGGGACGAGCTGATCCGGCTGCTCGACGCCGACCCCACCCGCATCGACGTGGCGTACCACGGGGTCGACCACGGAGCCTTCCACGCGCCCGGCGAGGAGGAGAAGGCCCGGGTCCGGGCCCGCCTCGGGCTTGGGACCAGCAGCTACATCGCCTTCCTCGGGGCGAAGGAGCCGCGCAAGAACGTACCCAACCTGATCCGCGGCTGGGCCCGCGCGGTGGGTGACCGGACCGACCCACCGGCCCTGGTGATCGCCGGTGGCCAGGGCCACGACGACGACATCGACCGCGCGGTGGCCGAGGTCCCGTCGCACCTGCGGCTGCTGCGCCCCGGCTACCTGCGCTACGCCGACCTGCCCGGCTTCCTCGGTGGGGCGCTCGTCGCGGCCTACCCGTCGTACGGCGAGGGCTTCGGACTGCCCATCCTGGAGGCGATGGCCTGCGCCGCCCCGGTGCTGACCACGCCGCGGCTGTCGCTGCCCGAGGTGGGCGGTGACGCGGTCGCCTACACCAGCGAGGACCCGGACCAGATCGCCACCGACCTGGCCGCCCTGCTCGACGACGAGCAGCGCCGGTTGTCGCTGGCGAAGGCCGGCTTCGACCGGGCCAAGGAGTTCACCTGGGAGTCCAGCGCCGAGGTGCACATCGCGGCGTGGACCCGGGCCCGTTCCTGAGGCGCGACCCGACCCGGGGGACGACCTGTCGTCCGAGCTGGAACGGGTCGGGCATGATGTGCTGATGCTCTACGCCGTGATCCCGGCGGGTGGCAGTGGCACGAGGTTGTGGCCGCTGTCCCGTGCGGGGCATCCCAAGTTCCTCCACCCGCTCACCGGGACCAGCGCCTCGCTGCTCCAGGCGACCGTCGACCGGTTGGCGCCGCTGACCACACCGCAGCGCACCCTCGTGGTGACCGGGGCCGCGCACGCGGCCGCGGTGGCCCGGCAGCTCACCGGGCTGCCCGAGGAGAACATCCTGGTGGAGCCCTCGCCCCGGGACTCCTGCGCGGCGATCGCCCTGGCCGCGGCCGTGATCGCGCTGCGCGACCCGGAGGCGGTGATGGGTTCGTTCGCCGCCGACCACCTGATCGGGGACCCCGATTCCTGGGTGGAGACGGTGCGCGCGGCGGTGCGCGGCGCCGAGCAGGGCCTGCTGATGACGGTCGGGATCACCCCGACCCGTGCCGAGACCGGGTACGGCTACCTGGAGACCGGTGAGCCGACCGGCGAGGGGCCGCTGCGCCCGGTCACCGAGTTCAAGGAGAAGCCGGCCGCGCCGGTGGCCGAGGCGTACCTGCGGTCGGGCCGGCACCTCTGGAACGCCAGCATGTTCGTCTGGCGGGTCGACGTCTTCCTCGCCGAGCTGGCCCGCCAGCAGCCGGCGCTGCACGCCGGGGTCACCGCCATCGCCGCCGCCTGGGGCACCCCCGAGCAGGACGAGATCCTCGGCGCGATCTGGCCCACCCTCCAGAAGATCTCCGTCGACTACGCGGTGATGGAGGGCGCGGCGACCGCCGGCCGGGTCGCCACCGTGCCCGGTGACTTCGGCTGGAACGACGTGGGGGACTTCCACACCCTCGGCGAGGTCCTCCCCGCCGACCCGGATGGCAACGTGGTGCTCGGCACCGACGCCAAGCCGGGGGTGCTGCTGCACGACACCAGCGGGCTGGTGGTGGTGCCGCAGTCCGGCCGGCTGGTCGCCGTCCTCGGCGTACGGGACCTGATCGTGGTGGACACCCCGGACGCGGTGCTGGTCTGCCCCCGCGACCGGGCGCAGGACGTCAAGACCCTGGTCGACCAGCTCAAGGCGCGCGGCGAGGAGGGCCTGGTCTGACCGCTGCCCGCCGGTGGCCGGTCAGCCGGCCGCTGCGCGGCGGTGGTCGGGGTGGCCCGGTCAGCCGACCGAGGACCGGCGGCGCAGGGCGGCCAGCCCCGGCGCGACCAGCTGGGCGGTGCCACCGGCCAGCGGCTCGGGCAGCCGGTCCGGCGGGAACCAGCCCAACGCCTCCGACTCGTCGCTGACCTGTTCCCGCGCGCCGGCCGGGGCGAAGACCGCGAACCGCACGTCGTGGTGCAGCGAGCCGCCCTGGCAGGCCACCGGGTGGATGTCCACGTCGATCGGCACGGGGTCGACGACCAGACCGGCGATGCCGGACTCCTCGGTGGCCTCCCGCAGCGCGGCGCCGGCCAGCGTCCGGTCGGTCCGCTCGCAGTGCCCGCCCAGCTGCACCCACTTGCGGAACTTGCCGTGCAGGCAGAGCAGCACCCGGGTGCCGGTGGCGTCGAGCACCAGCGCGCTGGCGGTGACGTGCCCCGGCCGGTGCGTCCGCTGCATCGCCACCGGACCGGCGGCCAGCAGCTCGACCGTGCGGTCCCGCGCCTGCGCGGCGGCCGGGCTGGTCGCCGTCCAACCGCGCAGCACCGCGAGCGCGTCGGCGTGCAGCGCGGCGACCCCGGCGGCCCCCGCCGGTCGCGCGGGTGAGCTGTCGACCTGCCCCGGTACGACGCCGGGCGTCGACAGGGGTCCCTTCCGTCCGTTCGGCACGCCGCAACTGTACGGGCGGGGGGTCCCTACGCTGACGTGGTGACGCTGCGACTCGTCGAGTTCGTGGTCGCCGGCAACGAGGCCAGCGACCTGCTGCCGGTGCGTTCCCCGGCGTTGCTGCGCCGGCACGGCGCCCGGCGCGGCTTCTGGACGGTGCTGGACGAGGGCCCGGTGGAGCGCTGCCTGGCGCTGCTGCTGGAGCGTGCGGACGGCGACTGGGTCGCCCACCACGTGCCCGCCGACGCCGGGGCGGAGAACGGCCGCACCGAGGACGGTGAGGCGCTCGCCCACCACGACGGCTGGGTGTACGTCTTCGGCTCGCACTTCGGGTCCAAGGCCGGTCCGCTGCGGCCCCGGCGGGCCTTCGTGGCCCGGTTCCGGGAGGACGACGCGGCGGCGGAGACCCTGCCCGTGCAGGTGGTGCGCAACCGGTTCCGGGTGCACCGGGCGGCCAACGACGCCCTGCTCAAGGCGCCGTTCACCGCGCTGCCGCCCGGCGACCGGGTGCGCCGCCGGTTCATCGTCGAGACGCTGGCCCGGGGCACCGGCCGGGCGAAGAGCTGGGTGAGCCGGCTCTCCGAGGACGACCTGCCGTTGAACGTGGAGGCGGCGGCCTTCACCCCGGCGGGCACGGTGCTGCTGGGGTTGCGCTTCCCGGTGACCGCCGACGGCGAGCCGATCCTGGTCGAGCTGGCCGGCGTGCCGGAGATGTTCACCGCGGGCGGTGGATGGCCCCGCGCCGGCCGGGCGTACGCGCTGACCGGGGTGACCCCGCCGGGCGCGCTGACCGGCTTCCGCGCGGTCACCCCCACCCCTGACGGCGGGTACGCGGCGGTGACCGGCTCGATCGACGCCCTCGGCAAGGGGTCCGTGCTCCTCGACGACCACCCGACGGGCGGCGACGTCACCTCCCGGCACGTACGGTTCCGCTGGGCGCCGACCGACGACCAGCGGATCGCCGGCGAGGTGGTGGCGGAACTGGCCCCGTTCCACCACGTGGAAGGGCTGGCCGAGCTGGACGGGCGGTGCTACTACGTCACCGACGAGGACCACCGGGTCGCGCTCTGGATCGGCTGACGGGGCGACCGGAGGCACCTCTGCGGAGGTGAAGCCGCAGACCCTCGTGGTGCCGCCCGGTCGACCCGGCGCCGCCCCGGTGTCCGGGGCACCCGTGGCGTGACCGGCAGGGGACCTGCCATCACGTCCGGGCTGTTGCAGCATGCCAACCGGCGCCACGGGCGTCGAGGCTTTTCATCCCACGCTTAAAAGTGGAGGTAAGTGCCGGCCGGGTACAGTGCGAACGGTCGGTGGGCATCCCCTCTGCCCGTCACAGGAGCGTCGCCATGCTGACCATTCACTTCTCCCGGGAGGACATCCTCCGGACCCGGGTGGCCCCCGGGGCCGACCCGGTCTGGGAGCTGGTCCTCAGCCTGCACCTGCTCCAGGGACGCAGCCGCGACCCGCTGATGGCGCACTGGCGTCGGGGGGTCGCCGGCGAGCTGCGCCGCGACCCCGGCTCCGCCCAGCTGCGGCTGCTCTTCGCCCTCAACCCGCCCCGCGGCTACTTCCCCGACTTCCTCACCCCGTACGACAGCGTGCAGGGCTTCGACGCCGGCCTGGAGGCGGTCCGCTCCACCCCGGCCGAGCGGCTGCACCGGGACCTGACCGTGCTGGCCGGGGAGCACGTCCTGCCCTCGGGGGCGGCCGGGCTGGCCCGCGGCGAGCCGGAGGTGCTGCGGCAGCTGACCGACTCGATGTCGCAGTACCGGTCGATGGCACTCGAACCGTACTGGGAACGGATCGAGGCCGCCGTGGAGGCCGACCGCACCCGCCGGGCGCGGGCCCTGCTCGACGGGGGTGTGGAGGGCCTGTTGGCCAGCCTGCGGCCGGCGATGCGGTGGGAGTCGGGCGTGCTGGAGGTGCGCGACTACCCGTACAGCAGGGAGCTGCACCTGGACGGCCGGGGGCTGCTGCTGGTGCCGTCGTTCTTCTGCGCGGGCACCCCGGTCGCCCTGGTCGACCCGGCGCTGCCCCCGGTGCTGGTGTATCCGGTGGATCGGCTGGGCGGCCTGGTGCCGGCGCCCGGCGGGGGCGTCGCCCCGGCCCGGGACGGGGCCGGGCGGGAGGCGCTGGCCGCGCTGATCGGCCGAACCCGGGCGGCGGTGCTGGAAGCCACCGACGAGGGCTGCACCACCGGCGAGGTGGCGCGCCGCCTGCGCATCTCGCCGGCCGCCGCCAGCCAGCACACCACCGTGCTGCGCAACGCCGGTCTGCTGGTCAGCCAGCGGGACCGCAACCGGGTGCTGCACACGCTGACCCCGCTCGGCCGGGCCGTCCTGGACGCCTGAGCACCGGTGACGCGGCGCGCCCCCTCCGGTCCGGTTCGGTCGGGACGCCGGGCGACCGGGGCCGGGGCGGGCCGGGATCAGATCGCCAGCGCGGCGCTGGCCGTGCTCCCCGCCGGGGGCGGCAGCAGCGCGGAGCCGACCCCCTCGGCGGCCAGCGCGGCCCGCAGCCGCTGCACGTCGGCGCCGAAGCGCACCAGGTCCGCCCGGTCGACCGGGGTGGGCGCCGCGCCCAGGACCAGGCCGGTGGCGTGCTCCGGCCAGCCGGGCACGGTGGCCACCAGGCCGGCGCGTACCTCGTCGTCGGTGACGTGGGTGAAGGCCGTGCCGGGGGCGACCACCTCGGCCACGGCGGCCACCGCCCGGCCGACCGCGGCCGGGTCCACCGGGCCGTCACCGGGCCGGTCGGCCAGGGTCGCGGCGGCGCGCAGGCCGGCCACCCTCGCCTCGGCGGTGCCCAGCGAGAAGAGGTCCATGCTGGCGTCGCGGATCAGCGCGGCCGCCCCGAGACCGTCGTCCACCCGGGCGGCGGGCAGGTAGCCGCGGACCACCGCCACCGGCACCTGGTCGCGCTTGCCCTTGATCAGCTCGCCGGCGGCGGCCAGCTCGTCCACCACGGCCATCTGGGTCAGCTGGAGCTCGTTGCCGTACGGGTCGATCTCGCCCCGGTGGTCGCGGATGGCGGACATGCCGGCCACTCCGAGCGCCACGTCGGTGAGTCCGTTGCGCCACGGCCGGCCCATGGTGTCGCTGATGATCACCGCCACGTCCAGCTGGAAACGTTCGCGCAGCGCGGCGCGGAGCGCCCGGGCGGAGGCGTCCGGGTCCCGGGGCAGCAGCACCAGCCGGGTCTTGTCGACGTTGGAGGCGTCGATCCCGGCGGAGGCCATCACGAACCCGTGGTGGGTCTGCACGATCCGGGTCGGGCCGCGGCTGGCCACCACCCGGGCCGTCTCCGCCGCCAGCACCTCGTCCCGGGCGGCGAGCCGCTCCGGCCCGTCGGCCGGCACGTCCACCAGCCGACCCTCCGCCTTCGAGACGATCTTGCTGGTGACCACCAGCACGTCGCCGTCGCGCAGCCACGGCGCGGCGGTGGCGATGAGCGCCGCCAGGTCGTCGCCCTCGGTCACGTCGCCGATGCCCGGCACCGGCAGGATCTCCAGCCTCACATCAGCTCCATCGCGGCGCGGACCATCGCCGTCGTCGCCGCCTCGTCGGTCATCCGCAACGGCGCGGACCGGACCGTCACCCCGGGCACCTCGGTGCCCGCGTCCTCCGGCGCGACCAGCCAGCCGTCGAGCAGGCCGCCCTCGCCGCGCCCACCGTAGAGCCGGCCCACCCCGGTGGCGCTGCACTCGACGCCCAGCACCGACAGGCAGCGGTCGGCCATGCCCCGGACCGGGGCGCCGCCGATGATCGGCGAGATCCCCACCACCCGGGCCGGCCCTTCGGCGACCGCCTCGCGCAGCCCCGGCACGGCCAGCACCGGCGCCACGCTCACCACCGGGTTGCTCGGCGCGATCAGCACCACGTCGGCCCCGGCCACCGCCTCGGCGACACCCGGAGCGGGCTTGGCCGTCTCCGCGCCGACGAAGACGAACCGGTGGGTGGGGATGTCCGCGCGGTGGCGCACCCACCACTCCTGGAAGTGGATCGCCCGCTGTCCGCCGTCGGCGTCCACGACCACGTGCGTCTCCAGGCGGTCGTCGGTCGCCGGGAGCAGGCGTACGCCGGGCTGCCAGCGGGTGGCCAGCGCCTCGGTCACCGCCGACAGCGGGTAACCGGCGTTCAGCATGGTGGTGCGGACCAGATGGGTGGCGATGTCCTTGTCCCCGAGCCCGAACCAGGTGGGCTCGGCGCCGTACGCGGCCAGCTCCGCCTTGACCGTCCAGCTCTCGCCGACCCGGCCCCAGCCCCGCTCCGGGTCGGCGCCGCCGCCCAGGGTGTACATGACGCTGTCCAGGTCGGGGCAGACCTTGAGTCCGTGCAGGTGAAGGTCGTCGCCGACGTTGACCACGGCGGTCACCTCGGCGCCCACCTCCCGGGCGTACGCCCGGACGCCGAGCAGGAACCGGGCGCCCCCGATGCCGCCGGTCAGAACCACGATGCGCATGTCGTCCATCCTCGCGCACGCGCCGCCTGCGGTCCGCCGCCGCCCCGGGAGACTAGGCTCACGTCGGCACCTGTCCGTTTCGCCCTGAGGAGCGCCCGTGACCAGCCCCGCCGATCCCGCGTCCACCGACGCGGCGAAGGCCCGCCAGCTCACCGGACCGTTGCGGGAACTCGCCGCGCTGGTGCTGCTCGGCGCGAACGCCGTACTGCTCTTCGTCGGGTTGGTCCGGCTGCTCGCGCCGGGTGCCGGGGCGGGGCGGGCCGGCAGCGCCTACTTCTCCTTCATCGGCCTGGAGTCCGCGCTGCTGCCGCTGCTGGCCGTGCTCCTGGCCACGCACGTCTCCCCGGTGCTGCCGCGGGCGAAGCAGATCACCCAGGTCGCGGTCGGCGAGTACGCGGTCGGCGCCCTCTTCGGCGTGCTCTCCCTCCTGGTCTGGCTGGTGAGCCGGCTGGCCGAGGCGGAGCTGCTGGACGCGTTCCTCGGCATGCTGGCCCGGGTCGCCTGGCTGGCGCTCTTCGCGATCGCCGCCTTCGCGGTGTACCGGGTCTGGCGCACCCTCTACCACGTCCCGAAGCCCGCACCCCAGCCCGGCGTGTACGGCCAGCCCCAGCCCGGCTGGCCGCAGCCGGGCCCGGGCGGCTACCCGTCCGCGGGGGGTTACCCGTCGGCCGGCAGCTACCCGTCCGCGAGCCAGTACGGGCAGTCGGCTCCGCCCTTCGGCGCCGCGCCGTCCGCGCCGCCGTTCGGGGCCGTCCCGCCTCCGGCGCCGCCGTTCGGGTCAGTCCCGCAGTCCGCGCCGCCGTTCACCGGGCCGAACACCGCCCCGCCGTTCGGGCAGCCGCCGTCGGCGGACCCGACCCAGGCCATCCCGCGCCAGCCGGGCGAGGGCGGGGCGCCTCCCGCACCGCACGACGACAGCGACCGGACCCAGCGCTTCCACCGGGACGACCCGAACTCCCCCCGCTGACCCTCGCCACAAGCACCGGCCGGGCGTCTGCCCGGCCGGGTAGCGGGCGCGCGCCGACCCCCGACGCCCGCACCGGCCGGGGTTGCGCGCCGGCCGGGCAGCGGCCCACGGGAAGCGGATTCCACCGCGAGCGTGATACCGCACAGGCATCTTGATGCCTCTCAGGTATCACGCTCGCGGTGACATGTCTCCCCAGCGTGGTCACGCTGCGTGCTCGGCCCTGGCGGCAGCACCGCGCGGTACCCGGCCACCGCCCCGGTGTCGGCACTCGCGGCGCCGGTCCCACCTGCCGTCCGCTGCTCGGACGATCGGCCGGACCAACGCATAGGCTGGGCGGATGGCTGATCGCACCGACCCCGGTCCGACGACGGCGAGCATCGAGCGCGCGTTGCGCCGGGCGGCCACCGGGCGCGCCCTCGACGTGGACGAGGCCAGCGCGTTGCTGGCCGCCCGCGGGCCCGCGTTGGACGAGCTGCTGCGCCTCGCCGGCGAGGTCCGCGACGCGGGGCTGCGCGACGCCGGCCGACCAGGTGTGGTGACGTACTCCAAGAAGGTCTTCATCCCGCTCACCCGGCTGTGCCGGGACCGCTGTCACTACTGCACCTTCGCCACGGTGCCGCACCGGCTGCCGGCCGCCTTCCTCGAGCAGGACGAGGTGCTGGCGATCGCCCGGGAGGGCGCGGCGCTGGGCTGCAAGGAGGCCCTGTTCACCCTCGGCGACCGGCCGGAGGAGCGCTGGCCGGCCGCCCGGAAGTGGCTGGACGAACGGGGCTACGACTCCACCCTGGACTACCTGCGCGCCTGCGCGGTGGCGGTGCTGGAGGAGACCGGACTGCTGCCGCACCTCAACCCGGGGGTGCTCTCCTGGTCGGAGCTGCAACGGCTCAAGCCGGTCGCGCCGAGCATGGGGATGATGCTGGAGACCGCGGCCACCCGGCTCTGGTCCGAGCCGGGCGGCCCGCACTTCGGCTCCCCCGACAAGGAGCCGGCGGTCCGGCTCCGGGTGCTCGACGACGCCGGCCGGGTCGGCGTGCCGTTCACCACCGGCATCCTGATCGGGATCGGGGAGACCCCGGCCGAGCGGGTCGACGCGATCTTCGCGATCCGCCGGGCCCAGCGGGAGTACGGCCACCTCCAGGAGGTGATCGTGCAGAACTTCCGCGCCAAGCCGGACACCGCGATGCGCGGCATGCCCGACGCGGAGCTGCACGACCTGGCCGTCACCGTGGCGGTGACCCGGCTGCTGCTCGGCCCCAAGGCCCGCATCCAGGCCCCGCCGAACCTGATCGAGGGCGAGTACGACCTGCTGCTGCGCGCCGGCATCGACGACTGGGGCGGGGTCTCCCCGCTCACCCCGGACCACGTCAACCCGGAGCGTCCCTGGCCACAGCTCGACGAGCTGGCCCGGCACACCGACAAGGCCGGTTTCACCCTGCGTGAGCGGCTGACGATCTACCCGGAGTACGTCCGCGCCGGTGACCCGTGGCTCGACCCGCGGCTGCTGCCGCACGTCACCGCCCTGGCCGACCCGGAGACCGGTCTCGCGGTGGAGTCCGCCCGGCCGGTGGGCCGCCCCTGGCAGGAGCCGGAGGAGGTCTTCGGCGGGCGGACCGACCTGCACGCCACCATCGACACCACCGGTCGTACCGACGACCGGCGGGGCGACTTCGACAGCGTCTACGGCGACTGGTCGGAGGTCGCCGGCAAGGTCGCGCCGGAGGCGGTCGGCGTACCCCGGAGCGGGGCCGGGATCGGCGCGGACGCCGACCTGCGGGCGGGCCTGCGGTTGGCGGCCGACGACCCGGCCGCCCTGCTGGAGCCCGGCAACGCCGACGCGGCGCTGGCGCTCTTCGGCGCGGACGGCCCGGCGCTGGACGAGCTGTGCCGGCTCGCCGACGACGTCCGGCGGGACGTGGTCGGCGACGACGTGACCTACGTGGTCAACCGCAACATCAACTTCAGCAACGTCTGCTACGTGGGTTGCCGGTTCTGCGCCTTCGCCCAGCGGGAGCGGGACGCCGACGCGTACCGGCTCTCGGTCGAGCAGGTCGCCGACCGGGCCGAGGAGGCGTGGGCGGCCGGCGCGAGCGAGGTCTGCCTCCAGGGCGGCATCGACCCCAAGATGCCGGTGACCGGCTACGCCGACCTGGTCCGGGCGATCAAGGCCCGGGTGCCGGGGATGCACGTGCACGCGTTCTCCCCGATGGAGATCGTCACCGCCGCCGCCAAGGCCGGCGTGCCGGTGCGGGAGTGGCTCACCCAGCTGCGCGAGGCCGGGCTGGACACCATCCCCGGCACCGCCGCGGAGATCCTCGACGACGACGTGCGTTGGGTGCTCACCAAGGGCAAACTGCCCGCCGCCGCCTGGGTCGAGGTGGTCGGCACCGCCCACGAGCTGGGCATCCGGTCCAGCTCCACGATGATGTACGGCCACGTCGACCACCCGCTCCAGTGGCTCGGCCACTTCCGGGTGCTCGCGCAGGTGCAGGACCGCACCGGCGGGTTCACCGAGTTCGTGGCGCTGCCGTTCGTGCACACCAACGCCCCGATCTACCTGGCCGGCATCGCCCGGCCCGGCCCCACCTGGCGGGAGAACCGGGTGGTGCACGCGATGTCGCGGCTGCTGCTGCACGGCCGGATCGACAACATCCAGTGCTCCTGGGTGAAGCTGGGCGACGAGGGCACGGTGGCGATGCTCAACGGCGGCTGCAACGACCTGGGCGGCACGCTGATGGAGGAGACGATCTCCCGGATGGCAGGCTCCGGCAACGGTTCGGCCCGCTCGGAGGAGCAGTTGCGGGCCATCGCGACGGCCGCCGGACGCCCGGCGCGCAAGCGGACGACCGCGTACGGTCACGCCCGGAGATAGCGTCGAACCTTTCCCGGGCGCCGGCCGTACCACTGGACGCCGGCGGCGGTTGAGGCGAGGACCGCCGCCGGTGACCCCTCGCGAGCCACCCGCGGGCGCTGTGGCGCCGCCGGAGGAAAGGTGCCCCATGACGAGTGAAGAGCGGAAGCGGCCCTGGCCGCGACTGACCCGCCGGCAGACGTTGACCGCCGCGGCGAGCGCCACGCTCGGCGCGGCGGCGCTCACCGTGCCGGGCCTGTCGGCCGCGCAGAACACGTCGTCCGCCGGCGCGAAGGACGATCCGATCGTCGTCCACCTGCGCGATGCCGCCTCCGGGACGATGGACGTCTTCGTCGGCGCCTCCCGGATCGAGGTACGCGACCGCGGCCTGGCGGACCGGCTGCGCCGCGCCGCCGGCCGGCCCTGAGCCGGCCGGTCCCGCCTTCCCTCCGGCCCGGCGCGGGCTCCCGGCGCCCGGCCGTGCTCACCCGACTCCGTCCTGATCCCGCAAAGGTTGGTCCGCCATGTCCTCCCACCGCGAAGCACCGGAGATAGCCAAGGACCCGGTCGCCGACAGCTCCGACCTGTACGCCTTCGTCAGCCCCGACAAGCCCGACTCGGTGACGCTGATCGCGAACTACGTGCCGTTGCAGCTCCCCTCCGGCGGGCCGAACTTCTTCGAGTTCGGCGACGACGTGCGCTACGAGATCCATATCGACAACGACGGTGACGGCCGTCCCGACGTGACCTACCGCTTCGAATTCACCACCGAGATCACCAATCCGAACAGTTTTCTTTACAACACCGGCCCGATCGAGTCGTTGGACAGCAAAAACTGGAATCGGCGGCAGTTCTACCGGCTGACCCGGGTGGCCGACGGACGGGAACACGTGCTCGCCCACAAGCTGCCCTGCCCGCCGTGCAACGTCGGGCCGCTCTCCACTCCGCGCTACGCCGACCTGGTGCGCCAGGCGACGTACTCGCTCTCCACCGGGGAGCGGGTCTTCGCCGGGCAGCGCGCCGACGGCTTCTTCGTGGACCTCGGGGCCATCTTCGACCTGGGCACCCTGCGGCCGTTCCAGCAGCTGCACGTGGCCGGGAAGAAGGTCTTCCGGACCGAGGGGGAGCCGGTCAACGCGCTGGACCGGATGAACGTGCACAGCATCGCGGTGCAGGTGCCGCTGAACAGGGTGCGCCGCAAGGCCAACCGGTACGGCGCCGGCGACCGCGCGTCGATCATCGGCGTGTGGACCACCGCCTCCCGTCAGCAGGTCCGGGTGCTCGGCGACAAGGTGGCCGCGGACACCGCCGCCGGACCGTGGACGCAGGTGTCCCGGCTCGGCAATCCGCTCTTCAACGAGGTCATCGTGCCGATGTCCAAGAAGGACCTGTGGAACTCGCTGCCGCCGTCGGAGGACAAGCGGTTCGCCCGGTTCGTCGAGCAGCCCGAGCTGGCCGCCCTGCTCCCCGCCCTCTACCCGGGCGTCTTCCCCAACCTGGACGCGCTGAACAAGTCGCGGAAGCCGCGCGCGGACCTGGCGGCGATCCTGCTCACCGGCATCCCGGCCGGGCTGATCGACGGCTTCACCAACGCCACCGGGGACATCCAGGCCGACATGCTCCGGCTGAACACGGCGATCAGGCCGAGCGCCGAACCGGACCGGTTCGGGGTGCTCGGCGGTGACCTGGCCGGCTTCCCCAACGGCCGGCGGGTCGGCGACGACGTGGTGAGCATCGCACTGCGGGCCATCGCCGGGGTCACCGTCCCGCTGGTGGACCGGACGTTCACCCCGGACGCGGCCGCCGGCGCGGTGACCCCGGGGCTGAGCGCCGCCGACGTGACGGCGCCCTTCCTGCGCAACTTCCCCTTCCTGGGCACGCCGTACGACGGGTTCAACAATCCGCCGTCGGCGCGGTCCTGAGCGGAGGGAGTCGGGAATGCACGGATATCGACACGCGTACGGGCCGACGGAGAGCGGCACCGTCCTGCTCGATCTCGGTGGCGACACGGGTGCGTTGATCATTCACACCGGACGCGACCTGCTCGGCCGGGAAATCGAGATCGGTCGCGCCGACCGGGCCGCCGGGCCGCGCACCCACTCCGCGGTCCGTGAGCGGATCGTCCGGGACGGGGTGTTCCACAGTGCTGTCTACCCGGACCTGCCGGCGGGCCTCTATACCGTCTGGTGGGACGACAGTACGCCCGCGGGAGCGATCTCCGTCACGGGTGGCGCGATCGCCGAATTCACCTGGCCGACCAGCGCTCCACCGGGGGCGGGCTGATCGTCGCACCCCGGTCCGTCGCCGCGCCCCGTCCACATTGTGGACGGGGCGCTGTCGGCATTTCCGGCTCGACGGGCAGCCTCGACCGAACCGCGTTAACCTGTGCCCCACCGAAATCCTGATCTTGGTGGCCGGTCCACCGGAGCCTCCGCCGGCGTGCCTCGGCGGTGTCCACGATGGCGACGCCACAGCAGAAATCTCGGGCAACTCGCCGGAGAGGGCGTTACTCCTCAGGGGTCTGAATCGATAGGGCAGGTTGCGAGGCCGGGTGGTCCGAGTGGCCGTCCGGAAGCGTGTCGGGAGGGCGACTCCATTATCAAGTTCGGCTTGACGGCGCACGCATTACACGCGTGTAATTTGAATGGGGTTGTTCGCGCGGAACGCAACAAATTTGGACCGGACGGACAAGCACGCCTTTCGCGTGGGGGGTTGCAGCGGCGATGACGCCGGTGCGCGACAAGGAGGCATCTGATGGACGGCCAGCTTGAAGTGGCCGACCTGCTCGGGAACGCGCCGGAGTGGCAGGAGCGGGCGCTCTGCTCGCAGACCGACCCGGAGGCTTTCTTTCCCGAGAAGGGCGGCTCGACCCGCGAGGCGAAGCGCATCTGTTCGCGGTGCGAGGTCAAGACGGAGTGCCTCGAATACGCTCTCGGCCACGACGAGCGGTTCGGGATCTGGGGTGGGCTCTCCGAGCGGGAGCGGCGCAAGCTCAAGCGGCGGGCCGCCTGAGCTGACGCGGAGCCGGGGCGGTGGGGGCCGCCCGGCTCGCGCCCGATGGTCGGTCGCGGGGGCGGCCGACCCGGGGGTCGGTCAGGCCAGCTCGTCCGGGTCGACCCCGAGCAGGTTCGCCACCTGCTCGATGATCACGTCGTGCACCAGGTCGGCGAGGTCCTCGCGGTCCATCGCGCGGAACTCCAGCGGCCGGCGGTACAGCACGATCCGCGGCGGCACCTCCTGCCGGCCGGGACGGCCCGGCAGGAGTCGGGCCAGCGGGACCTCGCCGTCCTCCAGCACGTCGGAGTCGTAGACGTTCAGGTCCGGCGGGACGTCCTCCACGGCGAATTCGACGCCGGCCAGCTCCTTGGCGAAGCGGCGTTCCAGGGTCTCGACGGTGTCCAGCACCAGGTCGTCGAAGACCTCCGCCTTGGTCCGGGCCAGCGGGACGGTCGCCGGCACCAGCCGCCCCCGCAGGCCGCGACCGTGGCGGTCGCGGTGGGTGCGCCGGCCGGAGCCGGGGCGGCGGTGTTCCGGGCTCGTCATGAGGCCAGGGTAGCTGCCGCGCGGGCCCGGCCTGCGGCACCGCCGCCTCCGGGCGCGCCGGGATGCGACAGGCGCGAATTGTGATCACCGTGACGGGCGTGTCGGAACGCGAACCGGTGCGCCGTACCCGGTATTGGGGATACCCTGCCGCACGTGAGGTCACCACGGCGCTGCTCCCGTAACGGCTGCCCCCGGCAAGCGGTCGCCACATTGACCTATGTCTACAACGAGTCGACAGCCGTGGTCGGCCCGCTGGCGGCCTTCGCCGAGCCGCACACGTACGACCTCTGCGAGCCGCACGCCCGGAGCCTGACCGCCCCCCGGGGCTGGGACGTCGTCCGGCACGAGGGCGAGTTCGAGCCGCCCCCGCCCACCACCGACGACCTGGTCGCCCTCGCCGAGGCCGTCCGCGAGGCCGCCCGCCCGGTGGCCCCCCGGCCGCCCGAGGACGACCAGCCCGTCCACCAGGGCAACCAGACCGGCCGCCGCGGCCACCTCCGCGTCATCCCGCCCAACCACTGACCGGCGCCGGGTAGCACGTCCCGGTACCCCGCGGTCCCGACTGTCCGGAACGAGACGGATCGGGTTCTCCGCAGGCGGCCCGCACTAGGCTCCGGCGTCAGGCGGACGTGAATCACGCGCCGCCGCCCGTAACCGACGCGGCGTTCGCCCCGATGGGCGGTCACCGGCATGAGGTCGACCTGCCGTCCGCCGTCGCGTTCCCGCGGGCGCCGATGTCGACGCCGAGCCGGAGGTGCCTGGGGTGGACAGCGCCGGCGACTCGATCTTCGACCAGGCCGTGGAAGAGGCCCTGGGCCTGGACGAGGTGAGCGGCGCTTCCGTACGGGTCGGCCTGGGACCGGAGCAGATCAAGCGCCATCTCCAGCAGCTCCGTCCCCGCCTGTTGCAGCCCCATGGAGCGGAACTGGCCCAGCTGGCTGAGCTGGAGCAGGAGCGGGTCTTCATCACCACCGCGATCCGCAACGTCGTCGACCCCTTCTGGCGGGCCGTCTACCGCCGAGGCAAGGTGCCCTACGACGTCATCGACCGGGTGCTCGAGCCGCTGTGGTTCGTCGCCTGGGGCATACCGGCCGACTGGCGGCGCGGCCTCCACCCCGCCCTGGCGAAGCCGCTGGGAGTCCTGCACCTCCTCCTGCTCGTCGGGCTGTTCACGGTCCCCGTGTGGCTCGCCCAAGAGGAACTGTTGCCGACGTCGGCCGCCGTCGTGCCGATCGCGGTGGCCGGTCTCCTCGGTGCCGTGCTCGTCGTCGGCCTGGTCGTGCGGGTGCTGCGCCGACAGCGCCGCCAGTCGGAACCGAACATCCTGGACCGCCGGGCCATCGACGCCCGGGTCGCCCGGATCATCGACGACGACGTCGACTACCGCGACGTCGTCTCCCGCATCGAGGAGCTGGAGCTGCGGATCCGCCGTGCGGTCCTGGAGCAGCAGGTGCTGCCGCAGATCCGTACCTACCTGAACGAGCGGGCGAGCGGGTCGGCGGCCGCCGGACCGGTGGACCCCCGGGAGTTCACGGTCATCAGCGCGCCCGGCCTCGGGGAGGTCGACGACCAGCGGTTCGAGATCGCGACGGGGTCGATGAACCGGCTGGTCCGACTGTTGCGGCAACTGCCGGGCGGCAGTGTCGGGCTCTCCGGTCCCCGAGGGGTCGGCAAGACCACCATCCTCCGGGCACTGACCGACGAGGGTTTCGCCATCTGGGACGAGCCGCTTTTGCGGATCTACCTGTCCGCTCCGGTCCGGTACGTGGCGGTGGACTTCTTCACCCACCTGGCCCTGGAGGTGTGCACCGCGATCGGCCCGCCCGCCGGCCCGGAACCCGCTCGCCCCGGGCCGTCGCTGGCGGAGACGGGGCGCTCGGCCGACCGGCGGGTACGCCGCCTGTTCACCTCCGCGCCGGCCGGTCGGATCGCCGCCTATCTCCTCGTCGGCGGAACCGCGGTGGCCACCATCGCCGCGCTGCGGGCGACCCTGCCGGCGGCGGAGTTGCGCATCCCGCTGTCGATCGTGGCCGTGGTGGCCGCGGCGGTGGCGCTCGTGGTGCAGCTTGTCCCGGAGCGGTTGCTCGGCGCGGTGCTGGTCGTCCGCCACCTGCATCTTCATCTGGCGGTCGCCGCCGCCGCGCTCGTCGCCGTGGCCCACCAGCACTGGTGGCAGGTGGTGGTGGAGCTGCGCGAGCCCGTCCTGCGGTGGGCGCCGACCGTGGCCGGCCTCGCCCTCATCCTCGCGCTGGTCGCGGCCGGAGTCCGTCGGGCGCGGCGCACCGCCGACCGCCGGCTCGACGCGGAACTGGTCGACGCCAGCGCCCGTACGGCTGCCACCGTCCCCGACTCGCCGTGGGCACCGCTGTACGCGGACGCGGAGGCGTTGCGTAACGTGCTGGTGTACGACCAGTCCGACTCGGTGGCCCGGGCGGCCAAGGTGAGCGCCGGCGCGGGCGCCGCGGTGAAGCTCGCCGCCGAGTTGTCCCAGACCGACTCGACCCTGCTCGCGCGGCGCGCCATCACGATGCCGGAGATGGTGGCGCGGCTGCGCAGCCTGATCGAACGCGCCACGGCGCGCGGCCGGGTCGTCATCGCCATCGACGAGCTCGACAAGATCGGGGACAAGGACGACGCGCGGCAGTTCATCAACGACCTGAAGGCCATCTTCGGGGTCTACCGCAGCTACTTCATCGTGTCCGTGTCCCAGGACGCGATGATCGACTTCGAGCGGCGGGGGTTGACCGTCCGGACCGAGGTCGACAGCGCGTTCGACGAGGTCGTCTATGCCCTGCCGATGTCGCTGGACGAGACGCGTGAGCTGTTGCAGCGGCGGGTCCTCGGCCTGTCCGAGCCGTACATCCAGCTCTGCTACTGCCTGTCCGGCGGCATCCCCCGCGACTCCATCCGGGTGATGCGCTCGATCATCAACGCCGGCCTGGAGACGACCGGCAAGGCGTGGATCAGCGCGGTGACCGAGCGGGTGCTCCGCGAAGAGCTGGCCCGCTACGCCGGGGCGACCCTGGCCGGCACCCCCGGCGAGGAGGAGTGGCCGGCGGACCTGTTCGCCGTCTTCGCCCGGCTGCGTACCCGGGCGGTGCCGCCCGACCGGTTCGCCACCGAAGCGGTCGGCGTGGCGGACGACGGCTCACGAGCGGAGCCGGCAGCCGACGACCGGGTCGCCTCCGTACGCCGGGAGGTGCGCGTGGTGCTCGCCTTCCACGCCGAGGTGTGGCGGATCTTCTCCACCACCGCGTCGAGCATCGGGTCGGCCGAGGTGGAGCGGTTGGCACAGGCGCGACGCGATCTCGCGCTGAACCTGTCCTTCGTGCTGCTGTCGATCACCGACGCCCCGGCCGCTCCCCGGCCGAGGCCGACGCCGCAGGGCCGGGTGCCCGCTCCGGCGACGGAGAACGGGACGACGGACCCCGGCTGAGCCGGTCGCCGATGCGCTCGCGGGCGCCGGTCAGTGGCCGAGGAGGCGGGAGAAGGCGGCGGCGCGGCGCGAGGGGCGGCCGGAGCGCGCCTCCGCCCGGTCGGCGGAGAACATCAGCTTCAGGCCGGCGTTGACGGCGAGCCAGCGCAGCGGCTCCGGTTCCCACCGGGGGGAGCGGTGGTTCACCCAGGGGAGCCCCACCAGGTCGCTCTCCTCGCCCCGGATCAGGTCGGCCAGGGTACGGCCGGCGAGGTTGCTGGTGCCCACGCCGTCGCCGACGTAACCGCCCGCCCAGCCCAACCCGGACCGGTCCAGCCCGACCGAGGCGGACCAGTCCCGGGCCACCCCGAGCGGCCCGCCCCAGGCGTGGCTGACCGGCACCTCCGGGCCGAGCACCGGGAAGAGTTCGCCGAGCACCCGACGCAGCGCGGCGAAGACCCGCGGCTCCCGGTCGTGGCCGGGGGTGACCCGGGAGCCGAAGTGGTAGGGCGCGCCGCGCCCACCGAAGGCGAGCCGCCCGTCGGCGGTGCGCTGGCCGTAGATGATGACGTGCCGGTAGTCGGAGAAGGTCTCCCGCCCGGCCAGCCCGATCCGCGCCCAGGTCTCCTCCGGCAGCGGCTCGGTGGCCACCATCAGCGAGTAGACCGGGGCGAGCACGCGGCGCTGCCCGGGCAGCCCCGGCGTGTACCCCTCGGTGGCGCGGACCACGACCGGCGCCCGGACGGTGCCGTGCGGGGTCACCGCCGCACCGGGCCGGACCGCCGTCACCGGCGTCCGCTCGAACACCGTCACCCCGCGGCGTTCCACCGCCTCGGCCAGCCCGCGGACCAGCCGGGCCGGGTGCACGGCGGCGCAGTGCGGGGTGTACGTCCCACCGCGTACCCCCGCGGCGGCGCACCGGCCGGCGGCCCCGGCGGCGTCGAGCAGCACCAGGTCGTCGTCGTCCAGGCCGTGCTCGCGGGCCTCGGCGACGGCGGCCCGGGCCCGGCCGAGCTGGGCCTCGGTGCGGGCCAGCACCACCGTCCCGCCGGGCTGCCAGTCGCAGTCGATGCCCTCGGCGGCGACCACCCGGCCCACCTCGCGGACGGTCTCGTGCATGGCCCGCTGCATGGCCAGGGCCCGGTCCCGGCCGTGCCGGCGGGCCAGCGCGGGCAGCGAGGTGGGGAAGAGCGCCGAGCACCAGCCGCCGTTGCGGCCGGAGGCGCCGTACCCGGCGATCTCGGCCTCCAGCACGGTGATCCGCAGCGTCGGGTCGGCCACCGCCAGGTAGTACGCCGTCCACAGCCCGGTGTAGCCGGCCCCGACGATCACCACGTCCGCGTCGCGGTCACCGGGCAGCGCGCCGCGCGGGGTCAACGGCCCGTCCACGCTGGACAGCCAGTACGACAGCTCCCGGTAGCCCGTCACCATCGCGGCGCGGGCAGGTCGTGGCGCAGCCGTGGATCGGGCTGCGGAGCGCCGAGCGTCTCGACGACCGGCACCACGCCCGCCCAGACCGGCTGGTCCAGGTCGTCGTCCGGGTCGTCGGGCGGCCCGGCGCTGACCTTCACCGAGCACTCGTCCAGCGGCAGGGCGAGCACCAGCGTGGCGGCCAGCTCCTTCGCCGACGGCGGCCGGATCTCCGCCCAGCGGCCGGGCAGCAGGTGGGCGGTGAGCCGTTCCAGCGCGGCCAGCTTCTCCTCGCCGTCGAGCGCGGTCAGCGCGCCGAGCACCATGGCGCACCGGTAGTTCATCGAGGACGCGAAGGCGCTGCGGGCCAGCACCAGGCCGTCGAGCAGGGTCACGGTCAGGCAGGCCGGCGCGCCGGCGAGGAGGTGCCGGAAGAGCCGGCTGCCGGTGGAGCCGTGCACCAGCACCCGGTCGCCGTCGCGGGCGTACGACACCGGCAGCGCGTACGGCTGCCCGGCGTCGGCGATGGCCAGGTGCCCGACCCGGCCGGCGTCGAGCACGGCGTGCAGGACGGCCCGGTCCGCGACGGCGAGTTCGGGCAGCCGGCGTACCCGGGTGCGGTCGGTGGCCCCGACGGCGCGGGGCCGGTGCTCGCCGTCGCGAGACCCGGCCCCGTCCGACGTCGGCCCGTCTCCGGTCACAGGCGCGCCCATGCCTCGGTCAGCACCGCGCGCAGGATCTGCTCCATCTCGTCGAACTGCTGCTGCTCGGCGATCAGCGGCGGGGCGAGCTGCACGACGGGGTCGCCCCGGTCGTCGGCCCGGCAGTAGAGCCCGGCGGAGAAGAGCGCGCTGGAGAGGAAGCCGCGCAGCAGCCGCTCCGACTCGGCCTCGTCGAAGGTCGCCCGGGTCGCCTTGTCCTTGACCAGTTCGATGCCGTAGAAGTACCCGTCGCCCCGGACGTCGCCGACGATCGGCAGGTCGTACAGCTTCTCCAGGGTGGACCGGAAGGCGTCCTCGTTGGCGCGGACGTGCCCGATCAGGTCCTCGCGGGCGAAGACCTCCAGGTTGGCCAGGGCCACCGCGCAGGAGACCGGGTGACCGCCGAAGGTCACCCCGTGGGCGAACATGCCGGTCTCGGTGAGGAACGGCTCCATCAACCGGTCGCTGGCGATCATCGCGCCGAGCGGGGCGTACCCGGAGGTGATGCCCTTGGCGGTGGTGATGATGTCGGGCTGGTAGCCGTACCGGACGGCGCCGAAGTACTCGCCGAGCCGACCCCAGGAGCAGATCACCTCGTCGGAGACGAGCAGCACGTCGTAGGCGTCGCAGATCTCCCGGACCCGCTCGAAGTAGCCGGGCGGCGGCGGGAAGCAGCCGCCGGAGTTCTGCACCGGCTCCAGGAAGACCGCGGCGACGGTGTCGGGCCCCTCCCGCTCGATGGCCCGGCCGATCTCCTCGGCGGCCCAGCGGCCGAACGCCTCCGGGGAGTCGCCGTGCTCGGGGGCGCGGTAGAAGTTGGTGTTCGGCACCTTGATGCCGCCCGGGACCAGCGGCTCGAAGTCGCTCTTGATGCCGGGCAGCCCGGTGATCGACAGCGCGCCCATCGAGGTGCCGTGGTACGCGATGTACCGGCTGACCACCTTGTGCTTGTTGGGCTGTCCGGTGCGCTTGAAGTAGGCCCGGGCCAGCTTCCAGGCCGCCTCGACGGCCTCGGAACCGCCGGTGGTGAAGAAGACCCGGTTCAGGTCGCCGGGGGTGAGCGAGGCGATCTTCTCGGCCAGCTCGACGGCCTTCGGGTGGGCGTACGACCAGAGCGGGAAGTAGGCCAGCTCGCCGGCCTGCTTGGCGGCCGCCTCGGCCAGCTCGGTGCGGCCGTGGCCGGCGTTGACGACGAAGAGCCCGGCGAGCCCGTCGAGGTAGCGGCGGCCCTGGGAGTCCCAGACGTACGCGCCCTCACCGCGGACGATGGTCGGTACCTCGCCGGCGGAGTAGCTCGCCATCCGGGTGAAGTGCATCCAGAGGTGGTCGGTGGCGTTGGCCATGTCAGCCCCATCGGGTCTCGGGCCGGATCAGGGGGTGGCACCGGCCGCTCTGCCCACGGTTATCGCACAGTCCGACGGCGCAAAGCAAGTGGGATCGGCAGTGAATCGTCTCCGAGGCAACGAATTCGGCGACCGCCCATGGCTACCGCCACGGAATCCGTACAGGCCGGCGGCCGTCGGTCAGGCCGTGCCCCAGCTGTAGGTCTGCTTGCGCAGCTTGAGGTAGACGAACGCCTCGGTGGCCAGCACCCCTTCGACGGCGCGCAGCCGTTGCAGGATCTCCAGCAGGTGGGCGTCGTTGCGGCAGACCACCTCGGCCAGCAGATCGAACGAGCCGGCGGTGATCACCACGTAGTCGATCTCGTCGAACTCGGCCAGCCGGTCGGCCACCGCCTCCAGGTCGCCGTCGGTGCGCAGGCCGATCATGGCCTGCCGGGGGAAGCCCAGTTGGAGCGGGTCGGTCACCGCGACGATCTGCATCACCCCGGCGTCGAGCAGTCGCTGCACCCGCTGGCGTACCGCCGCCTCGGAGAGCCCGACCGCCTTGCCGATGCTGGCGTACGGCCGCCGGCCGTCCTCCTGGAGCTGCTCGATGATCTGCTTCGCCACGTCGTCGAGCAGAGCGTGACTCGCGCCCTCACGCACGGTGACGCGGCGCGCGCCGTTGCCGTTCTCCTGCTGCCGGTTGGTCATCGACCGCTCCCCATGTCCGTTTCCAGGGCTGAGCCTAGTGCCACCGCGCAGTCTGGCGTAATTCGTCGTGTGAAGCTATTCCCGCAACGGAATCCCTTGTAAGGAAGGTCACCTCATGTCAGGATCAGTCGTCCCTGGCCCCTGACCTCCCCCGCCGGCGCGTCACCCCCCTTCCCCGCCGCCGACGGACGACCCCCTAGGAGTCGTCAATGCGTACTCCCCTGAAGCCCCTCACCCGGCGCGGGCTGCTCACCGGCACCCTCTCCTCGGCCGCCCTGCTCGCCGCGGGCGGCGCGCTCGCCGGCTGCGGCACCAAGGCCGCGACCCAGACCGAGGAAGGCTGCAAGAGCGAGGACCTCTCCGGCACCGAGAAGAAGCTCGCCTTCTCCAACTGGCCGCAGTACATGGACGTGGACGAGAAGGACGAGTCGAAGCGGCCCAGCCTGGACGCCTTCATCGCCAAGACCGGCATCCAGGTCACGTACACCGAGGACATCAACGACAACAACGAGTTCTTCGGCAAGGTGCAGAACCAGCTGGCCGGCTGTCAGGCCACCGGGCGGGACATCATCGTCCTCACCGACTGGATGGCCGCCCGGATGATCCGCCTCGGCTGGATCCAGAAGCTCGACCCGGCGAAGATCCCGAACGTCACGGCCAACCTGCTGCCGTCGCTGCTCAACCGCCCCTTCGACCCGGAGAACCGGATCTCCATCCCGTGGCAGTCGGGCCTCGCCGGCCTGGCCTACAACGGCAACGTCACCAAGGAGATCCGCACCGTCGACGAACTGCTCACCCGCCCCGACCTCAAGGGCAAGGTGACCGCGCTGAGCGAGATGCGGGACACCATGGGCCTGCTGATGCAGTCCAACGGCCACGACCCGGCCAACTTCACCCCCGCCCAGTTCGACGACGCGCTCAACAAGCTCAAGAAGGCCGTCGACTCGGGGCAGATCCGCAAGTTCACCGGCAACGACTACGCCCCCGACCTGGCCAAGGGCGACATCGCCGCGTGCATCGGCTGGTCCGGCGACGTCATCCAGCTCACCGGCGAGGACGAGAAGATCAAGTTCGTGGCGCCGGAGTCGGGCGTGATGCTCTTCAGCGACAACATGATGGTGCCGAACAAGGCCACCCACAAGGGCAACGCCGAAGAGCTGATCAACTACTACTACGACCCGGCGGTCGCCGCGAAGCTCGCCGCGTACGTCAACTACATCTGCCCGGTCAAGGGCGCCCAGGCCGAGATGGAGAAGATCGACCCGGAGCTGGCCGCCAACCCGCTGATCTTCCCGGACGAGACCCTGCTGTCGAAGTCCAAGGTCTTCATGGCCCTGGACGAGAAGCAGGAGAAGGAGTACGAGTCCAAGTTCCAGCAGGTCATCGGGGCGTGAGGACGATGGGACACGAGTCACCGGCCGGCGACCTGAGGCTGGCCAACCTGACCAAGCGGTTCGGCGTCTTCACCGCGGTGGACGACCTCAGCCTGACCATCCCGCAGGGCTCCTTCTTCGCCCTGCTCGGCGCCTCCGGCTGCGGCAAGACCACCACCCTGCGGATGATCGCCGGCCTGGAGGAACCGACCAGCGGTCAGGTGCTGCTCGGCGACCGGGACATCGCCCGGTTGCGGCCGTACCGACGGCCGGTGAACACCGTGTTCCAGAGCTACGCGCTCTTCCCGCACCTCGACATCGCGGAGAACGTCGCCTTCGGACTGCGCCGGCGCGGCATCCGCAAGGTGGACGACCAGGTCCAGCGGATGCTGTCGCTGGTGCAGCTCGACGGCTACGGCCGGCGCCGCCCGGCCCAGCTCTCCGGCGGGCAGCAGCAGCGGGTCGCGCTGGCCCGCGCCCTGATCAACCACCCGCAGGTGCTGCTGCTCGACGAGCCGCTCGGCGCGCTCGACCTGAAGCTGCGCCGGCAGATGCAGATCGAGCTGAAGCGGATCCAGACCGAGGTCGGCATCACCTTCGTGCACGTCACCCACGACCAGGAGGAGGCCATGACCATGGCCGACACGGTCGCGGTGATGAACGCCGGGCAGATCGAGCAGCTCGGCGCACCGGCCGACCTCTACGAGTACCCGGCCACCGCGTTCGTGGCGAACTTCCTCGGCCAGTCCAACCTGCTCGCCGCCGAGGCCGCCGGCCCCGCCGGGTCCGAGGTGCCGGTCACCGCCCACGGCGCCCGTCTCTCCGTGCCCGCCGACCGCGCCCGCGTCGACCGGGGCCCGGTCTACCTGGGGGTACGCCCGGAGAAGCTGCACCTGGTCGGCTCCGCCGATCAGGTTCCCAGTGGCCACCAGCACGTCACCGGGGTGGTCACCGACGCCTCCTATGTGGGGGTCAGCACCCAGTACCTGGTGCGCACCGGCTGGGGGAGCGAGCTCTCCGCGTTCGCGGCCAACAGCGGGCTCGGCGGCCAGCTCCCGGTGGGCACCTCGGTGGTGGCGCACTGGGACCCGCGGCACGCCTTCCTGCTGCCCCGCGAGCCGGGCCAGCAGGACCGCACCACCCCGCTGCTCGACGAGCCGGTCGGGGCGTCGTCGTGACGGCTCTCGCCCACGTACCCACCCCGTCGGGCCCGGCGGCCCCGGCGCCACCACCCCGGCGGGGGCGGCACCGGCTGCTGCCGTACCTGCTGCTGGTGCCCGGCGCGGCCTGGCTCTTCGTCTTCTTCGCCGTGCCGCTGTTCCAGCTCGCCGCCGCCAGCCTCTACGACCCCAGCGGCTCGCTCTCCACCGGGTACGCGCTGACCTGGGCGTTCGGCAACTACCCGGAGGCGTTGCAGGCGTACTGGCCGCAGTTCGCCCGGTCCTTCGCCTACGCCGGGATCGCGCTGGTGCTGGCCCTGCTGATGGGCTACCCGCTGGCGTACGCGATCGCCCAGAGGGCCGGCCGGTGGAAGAACCTGCTGCTGGTCTGCGTGATCGCCCCGATGTTCACCAGCTTCCTGGTCCGCACCCTGGCCTGGAAGACCATCCTGTCGGACAACGGCGCGCTGGTCGGGTTGCTGCGCGACGTGCACCTGCTCGCCCCGGACGGCCGGCTGCTGGCCACCCCGATCGCGGTGGTGCTCGGCCTGACGTACAACTTCCTGCCCTTCCTGGTGCTGCCGCTGTACGCGAGCCTGGAACGGCTGGACCCCCGGCTGCTGGAGGCGGCCAGCGACCTGTACGCCAGCCCGGTGCAGGCGTTCCGCCGGGTCACCCTGCCGCTGTCGATGCCCGGCCTGATCGCCGGCACGCTGCTCTTCTTCATCCCGGCCACCGGTGACTACATCAACGCGGAGCTGCTCGGCACCCCCAACGAGTACATGATCGGCAACGTCATCGACTCGGCGTTCCTGGTCCGGCTCGACTACCCGCAGGGCGCGGCGCTGTCGTTCCTGCTGATGGCGGCGATCCTCGCGGTGGTCTTCGTCTACCTGCGCCGGGCCGGCACGGACGAGGTGGTGTAAATGAGGCTGTCCCGTTGGCTCGCCGACCGCTGGGTGATGGGTGTCGCCCTGCTGGTCCTCGGCTATCTCGCCCTGCCGATCCTGGTGGTCGCCGGCCTCTCCTTCAACCGCCCGTCCAGCCGCCTGTCGTACGACTTCCACGAGTTCACCCTGGGCAACTGGCGGCAGCCCTGCGCCAGCTCGGAGATGTGCGACGCGGTGCTGCGCAGCGTGCAGATCGGCTTCATCGCCACGCTCGTCGCCACCGTGCTCGGCACCCTGATGGCCTTCGCCCTGGTCCGGCACCGGTTCCGCGGCCGGTCCGGGCTCAACGTGCTGATCTTCCTGCCGATGGCCACCCCGGAGCTGGTGATGGGCACCTCGCTGCTCGCCCTCTTCGTCTCCGCCGGGGTGCCGCAGGGCTTCTGGACCATCGTCATCGCCCACGTCATGTTCTGCGTGTCGTTCGTGGTGGTCACGGTCAAGGCCCGGCTCGCCGGGATGGACCGGCGGCTGGAGGAGGCCGCGATGGACCTCTACGCCAGCGAGTGGCAGACCTTCCGGCGGATCACCCTGCCGCTGGTGCTGCCCGGGATCGTGGCCGCCGCGCTGCTGGCCTTCTCGCTCAGCTTCGACGACTTCATCATCACGAACTTCAACGCCGGCACCACCGTCACCTTCCCGATGTACGTCTGGGGCGCCGCCCAGCGGGGCATCCCGCCGCAGGTCAACGTCATCGGCACGGCGATGTTCGGCATCGCGCTGCTGCTGGTCGGGGTCAGCTCGCTGCGCGGCCGGCGGACCCGGCGCGGCCACCTCGCGGCCGTCCCGGCGCCCGGCCAACCGGCGAAGAGCCCGTCATGACCCTCCCGCATACCGGCCGGGCGCTCGCCGACGCGGCGCCCGTACCCTACTGGCTCGACCGCCCGGAACGGCCCGACCCGCTGCCGCCGCTGCACGGTACCCACACCGCCGACCTGCTGGTCGTCGGCGGCGGCTACAGCGGACTCTGGGCGGCGCTGCTCGCCAAGCAGGACCACCCCGACCGGGACGTGCTGCTGGTCGAGGCGGGCACCTGCGGCTGGGCGGCGTCCGGGCGCAACGGCGGCTTCTGCGCCGCCTCGTTGACGCACGGGCTGGCCAACGGGGTGGACCGGTTCCCCGACGAGATCGACCGGCTGGAACGGCTCGGCCGGGAGAACCTGGACGCGATCGGGGAGACCGTCGCCCGGTTCGGCATCGACTGCGACTTCGAGCGCACCGGCGAGCTGGCGGTGGCCCTCGCCCCGTACCAGCTCGCCGGGCTCGCCGAGGACGCCGAGCTGGCCCGCCGGTACGGCCGCCGGGTCCGGCTGCTCGACGCCGACGAGGTGCGCGCCGAGGTCGACTCGCCGACGTACCTCGGCGGGCTGTGGGACACCGACCGGGTGGCCATGCTCGACCCGGCCCGGCTGGCCTGGGGCCTGCGGCGGGCCTGCCGGGAGCTCGGCGTGCGGATCCACGAGCACACCCGGGTCACCGGCCTGCGCCGCGAAGGGTCCGCGCTGCGCGCCAGCACGGCCGGTGGACCCGACGGCGCCCCCGGGTCCGTGCGGGCCCGACAGGTGGTGCTGGCCACCAACGCCTTCCCGCCGCTGCTGCGCCGGCTGCGCGCCTGGATCGTGCCGGTGTACGACTACGCGCTGATGACCGAGCCGCTCACCGCCGCGCAGCGGGACGCGATCGGCTGGCGGAACCGGCAGGGCCTCGCGGACACCGCCAACCAGTTCCACTACTACCGGATCACCGCCGACGGGCGAATCCTCTTCGGCGGCTACGACGCGGTCTACCACTACGGCAACCGGATGGCGCCGGAGCTGGAGCAGCGCCCGGCCACCTTCACCGCCCTCGCCGACCACTTCTTCACCACCTTCCCGCAGCTCGCCGAGGTGCGCTTCAGCCACCGCTGGGGCGGGGTGATCGACACCTGCACCCGGTTCTGCCCCTTCTTCGGCACCGCGTACGACGGCCGGCTGGCGTACGCGGCCGGCTTCACCGGGCTCGGCGTCGGCGCCACCCGGTTCGGCGCCCGGGTGATGCTCGACCTGCTCGGCGGCGCACCGACCCCGCTCACCGGGCTCGACCTGGTCCGCAGCACGCCGCTGCCGTTCCCGCCGGAGCCCGTCCGGGCCGCCGGCATCAACCTCACCCGCTGGTCGCTGGCCCGCGCCGACGCGCGCGACGGCCGGCGCAACCTGTGGCTCCGTACTCTCGATCGTCTTGGTTTGGGGTTCGATTCCTGATGCGCATCCTGCTCGTGGGCGCCGGCGGCGTCGGCTCCGCCGCGGTCGCCATCGCCGCCCGCCGCTCCTTCTTCGAGACCATGGTCGTCGCCGACCACGACCTGAGCCGCGCCGAACGCGCCGTGGCCGGGCACGGTGACCGGTTCGTCGCCGCGAGGGTCGACGCCTCCTCGGCCGACGCGGTCGCCGCGCTCTGCCGGGAACACCGGATCACCCACGTGCTCAACGCGGTCGACCCGCGCTTCGTCATGCCGATCTTCGACGGCGCCTTCGCCGCCGGGGTCGACTACCTGGACATGGCGATGTCGCTGTCCCACCCGCACCCCTCGCGGCCCTACGCCGAGATCGGGGTGAAGCTCGGCGACGAGCAGCTCGCCGCCGCCGACCGCTGGTCCGCGGCCGGGGGCCTGGCGCTCTGCGGCATCGGCGTCGAACCAGGCCTGTCGGACGTCTTCGCCCGCTACGCCGCCGACGAGCTGTTCAGCGAGATCGACGAGATCGGGGTACGCGACGGCGCGAACCTCACCGTCGACGGGTACGACTTCGCGCCGTCCTTCTCCATCTGGACCACCATCGAGGAGTGCCTCAACCCGCCGGTGATCTGGGAGGAGGGGCGGGGCTGGTACACCACCGAGCCGTTCAGCGAGCCGGAGGTCTTCGACTTCCCGGCGGGAATCGGCCCGGTCGAGTGCGTCAACGTGGAGCACGAGGAGGTGCTGCTGATACCGCGCTGGGTCAAGGCGAAGCGGGTCACCTTCAAGTACGGCCTCGGCGACGAGTTCATCGAGGTGCTGAAGGTGCTGCACAAGCTCGGCCTGGACGCGGTGGCTCCCGTGCGGGTCGGGGGCGTCCCGGTCTCCCCGCGGGACGTCGTCGCGGCCTGCCTGCCCGACCCGGCCACCCTGGGCGACCGGATGCGCGGCAAAACCTGCGCCGGGACGTACGTGACCGGCCTCGGCACCGACGGCGCCCCGCGCCGGGTCTACCTGTACCACGTCGTCGACAACGAGTGGTCCATGCGGGAGTACGGCCACCAGGCCGTCGTCTGGCAGACCGCGATCAACCCGGTGGTGGCCCTGGAGCTGCTCGCCGACGGCGCCTGGTCCGGCGCCGGGGTGCTCGGCCCGGAGGCGCTGCCGCCGCGTCCCTTTCTCGACCTGCTCACCGCGTACGGCTCGCCGTGGGGAATGGAGGAGCGATGACCCGCTACGGCCCGATGTTCGGCCCCGACATCACCTTCCTCGGGGTGGACCGCTGCACCCTCGACGACCCGTCGTCGTACGCCGACGCCGACATCGTCGTCGTGGGGGCGCCCTTCGACGGCGGCACCTCGCACCGGCCGGGCACCCGGTTCGGCCCGTCCGCCATCCGCCAGGCCTGCTACCTGCCGCACGACGGCTCCCGCCCGTCCCTGGCGCTGCGCGTCGACGCGCTGCGCGACCTGCGCGTCTACGACGCCGGTGACGTGGAGATGTTCTCCGGCGACATCGAACGGTCACTCGCCGCGTTGGAGTCCGCCGTCTTCGCGGTCGCGCGCGCGGGGGCGATCCCGGTGGTCCTCGGCGGCGACCACTCCATCGCCCTGCCCGACGCCACCGGCGTGGCGCGGCAGCACGGGCTCGGGCGGGTGTCGCTGGTGCACTTCGACGCGCACGCCGACACCGGGCACATCGAGTTCGGCTCCCTGCACGGGCACGGCCAGCCGATGCGCCGGCTCATCGAGTCCGGCGCGGTACGCGGCGACCGCTTCCTCCAGATCGGCCTGCGCGGCTACTGGCCGGACCCGGAGACGTTGGCGTGGATGGCGCAGCAGCGGATGCGCTCCTACGAGATGACCGAGCTGGTCTCCCGGGGGCTCGACACCTGCCTCACCGAGGCGTTCGAGATCGCCACCGACGAGTGCGAGGGCGTCTTCCTCTCCGTCGACGTGGACGTGGTCGACCCCGGCATGGCACCGGGCACCGGCACCCCCGAGCCGGGCGGGCTGACCTCGCGCCAGCTGCTCGACGCGGTCCGCCGGGTCTGCTACGAGCTGCCGGTCGTCGGGCTGGACGTGGTGGAGGTCGCCCCGCCGTACGACCACGCCGACATCACCGCGTACCTGGGCAACCGGGTGGTCCTGGAAGCGCTGTCGGCCATTGCCCGCCGCCGCCGCGACGCCGCCGGCGGCCCACCCTGGGATCCACGTCAGCCCCTGCTGGACGCCCGCTGAGGGAGCGACCGTCGATGGCGACGAACCGGGAGGACGGGATCCACGGCCTCCTGCTGAGAAGCATGCTGCCACTCCTGGTCACGACGCCGGGTTCCTCGCCGTCGCGCGCCCCGAGGCTCCGCGGAGTGGTCCGCTCGCGCCGGGCGCATTCGCGGGTGGCCCTGTCCACGGACGAGCGGATGACGACCGGGGTGGCGGCGGAGTTCGCGCTGCCGGACCTGGTCCGGGACGGGCGACTGGTCGGCGTCGGCGCCGCTGTCGACCTGATCAGAACCACGTTCGCGGTCGGCCTGGAGCAGTACCTGGTGACGCCGACGCTGGTGCGGGACAGTCACCACAATGTCATCGTCCCGGTCTCGGCGGCCCAACTGGCCGAGAGCATGGAGGCGGACGTGCCCGACCTCGGCCTGTTCCAGTTGTTCAGCCAGTTCGCCCACGGCGGCGACCCGCCCTGGTTCGACGACGTGTACGAGTTCACCGGGTTCATGCTCCAGCCGAACGACAGGTGCCGGATCTACCTCCGGGTCGGTGGAAACGGGGAGGTCCACGGAATCGACATTCCCCTGACGCACGCCGACGGGAGAGCCATCTACGGCCTCGCTGGAAGCCTCGTCCAGGAGCTGGCGACTCTCGTGCGAGTGGGGGACCTGTCGATCCAGCCGAAGATCGACCGCCACGACGACTACTGCGGCGCCGTGTTCGACATGTCCGAGTGGGTGGATCCCCCCGCCCCCGCCTTCCCTCCTTCGGGCGCGGTCTCCGACTCGAGCTGACTGCGGTCGCCCACCACAAACTGCATGATCGACAGCGCCGCTGTGGGGACGTAGGGTGCGGCGGTGCTGAGTGGTCTGGACGGGGTTGAGTGGGCGGGGCTGTTTCACGCTTACGGGGCGGCCGACGATACGGCTGGGTTGCTGCGGGCGATGGCGTCGACCGACGAGGACGAGGCGAGCGAGGCCCTTGAGGAGTTCGTGGGCAGCGTCTTCCACCAGGGCACCGTCTACCCGGCCACCGTCCCGGCCGTGCCGTTCCTGGCCGAGCTGGCGGTGACCGCCCCGCACCAGCGGGCGTCGCTGGTCGCCACCGTGGGCATGCTCGCCGACCCGCACCACGCCCACGGCGACGAGCAGGCCGAGGTGCGCGCGGCGGTACGCGCGCAGGCGGAGCGCTTCCCGCCGCTGCTCGCCGATCCCGACCCCGAGGTCCGGATGTGCGCGGCGTACACCGTGGCGCAGTGCGGCGACCGTCTCCCGGTCGCCCTGCTGCGCGCCCGCTGGACCACCGAGCAGGACCCGGGCGTCCGCGCCTCCCTTGCGCTCGCCCTCGGCCTGCGCGACGCCGCCGGCCACGCCGGCCTGCTGGCCGGCGCGCTGCGTGGCGAAGCGCCGGTGGTAAGCGTCGCCGCCGCCGTCGCGCTGCTGCGGGCCGGCCTGCCCTGGCCCGCCGACGCGGTCGAGGCTCTCGCCGACGCGCTCGGCCAGGGTGCGGAGCTCGACTACGTGTGGCAGCACCACAACGAGGCGGTCGCCGAGCTGGCGCTCGACACCGACGACGAGGTCGTGGCCGATCTGTTCCGGCGGATGCTCGACGCCGGCCCGGACGCCCGCCGCGCCGCCTGTTACGGCATGGGCGTGCGGTGCCGGGCGCGCCGATCCGCCCCCGCCCTGCTGCTGCCCCTGGTGGGCCGGCTGCTCGACGACCCGGACGAGGACGTACGCGGTGACGCCACCGGCGTGCTCCGCCTCGCCGGCGCCGGCGCCGGCGCGTACGCCGACGGGCTGGCCCGGATCGCCGCCGGCTACCCGGAGGTGGCCGACTCGGTGGGCTTCACCCCGCCGCAGCGGGCGATGGAGACGCTGGCCATGCTGGCCGATCCCCGGTGGATCGACGTGATCTGCGCGGCCTGGACGGCGGGGCACGACGTGCGAATCCCCTACGGCGAGCTGCCCTTCGGTACGGCGGTGCTCGCCGCCGCCCGGGAGCGGCTCGCCGCCGGCGGTCCGCCGCCGCTGGTCGCCGGGCTGGCCACGCTCATCGGAGGGTGGGGGCCCGCCGCGGCCGCCGCCGCACCGGAGCTGACCGCCGCGCTGCCGGTCGCGCCGGCCCAGGTGTCGGCCGCGCTCGCCGCAGTCGGCGTGCTCCCACCGGCGGCCCTGCCCGAGCTGCGGGCCGCCGCGTCGGCCGGCGACCTGACGGCCGGGGTGGCGCTGTGGCGCCTCGCCGGTGCGGCCGACCCGCTGGTGGCCGCCGTCGAGGCGCTACTTCACCGGGGTCGGATCGGCAACGACCGCCAGCTGGTGCGGGTCGCCGAGACCGCGGCGGCGGCGCTGGTGCCGCTCGCGCCGAAGCTGCGGCCGTACCTGACCGGGGTGGCGCTGCCCACGTACCCGGAGCGGCACGTCCAGGTGGTGGCGGCGCGGATCGTCCACGCGGCCACGGGGGACACCGCCGCCGTGCTGCCCACCCTCCGGGCGGTGCTGGCCGGCGGTGCCCTGCCCGCGAGCGCCGCCGCCGAGCTGGCCGCCGACCTGGCCGAGCCGTCGCTGGACCCGGTGCTGAGAGAGCTCCTCGCCGACCAGTGGGCCCGGGTGGCGGCGGTGCGGGCGCTCTGGCGCCTCGGCGTGCCACCGGGCGAGCTCGCCCCGGTGCTGATCCGCGCCTTGAATGACGAGTACGGCGCCCGTGGCGCGCTGCCGCTGCTGGTGGAGATGGACGCGCGCGGCGCGGTGCCGGCGCTGCGCGACCTGGCCGAGCGCGACCGCCGCCTGGTGACCTCCGGCATCGAACACAACACCGCGTGGCAGGACGACCACCTCCGCCAGGAGCTACACGAGGCCGTCGCAGTCCTCACTGGCTGACCCCACCGGGGCGAGGTGGGAGCGGATGAGGAAGCGGACGCCGTCGGGGGCCTCCAGGGAGAAGCCGCTGCCTCGGCCGGGGACCACGTCGACCGTGAGCACCGTGTGCCGCCAGAGCTCCCACTGGGCCTTCGACATCCAGAACTCGACGGGTTCGGGCACTCCGTCGACGGCGAGCGAGGCCAGCAGGACGTCGGACGATCCGGTGCGGAACTCGCCGGCCGGGTAGCACATCGGGGCGCTGCCGTCGCAGCAGCCGCCGGACTGGTGGAACATCAGCGGCCCGTGCCGCGCGGAGAGCGACCGGATCAGCTCCGCCGCCGCGGCGGTCAGCGAGACCGGCGGCGGGCCCGCGGCCCCCGGTGCACCGGGAGCCGCGGCACCGTCGGAGGCGGTGGCCATCAGAAGAAGCCGAGCTTCTTGGTGGAGTAGCTGACCAGCAGGTTCTTGGTCTGCTGGTAGTGCTCCAGCATCATCTTGTGGTTCTCCCGGCCGATGCCGGACTGCTTGTAGCCGCCGAACGCGGCGTGCGCCGGATACGCGTGGTAGCAGTTCGTCCAGACCCGTCCGGCCTGGATGGCGCGTCCGGCCCGGTACGCGGTGTTCATGTCCCGGGTCCACACGCCCGCGCCGAGCCCGTAGAGCGTGTCGTTGGCGATCTTGACGGCGTCGTCGAGGTCGGCGAAGGAGGTCACCGACACCACCGGACCGAAGATCTCCTCCTGGAAGATCCGCATCGAGTTGTCGCCCTCGAAGATCGTGGGCTCGACGTAGTACCCGCCCGACAACTCGCCGCCCAGATCCGCCCGTGATCCGCCGGTCAGCACCTTGGCGCCCTCCTGCCGGCCGATGTCCAGGTAGGACAGGATCTTCTCCAACTGGTCGTTGGAGGCCTGCGCGCCGATCATCGTGTCGGTGTCCAGCGGGTGCCCCTGCTTGATCCGGCCGGTGCGCGAGACGGCCGCGGCCAGGAAGTCCGAGTAGTGGCCCTGCTGGATCAGCGCCCGGGACGGGCAGGTGCAGACCTCGCCGGAGTTGAGGGCGAACATGGTGAAACCTTCGAGCGCCTTGTCGAGGAAGTCGTCCGCGGCGAGGCTGACGTCGTCGAAGAAGATGTTGGGGCTCTTGCCACCCAGCTCCAGGGTGACGGGTCTGATGTTCTCGCTGGCGTACTGCATGATCAGCCGCCCGGTGGTGGTCTCGCCGGTGAACGCCACCTTCGCCACCCGGGGCGAGGACGCCAGCGGCTTGCCCGCCTCGACGCCGAAGCCGTTGACGATGTTGACCACGCCGGGCGGGAGCAGGTCGGCCACCAGCGACAGCCAGTAGTGGATCGACGCCGGGGTCTGCTCGGCCGGCTTGAGCACCACCGCGTTGCCGGCGGCCAGCGCGGGGGCGAGCTTCCAGGTGGCCATCAGGATCGGGAAGTTCCACGGGATGATCTGCCCGACCACGCCGAGCGGTTCGTGGAAGTGGTACGCCACGGTGTCGTCGTCGAGTTCGCCGAGGCTGCCCTCCTGGGCGCGGATCGCCCCGGCGAAGTACCGGAAGTGGTCGATCGCCAGGGGGATGTCGGCGGCCAGGGCCTCCCGTACCGGCTTGCCGTTCTCCCAGGTCTCGGCGACCGCGAGGGACTCCAGGTTCTCCTGCATCCGGTCGGCGATCCGGTTGAGGATCAGCGCCCGCTCGGCGACCGGGGTGCGGCCCCACGCGTCGGCGGCGCCGTGCGCGGCGTCGAGGGCCCGCTCGACGTCCTCGGCGGTGCCCCGGGCCACCTCGCAGAAGGTCTGCCCGGTGACCGGGGTGGGGTTCTCGAAGTACCGCCCACCGTGCGGCCTGACGTACTCGCCGCCGATGAAGTGGTCGTAGCGGGACTGCCAGTGGGTGGGGGCGTCGTAGCGCGTCATCGGGTTCCTCCGCCGTCGGTCGCAGGTGTTGGCGGGGAGGCTAGTTCCGTGGACGTTGCAGCGACGTTGCGCGCGTCAGGTCGTACTCGGCGGAGAGCTGGCGGATGCGCGCGACGGCGAGGGGCCGGCGCGGCGCGCCCGGCGGCAGGGCCCGCGCCAGGGCCTGCCACGCGGTCAGGTCGTCGGCGCCGGCGGGCGTCGCGGTCCAGGCCGCGAGCAGGCCCGCGTCCGCGGCGGCCAGCACCGCCGCGCGCAGCTGCCCGTCGACCAGGCGGCGCAGTCGCGCCACTCCCGGCGCGTCCGAGCCGGGCAGCAACGGCCCCGGGTACGCCTCGAGCGCGCCCGCCACGTCGCCGCGTTCGAGCAGTTCGCCGACGGTACGGAAGTCGGCGCGGACGGTCCCGCGCAGCCGGTAGGGGCGGGAGTCGAGCAGTTCCGGGCCGAGCGCCCGGCGCAGCCGGGACAGCTCGGCGCGCAGGGTGACCGGGTGCAGCCGGTCGTCGCCGTAGAGGTCGAGGCCGAGCTGTTCGCCGGTGCGCCCCTCCGGGTGGTCGAGGAGCAGCACCAGCAGCTCGCTGTGCCGTCGACCGAGCCGTACCCGGCGGCCGCCGACGCGCAGCTCCGCCTCGTCGCGGCCGAGCGCGTTGACGGTGACCACGTCCGGGTCGACCGGTTGGGCCAGGAACGCCTCGGCGGCCCGGGCGGTGGCCCGGACCAGGGCGAGGCTCTGCGGGTTGGCCAGGTGGTCGCCGCCGGTGATGTCGACCGCCCCGAGCAGCCGCCCGCTGACCGGGTCGTGGATGGGGGCGGCGGCGCAGGTCCAGCGCTGCACCGGCCGGACGAAGTGCTCGGTGGCGAAGATCTGCACGCTGTGGTCGACGGCGAGGGCGGTGCCGGGGGCGTTGGTGCCGGCGTGCGCCTCGTCCCAGCGGGCGCCGGGCACGAAGTTCATCCGCTCGGCGTGCCGGAGCACCCCCGGATGCCCCTCCACCCAGAGCAGCCGCCCGTACGCGTCGCAGACCGCCATCAGGTGCGCCCCGTCCTGGGCGATGCCGCCGAGCAGGTCGCGGAAGAGCGGCAGCACCCGGGCGAGCGGGTGGGTGGCCCGGTAGTCCGCCAGCGCGTCGTCGGTCAAATCGACGGGGGCGGTGGCCTCCGGGTCGAGCCGCGCCGAGCGTTCCCACGACCGCCGGACCACCTCGCGGACCCGCCCGGGGGCGGTGCCGCCGGTGAGGAACGCCTCGTGGGCGGCGCCGACCTGCGCGATCCGCTCGGCCGGATCGGCGCCGAACTCCAGGGCGAGCCACGGGTCAGCCATCGGCGACCTCCTCGCGCCCATCGTGACCCAGGCCACCCTCGATCGCCAATACCGGTTGCCCGGCGGATAGGTGTCCGTCCATCCTGGGCGTCGCGCAGGGTGCGCGTGACGGCACGGGAAGGGCGGTCGTGATGGTCGGGACGCGGGAACGGATGATGGTGCAGCTTCAGCTGGTCAGCGGTGACCGCCACCTGGTCGCCTGGGTCGCCGACGATCGTCGGGTGCGGGTCGGCGTCGAGCTGTCGCTGCGTGACCACGCCGAGCCGGGGCGGTTCTGGCGGGTGGTCGCCAAGGGCGAGCCGCGCCCGGCCGGCGAGATCAGGCGCGGCTGGCACAACGACATCTGACGCTCCGGGGGCCGCTGCGAGCGTGACGTGCGGGGCGGCTGCGCGAGTGGAACGCCGTTGCTGTCAAACGCCCGCCATGACGTACCTGGTGTTCCGCTCGCGGGTGCCGGGGCGGTGCCGCGCGCTTCCGGAAACTTTCCTTCTAGTGACGCTGAACCTTGTAGCGCTCCTGAGTCGTACCACCTTCCACAGAGCGTCGGACGATGGGAGATGCGGTGAAGGTGCAGCGGAAGCACGTGCTGGCGGCTGGCGTGGCGGTGGTCGCCACGGCGGTGGTGGCGGTCGGGACCGGGTTCGGCTTCGCCGACACCACCGCCGCCCGACCGAGCGCCTGCCCGGGGTCGGTCACCTTCTCGGCGGAGGGCGGTGAACCTGCGGCGACCAGCAACCGCTTCCCGGTGGGGACGCGGCTGCGGGTGACCAACCTGGACAACAGCAAGGTCGCCACGGTGACGGTGACCGGCCCGTCGGGCAGTTGCGTGCTGCTCAACGCCGCCGCGATGGACCTGGTCCGCGAGCCCGGCAAGAATGTGATCCGGCGCAACGTGGTGGAGCGCCTCGACGGTGGGGCGGCGGCGCCGCCGGCGCGGCCCGGCGCTCAGCCCGGGGAAACCCGACCGGGTGACGCGCGCCCGGGTGCCGGAGCGGCCCGGCCGCCGGCGGCCAGCGCGTGCACCGGCGCGATCACCTTCTCCGCCGAGGGCGGCGCGCCCGCCGCGACGAGTGGACAGTTCCCGGTCGGCACCCGGCTGCGGGTGACCAACCTGGACAACGGCAAGGTCGCCACGGTGACGGTGACCGGCCCGTCGGGCAGTTGCGTGCTGCTCAACGCCGCCGCGATGGACCTGATCCGCGAGCCGGGCAAGAACCTGGTCCGCCGCAACACGGTCGAGCTGCTGCGCTGAGCGGGCTCGGCCTGACACGATCGCGCTCGATCGGGGAAGTAGTGGCCTCCGCCGCGAGGGGAGACCACTACTTCCCGGTTGTTGCGCGATCTTCCCCTCAGCCGAAGGCGGCGTCCAGGATGTCCAGACCGCGGGACAGCTCGTCGTCGGAGATGGCCAGCGGCGGCAGGAACCGCAGCACGTTGCCGTACGTGCCGCAGGTGAGGGTGAGCAGGCCGGCGGCGTGGCAGGCCGCCGAGACCGCCGCCGTGGCGGCCGGGTCGGGGGTGAGCGTGCCGGGTCGGACGATCTCCACGGCGAGCATCGCGCCCCGGCCGCGTACCTCGGCGACGCGCGGGTCGCGGGCGGCAATGGCCCGCAGCCGGTCGCCCAGCACCCGCCCGATCCGTCGGGCGGCGCCGGCCAGGTCCAGCTCGTGCATGGTCTCGATGGAGGCGAGCGCGGCGGCGCAGGCGATCGGGTTGCCGCCGTACGTGCCGCCGAGACCGCCGACGTGCACGGCGTCCATCAGCTCCGCCCGACCGGTCACCGCGGCCAGCGGCAGGCCACCGGCGATGCCCTTGGCCAGGGTGATCAGGTCCGGCTCGACGCCCTCGTGCTGGCAGGCGAACCAGTCGCCGGTGCGGCAGAAACCGGTCTGGATCTCGTCGGCGATGAAGACCACCCCGGCCGCCGTCGACCACTCGCGCAGCGCCGGCAGGAACCCCTCCGCCGGTACGACGAACCCGCCCTCGCCCTGGATCGGCTCGATCAGCAGCGCGGCGACGTTCTCCGCGCCGACCTGCTTCTCCACCATCTCGATCGCCCGGGCCGCCGCCTCGGCCCCGGAGAGACCCCCGTCCCGCAGCGGGTACGACATCGGCACCCGGTAGATCTCCCCGGCGAACGGCCCGAACCGGTGCTTGTACGGCATGTTCTTCGCGGTCAGCGCCATGGTCAGGTTGGTCCGGCCGTGGTACGCGTGGTCGAAGACCACCACCGCCGGTCGCCCGGTGGCGTGCCGGGCGATCTTGACGGCGTTCTCCACCGCCTCGGCGCCGGAGTTGAACAGCGCCGAACGCTGCTCAAAGTCGCCGGGGGTGAGCGCGTTGAGCTGCTCGCAGACCGCCACGTACGACTCGTACGGTGCGACCATGAAGCAGGTGTGGGTGAAGCGCTCGACCTGCGCCCGCACCGCCTCGACCACCTTCGGGGCGGAGTTGCCGACGTTGGTGACGGCGATGCCGGCGGCGAAGTCGATCCACTCCCGCCCGTCGACGTCGGTGATGGTGCCGCCGCTGGCGCGCTCGACGTAGGACGGGATGACGCTGCCGACGCCGCGCGCGACCGCTGACCCGCGCCGCTTGTGCAGTTCCTCGCTGGACAAGGCTCAGCCCTCTCTCGTTCGCGACTGCGGGGCTCGCAGGCCCGGCTCACTCCTCGCGCTCACCAGTCAGCCCTCGATGTTGTGCATGACGTGCTTGATCCGGGTGTAGTCCTCCAGGCTGTAGACCGAGAGGTCCTTGCCGTGCCCGGAGTGCTTGAAGCCGCCGTGCGGCATCTCGGAGACGAACGGGATGTGGGTGTTCACCCAGACGCAGCCGAAGTCGAGGCGGCGGGTCATCCGCATCGCCCGGCCGTGGTCGCGCGTCCACACCGAGGCGGACAGGCCGTAGTCGACGCCGTTGGCCCAGCGCACCGCCTCGTCCTCGTCGGAGAAGCGCTGCACGGTGATGACCGGGCCGAACACCTCGTCCTGGATGATCTCGTCGGCCTGGCGCAGCCCGGAGACCACGGTCGGGGCGTAGAAGTAGCCGCGCTCGCCCTGCCGAGAGCCGCCGACCTCGACGCTGGCGTGGTCGGGCAGCCGGTCGACGAAACCGCTGACCCGGGCGAGCTGGTTGGCGTTGTTCAGCGGCCCGTAGAGCACGTCGGCGTCGTCCGGCGCGCCCGTCTTGGTGTTGCGGGCCTGCTCGGCGAGGGCGGCGACGAAGTCGTCGTGGATGCCGGGCCCGGCGAGCACCCGGGTCGCGGCGGTGCAGTCCTGGCCGGCGTTGAAGTAGCCGCCGACCGCGATCGCCTCGGCCGCCGCCGCGACGTCCGCGTCGTCGAAGAGCACCACCGGGGCCTTGCCGCCCAGCTCCAGGTGGGTCCGCTTCAGGTCGGGGGCGGCGGCGGAGGCCACCTCCATGCCCGCGCGGGTCGAGCCGGTGATCGACACCAGCTGCGGGGTCGGGTGCGCCACGAGGGTACGACCGGTGTCCCGGTCGCCGCAGACCACGTTGAACACGCCCGGCGGGAAGAACTCCGACGCGATCTCGGCCAGCAGCAGCGTCGACACCGGCGTGGTGTCGGACGGCTTGAGCACCACCGTGTTGCCGGCGGCGAGCGCCGGGGCGATCTTCCAGACCGCCATCATCAGCGGGTAGTTCCAGGGCGTCACCTGCGCGCAGACGCCGATCGGCTCCCGCCGCACGTACGAGGTGTGCCCGGCCATGTACTCGCCGGCGGAGCGCCCTTCGAGCAGTCGGGCGGCGCCGGCGAAGAAGCGGAACTGGTCCACCGCCGGCGGCAGCTCCTCGTCGGCGGTGAGCTGACGCGGCTTGCCGGTGTTGCGTACCTCGGCGTCGACCAGCTCGGCGGCGCGGGCCTCGACCGCGTCGGCGAGCTTGAGCAGCGCCTTCTGCCGCTCCCCAGGGGTGGCATCCCGCCAGCCCTCGAAGGCGGTGGCGGCGGCCTTCATGGCCGCGTCCACGTCGGCCGCCCCGCTGACGGGCGCCTGGGCGAAGACCTCGCCGGTGCAGGGGTCGATCAGGTCGGCGTAGCCGCCGTCCACCGGGTCGACGTACTCGCCGTTGACGAAGTTGCGCAGCTGCTGCTGGTCGCTCATGGGGATGTCTCCGAGGGGTGGCCGGGGGATGGTCAGCGGAGGTATTCGCAATCTAGGTGCCATCTTGGCTACTGAATTCGCGGCCCACAAGGCCTGTGGCGACTGTTTCCGTGTGGGTGCCCGTCGTCTAGGCTGCCGACGTGGAGCCGAGAGCCTTCTATGTCGCCGGCCGCCCCGTCCACGGCAAGGGCGAGGGCGAGCTGACCGTGACCCACCCGTACGACGGCCGGACGGTGGGGCGTACCACGCTCGCCACGGCCGACCAGGTCGAGGCCGCCGTCGCGGCAGCCGCCGGGGTGGCCGCGGCGGCCGCGGCCCTGCCCGCGCACGCCCGGGCGGCGGCCCTGGACCACGTGTCCCGCCGGCTCGCCGAGCGGGCCGACGAGGTCGCCGAGCTGATCACCGGCGAGAACGGCAAGCCGATCAAGTGGGCGCGGGCCGAGGTGGGGCGGGCGGTGTCGACGTTCCGCTGGGCGGCGGAGGAGGCCCGGCGCTTCTCCGGCGAGCTGCAACGCCTCGACACCGACCCGGCGGCCGACGGCCGGATCGCCCTGGTGCGGCGGGTGCCCCGGGGCCCGGTGCTGGGGATCGCGCCGTTCAACTTCCCGCTGAACCTGGTCGCCCACAAGGTCGCCCCGGCCATCGCGGTGGGCGCGCCGATCATCGTGAAGCCGGCCCCGGCGACCCCGCTGTCGGCGCTGCTGCTGGGGGAGATCCTGGCCGAGACCGAACTGCCGGAGGGGATGTTCTCGGTGCTGCCGCTGCCCAACGAGCGCGCCGCCGAACTGGTCGCCGACCCGAGGCTGCCGGTGGTGTCGTTCACCGGCTCCGGACCGGTCGGCGCGGCGATCCGCCGGCAGGTGCCGGAGAAGCACGTGACGCTGGAGCTGGGCGGCAACGCGGCGGCGGTGATCTGCGAGGACTGGGCCGGTGACGAGGACCTGACCTTCGCCGCGCACCGGATCGCCACGTTCTCCAACTACCAGGCCGGGCAGTCCTGCATCGCCGTGCAGCGGGTCTTCGTGCACGAATGGCTCTACGACGGCTTCCTGCCCCGGCTGGTCGCGGCCGTGCAGGAGTTGCGCACCGGCGACCCTTCGTCCGAGCACACCGACGTCGGGCCGCTGGTCTCCGTCGAGGCGGCCCAGCGCGTCGAGGCGTGGGTGGACGAGGCGGTGGTGGCCGGGGCCACCATCGAGGTGGGCGGCCGGCGTGACGGCGCCACCTACCCGCCGACCGTGCTCTCCAACGTGCCCGCCGACGCGAAGGTCTGCACCGAGGAGGTCTTCGGGCCGGTCCTGGTGGTCGCGCGCGTGCAGAGCGACCAGGACGCGTTCGCCGCCGTCAACGACTCGGCGTACGGGTTGCAGGCGGGGGTGTTCACCCACCGCCTCGACGTCGCGTTCGCGGCGTCGCGGGTACTGGAGGTGGGCGGGGTGATCGTCGGGGACGTGCCCTCCTATCGCGCGGACCAGATGCCCTACGGCGGGGTGAAGGGAAGTGGCGTCGGGCGCGAGGGGCTGCGCAGCGCGATGGAGGACTACACCGAGCCGCGGGTGATGGTGCTGACCGGCATGGCGTTGTAGCCGCCGTGCGGCGTCACCAGGTGCCGTCGTCGCGGACCCGGGCCGGGGCCAGGCCGAGCAGGAGCGTGGTGAGCGCGGCGTCGATGTCGTCGCCGAGGAACCACTCGCCGGCCTGATCCAGGGCGAAGATCCGGCCGTGCTCATCCACGGCGAGGATGCTGTCCTGCCGTTCGGAGCCGATCGGGAAGAGCCGTACGCCGAGGACGGCTGCGAAGTCGGCGAGGGTGTCAGCGGTGTGCGCCGCCTGCATCGGGTCGATGCCGAACCAGGAGATCCAGACCTCCCTGCCGGGGCCCCGCCTTCCGCATGCCAGTGCCGGAAACCTCGTCAGTGCCTCCTGTGCGGCCGGAATCTCCGGGTGTGCTCCTCCGCCTCCGCGTACTTTCAGCGCCTCTGAGATCGCGGCGCGGGCGAGGAACTCGTCGGCCCGATCGGGGCGCCAGCCGCCGTCGACCAGTGCGCTCGCCACCTCCGCCGGGAATCGGCCCGTCTCGGGCGAGGTGTTGGGCTCGGGATGTATCTCCCTGGTGAACGCCAGATCCGACCAACCGATCACCGCGAAGTGCACCAGGAAGTTGACGCACGAGTCGCAGGGGCGCTCCGCCGCTCCGCCGGCCGGGTCGCCCGTTTCGCGGACGCGGAACGCCTGGAACGGGGACTCGAAAAGGAGCAGCTCCGCCTCTCGCATGGTCAGCGGGGCCTGGCCGGCGGCGGCGCGGCGGTGGTCGTAGTCGTGAAGGACGTCGGAGACGACGACCAGCTCGGCGTGCCGGTCGCCGCCGCGGACCAGGTGCCCGGCCGGCAACTCGTCAAGGTACGCGCGGACCAGCGGGTGGTGGTTCAGCTCGACGTCGCCCTTGGCGCCGTGGCCGACGTATGTGCGGCCCCCGACGGTCAACTGAGCGACGGTGGCCGGCGTTGGCAGACGGCGGATCTCGCGGAGCAGTTGAGCGGCCGGGTCCACGGTGCGCGGCGCTGGCGCTCCGGCGGGGCGGCTGCGGCGGTACATCTGCTCGACGACCGCCAGCGGCACGCGGGGCCAGGTGGAGACCTCGCCGGTCTCCTTGTCGACGACGGTTGTCGGCAGGTCGCCCGGATCGGTGTCGACCTCACGCTCCACCATGGATCGGATGACGTAACCGAGCTCGAACTCGTCGAGCCTCGGACGGCACTCGTAGCCCAGACGTCGTGAATCGCGGCGGGCCCACACCAGGGCGAGTTGCTCGGCCTGCTGACGATCGATCACGGTGTGAAACTACCGGACCCCCACGGATTCGTGGCGCCCGGTATGGTTCGGCTGACTGACGGTGACCGGGGAGGGTGACGTTGGCCGGAGATTCGGACCGGGACGCCAATCGCGCGCTCCGGGAACGGTTCGACGATGTGTACGGCCGGTACCAGCGGCTCCGGTCCGGATTGGACGAGTTGCAGGTCCGGATTGCCGAGCTGCGGGTGACTGAGCGCTCGGACGACGGCCAGGTGACTGCCGTGGTCGGGGCCCGCGGCGAGCTGATCTCGGTGGAGCTCGACCCGGCCGTCTATCGGGATCGGGACCATCAGGCACTCAGCCGCAAGATCACCGCCACGGTGCGCGGTGCCACCGCCACCGCCATGGCGGCCACACGTGATCTCGTGTCTGGCTACCTCCCGCCCGGGTCTGGATCGATGGAGTTCCTGCGTAACGGTGACTTCGCGGCGCTGCTGGGCCGCGCCGACGAGGTGCTGCGGGGCGAGGGTGAGCGGCGTGGCTGACGGGCAGCTCTGGCTCGACCCGGACCGTGCCCGGCGGGGCGGCACCGACCTCCACCTCGCAGGTGCTGCGATCAGCAGCCGGCGTGACCAGCTCGGCGGGCAGATCAGCGCCGCCAGCGGAAGTCGCCCCTGGGGTCGGGACGACATCGGCACCGCGTTCGAGCAGCGGTACCGAGGCTACGAGCAGACGCTGCTGCGAGCCTGGGCAGGCGTCGGGCGGTCGTTGGAAGCACTCGGTGCCGACGTCGTCGCCTCGGTAGAGGCCAACGTGGAAACTGATGTCACCAGCGGACGGCGATTCGACGGGGTGGCCGGCGCGCCCGGCCATCGGCGCTGACCTGCGGAGGACGCTCCCGTGACTCTGCTGCCAAGCCCGATCCCGCACCCGCTCGACTACAGCCCCTGGGAGCTGCCGGGCTGGGCCTACGAGGCGCTTGACTGGGTGGTCGGGGTGGAGTGGCCGGAGGGCGACGAGCGCGCCGTCTGGAACCTCGCCGACCAGTGGTACGCGGTGGCGCGGGCCCTGGCCGGTCCGCGCGACGACGCGATCGCCGCCGCCGCCGAGGTACGCAATGGGTACGGCGCCATCGGCGCGGTGGCCGAGGCGTTCGACACCGCCTGGCGGCGGGTGGCCGAGGGCGACGAGGCGCCGCTGCCCGTACTGCTCGCTGTCAGCAACGACCTGGGCCGGCTCGTGGAAGAGTGCGGCTGCGACATCGAAGGCGCCAAGCTCGAGGTCTGGATTGAGTTGGGCATCCTCGTCATCGAGCTGCTGTCGCTGGCCGTGGCCGCCGCGCTGACCGCCGGCGCCGCCTCGGCCGCCGCTGGCCCCGTCATCGCCGCCAGCCGAATGGTGATCCAACGGATCTTCCGGCAGCTGATGGCCCAGATGGGCCGCAAGGCGCTCCGGCAGGGCCTGAAGGAGGCAGGGGAGCGGGCCGCCAAGGAGACCGTCGAGGGTGGTGCGGCAGGGCTTGGCCGACGCGCCCTCAGAGGCGGACTGTCGGAGGCGGGGGAGGAGGCCGGAGTCAGTCTCGCTACGCAGACGTACCAAAACTCCACCGGCCGTCGCGAGGGCCTCGACCTGGCCGAGCTCGGCACCTCAGCAGTCGGGGGCCTGGCCGGCGGCGCGGTGGCGCCGCTGGCGGGTCTGGGCCGGCACGCCACCGGGCGGGGCGCCCGGATCGGGGAGCACTTCGCCCGGGAGATGACCGGCGAGGTGCTAGCGGAGGGTGCCGCGCGCCTGGCCACCGGGCAGGGTGCCATGTCGTTGGAGGATGCCGCCCGCGCTGCGGTCTCCGGCTCGACCGGGTCCGCGGCCAGCCAGGCCGATGCGGCGCTGCATGCTCGCCTCGACGCTCGGCTGCAGGGGCTCGCCGGTTCGCCGCCCGCCCCGCTCGACCTGTCCGTCCCACCGCCGGCGGTGAGTACCGGAGTCCCGTCCAGCGACGGCCCGACGTCGGCCGACACCGGGGTGGAATCCGGGCCGCCCACCCACATCGGGTCAGGTGACTCGCCAGCCGCGGCAGCCGCCAGCGTCTACGATGGTCACGACTTGCCGGCCCGCGTCACGGCCCGGCCCCTCGGTGACGTCGGCGACGCCCTTCCACCCACTCTGGCCCACGGGCATGGCGCTCCGCTCTCCGCCGCTGGCGGCGAGACTCCCACGGCGACCGTGGGCACCGGCGCGGCCCCTACTCTCCCGTCGGTCGCGGCCGACCCGGTCGCTGGTGTGTCGGGTGCCGTCGAGCCGGTGCCGGAAGATGGCTTTTCGCTTCCGACGGCCACGGCCCACCATGCGCCGGCTCCGCAGGTCGCCGGAGCGCCCCCAACACCGTCCGACCCAACCCTGGCCGGTAATCCGACCACCGGCGTGCAGGCCGCCGCACCGGTCAACCCGGCCACGCCGTCACCGGTGGCAACGGCCGGGGCCGCCGGCACGGCAAGCGGGACGGTCCCGACGACAGGCGTCCCAGCGGTGAGCGGCAGTCCCTACCCGGCGCCGGTTCGTGCGGCGTACGGGGGGACTCCGGTGTTCGCGCCCGCCCCGACATCGCAGCCGCCGCCACTGGTGGGCACCGGACCCCCGCCGGAGCGAGGCACTGGCGTGCCGGAGCAGCGCGTTGACGGTGCGAACGCGCCGAGGACGAGCCGCTTCCCGTCGCTGGAGGTGCTCGCCCCGGGCCCGGCGACATCGTCCCAGCCGCAGACGCGGCCTGCTCGACTGCCGCGGCCAGCGCCCGAGACCGGGGAATCGACGCTCCGACCACGGACGCCCGAGTGGTACGCCGCCAGGTGGGCAGCGGATCGGGAAGCCCTCGAAAGGCGGCGCTACCAGGGCTACTTTGACTCGCAGCGGGCCTGGTACGAGGACAAGCGGCGCACTGACGCGGCCAACCGGCGCAAGGTGATGGCACAGAATCACGAGCTGCGCTCAGACCGCTTCGCCGAACAGGCGGTCGAGCTGGAACGCGAGGGCCGGACCGCGATGGCGGACTGGCTGCGAGTGCTGGCCCGCCGGGAACGGGGTGATGTCCAGGACGAGCAGCAACTCGCCGCGGACATCATGGCCGGCCGGGTCGTACCAGACGAAGTACTCGTCGACGACGCGGCGGACTTCCGGCGGATCAACGACGACGTGGCCGACCTGGCCCTCGGGGCAGTCGAGACCGCTGACCGGTCGGCTCTGACCGGCGACGACGACCCGCCACCGATCGACCGGTCCCGCCGGTATGGCCAGTGGGGCGGGCTGCGTCCGCCACTGGCGCTACACCAGACCGACCTCGAACGGCAGATGCCCCGCAACCCGGACGGCAGCGTCGTCCGTACCGCCGATCCTCGCCACGGGGGCTGGTTCGCCCTTGCCAACGACGGTGGCTCGCAGGCCGACCCCACCCGTGGCATCAACTGCCTCGACTGCACGCTCTCCCTCTTCGAGACCTGGGTGCACGGCCGCCCGCGGGTCTCCGCGCCGCGAACCTTCGACGGCTATCTGGAGGGCGACATCCGGCGTCCGATCCTGGGGGAGAAGGGCGGGCCGGGCCGGGTAGAGGAGGCCACGGGTGGCCGGTTCCAGAAACTCGTCGCGCCGCGCGACGGTGAGCAGCCAGGACCAGCACAGCTGCGACACTCGGTCGACCGGGGATTCGGGAACCTGCACGACCAACTGCTCATCGGTGGCCACGGCAGCTTCGCCTTCCTGATCACCGAATGGGAGGACGGCGGCTCGCACGCCTGGGTGGCCCTGAACCAGAACGGCACGATCCTCTACCTCGACCCGCAGAGCGGCCTGATCCACGACCGACCGCTGTACGCGCACCGCGGGGTCCGACACCCGGACAACGTCGTCGGCATCGACGCTCTGGTGCTCGGTCGGGACGGCCGGCCGATGCCGCTGGGCGGGCTGGCCCGCGGACGGTTCAGCGTCCTGCCCGACCTGCCGCAGTATCCGTCGGTTCCGGACGACGAAGCGGGGTACGGCGACCCGTACCTCAATCGCCTGCACCTGCTGGAAGACAGCTCGCCCAGCTCTCCCGCTCAGCCAGATGCACCGACAGGCGTCAGCAGGTCTGGTGGCAACGATGAGAGGGGCGACTCGGGCGACGCGCAGGATCGCCTGCGTCGAGCGCGCAACCTCGCGGCATCGCGCCGCATCGCTGCCGGTGTCGGGCCGAGTGATCTCGTGGTTGCGAGTGGAGATCTCGAATCGCTCTTTGCGGCAGGAGTGGCACCGGCGGAAGCGGCGGTTCACCTTGATGGGCCAGCGCTGTCCCGGCTCGCACCGCATCTTGACTCCACGCAGGCCAACGATGTGGCCCACCTGCTCGCCGATGCCCGGGTCGTGAGCATGCTCGACGAGACGTGGCAGACGCCACCACGCGGCGAGGCGATGCTGGCCGAAACTCTGGTGTGGCGACTGGCGCAGCGCCCCGAACTGGCCCGAATGATCCTCTCCACGCCCGAGCTCATGAGTGCGCTCACGGCGCGTCCGGCAACGCTGCATCACCTGACCGAGCATGATCAAGCAGTTGGTGTGTTGGGATCGACGCTGGACGAAATTGCTGTGCGGGGGCCGGTAGCGGTCGCCGCCGGTGATCCGCCAGTGCCCCGTGCGACACCACTGACCGTTGGCCAGCGCAGCATCTCAGAGCAGATCAGGTCGCGCAGGCAGCCTGTCTTCCAGCCCGGCTTCGATCTCGCGAGGATGCATGAGACCCGGTACAGGGAGGACTATATCGATAGGCTGTACGACGATGCTGACGTAGCGCAGCGTGAGTTAAACCAGCTTGCGTCGTTCCTGGCGGGTGAGCGCGGGCGGCCGGGCTGGCGTGCGCAGCGCAAGGGGTACCGTCGGGTACTCGACAAGCTTGTCGAATACGACAATGACGCGTCCAAGTTGAAGGACCTGGCCGGGGCCAAGATTCAATTCGACCGGCTGGAAGATGTCTACGAGGCTCTCCGGCAGGTCGGCGAGATGGATGGCGTCGTCGTACTCGACCTCAAGGATCGCTTCATCAAGCCCCAATTAAGTGGCTACCGCGACCTGTTGTTGAATCTGAGAATGTCAAACGGCCACGTCGCGGAGTTGCGCCTACATCTCGCTGCGGTCGATCGGGTCGCCCTGTGGGAACATGCTCTCTACCAGGTCCGGCGGGACCTGTTGGCGATCGCCGAGGCTGAAGGTCGAGCGTTGACGCCGATGGAGAGCGCGGTGTGCAGAGGTCTACTCAAGAGGGAGCAAGAGGCCTTCTGGTTGGCTCTGCGTAATGACGAAGGGATGGGCTAGCTGCCTTGGACGGGGTTGAGGGGCTGAAGCTTCCTGCCTTCTTCAGCTACTACGAGAAGCCGGTGAAGTTCGTGACGGCGGCGGACGGTGGCATGACTGCATGGAAGCTGGACAGGGACAATGGCGGCTGGCAACCGGCGGATGAACTGATCGAAAGAATCCTCTTCGCTGGTGGGGATGACATCGACTCTCTCAGTCGCGAGGAATTCATTCAGCTCACCGAGTACGAGAGAGGGCGCTACCTCCGAGGAGAAGGCCCTGTCTTTGCGCTCTACGAGACGGTCAGTGCTATCAACGATGTGTGGGTCCGCGAGCGAAGGTACCCGACTCAGGATGAGGTAGCCCTGGTGCGCGGGATTCAGCGCAGGACCTTCGTGATGTTTGAGGAGGAGCTTCAGCGGGCGGGAGATCCGGGAGCGGACCCATCCCTTTCGGACAATTGACAGCCTCCTGCTCGGTGAGGGCCCTGCCGATGGGAAGGTAGATCCGGAATTCGCCCACGGTCGCCTTGAGTAGCCCCTGGCTGCGTCGAGGCGGCGATCCGTACTGATCGGTCCGGCGAGCAAACGTCAGCTCTTGGAGCGCTGCTCTCGTACAGGCTCTGGAGGGAGTCGAGGCCCGAGGATCATTGGCCGAAGACCTTCCTGGCCACGATGAACGCCGTCAGGCCCATCGCCGTGAAGATCAGGGCGCCAGCCAGCACTCGCCAGCCGCCCGGTCGGTTCTGCACGAAGTAGTAGGCGATCCCAAGCGTGCCGCCGAGGAACGTCACCACGAGCGGGGCGAGTGTCACCGGCGTGACGTCGCCAAGCGCGATCATCCAGGCTGAGATGAAGGCGAAGAAGATCGACACGTTCGCCGTTGCCTGCCGAAGGTTGCGGTACGGCGAGTTGTGCAGCGCGAGCGTGTCCTTGCGGTAGTCCTCGAGGGCTTGCTCAGTGTGCGCTTGAGTCGTCCGTCGCCGCCGCAACAGGTTGCCGACCCGCCACACCCCGTTCATGCCGGGGAATCTATCAACGAGGGTCATCGTCCCGCTGCCCTGAGTGATCGTCAGGGGTGGACGGGTGACCGACGCGACGAGGACGGTTGGCGTCCGACCCGGTACTAAGCCCGAGGGGTGCGGTCGGTGACGTAGACGCCCTTGCCTTGCCGGCCGTCGATGAGGCATTCGGCCTTGAGCAGGATCATCGCCGTCCGGATCACGGTTCCGCTCACCTGGTACTGCTCGCAGAGAGCCTTGAACGAAGGCAGCTTGTCGCCGGGCTTCAGTTCCCCGGACGCGATCTGCTCCCGAATATTTCGGGCGACCTGTAGATACGCGGCTTCAGACATCGTTGGTGCTCCCAGTTCGGCGACGGGGACACGGGGACCACACGGACGAAGGCAAGGTACAACACAATGTGTTGCGGGCGGGACCGGCCGGGCATCAGGTTGAAGGCCGCCAGGCGCGTCGACCGTAGATGCAGTTGGAAACCCCTTGCGGCGCGGCGGTGCCTGGGTCAGGGTCGCGAGCATGACGGAACTCGACGCCACCGACCTACCCACCCGCGTCTTCGGCTGGTCGGACATGTTCCTCAAGCCGGAGGACGACCCGCGTTCCGACGGCGGCTTCGACGACGAGCGGTCGATCCTCGTCAACTACCTGCGTGACCACCGGCTGACCCTGGAACTCAAGTGCGCCGACCTCGACGCCGAGGCGCTGGCCCGGCGCAGCGTTCCGCCGTCGACGATGTCGCTGCTCGGCCTGGTCCGGCACATGGCCGAGGTGGAGCGCGGCTGGTTCCGCCGGGTCATGGCAGGCGAGGACGCGCCGCGGATCTGGTGCACGGAGGAGGAGCCCGACGCCGACTTCGACGGCGCGGTGGCCGACCCGAAGGTGGTCGAGGAGGCGTGGGCGGCCTGGCGTGCGGAGGTCGCGTACGCCGAGCGGTTCGTCGCCGAGGCGTCCGACCTGGGGGTCGAGGGGCACCGGGAGGACCTGACCATCTCGCTGCGCGAGCTGCTGGTGCACATGATCGAGGAGTACGCCCGGCACAACGGTCATGCCGACCTGCTGCGGGAGCGGATCGACGGGCGGGTCGGCCAGTGACCGACGTCCGGATCGTGCTGGCCGGGGAGGCGTACGAGCGGGCGGTCTTCGGCGGTGACCCGGGCGGGCTCGCCGAGGCGGAACGGGACCTCGACGCCGTCGAGGCGGATCTGGTGCTCGCCCGGGGTCGTCTCCTGCACGCCCGCTACCTGGACGACCGGGTCGAGGATCCGCGGGAGTTGTCGCTCTTCGAGCGGGCCGTGGCGCTCTACCGGGAGTTGGGTGACGAGCGCGGCGAGGCGGAGGCGCTGTTCTGGGTGGGCTGCGTCCACCAGGTCGTCCGGCAGGACGAGGCGGCCGCCGCTCCGGCGTACGCCCGGGCCCGCGAGCTGGCCGGCCGGGCCGGCGACCGGCTGACGCTGTCGTACGTGCTGCGGCACCTGGCCTTCGCCGAGCAGGCGGCCGGCCGGATCGACGCCGCCCGGGAACGGATGACGGAGTCCACCCGGCTGCGCCGGGACATCGGCTTCCGGCCGGGTGTCGCGGCGAACCTCGTCGCGCTCGCGTTCTTCGCCCTCGGCGACGGCCGGCGGGACGAGGCCGCCGCGCTGGTCGACGAGGCCGAGACCACCGCCCGGGCGGCCGGCGCCGACGGCATCCTGCGCTGGGTCGAGCAGGCCCGCGCCGCGTTGAGCGAGTGATCGGGGCAGCCGACGGCATCGCCTGGTCCGAATAGGATGAGGCGATGACGAAAACGGGTCGCCGGCCACCGGGGACCGCCACGTCGCCGACCCGGGGTCGATCGCGCCGGGCGACCCGAGCCTGTCGGCGCCGAGCCCGGGGGAGTCAGCCGCGGCCGGCCCGGCACGGTGGAACGGGACCGGGATGACCGTCGCGCCGCGGACGGTCGCGGAGGCGGTGGCCGTACAGGATCGGTTGCGACCGCTCGCGGACCTGGTCGGGCCCGGCCCCCGCCGGCCCGCGACGGTGGCCGGCCTCGACGTCGCGTACGCGGAGAGCGGCGACCTGCTCGCGGCGGCCGTGACGGTGCTCGACACGGCGACCCTGGCCGTGGTCGACCGGGCGGTCAGCGTGGGCCGGCCCGCCTTCGACTACGTGCCCGGGCTCTTCGCCTTCCGGGAGCTGCCGGCGCTGCTGGCCGCGCTCGGGCGGCTGGCCGTCCCGCCGGAGCTGCTGGTCTGCGACGGGCACGGGCTGGCCCACCCGCGCCGCTTCGGGCTGGCCTGCCACCTCGGGGTCGTCACGGGGCTGCCCGCGATCGGGGTGGGCAAGACGCCGCTGGTCGGCGAGTGGGTCGAGCCGGGGCCGCGCCGGGGCGACGGCAGCGCGCTGGTCGATGGCGGCGAGACGGTCGGGCGGGTGTTGCGTACCCGGGACGGGGTGCGGCCGGTCTTCGTCAGCGTCGGGCACCGGATGAGTTTGGACAACGCCGTCGCGCAGGTGCTCGCCCTGACTCCGCGGTACCGGCTGCCGGAGACCACCCGCACCGCCGACCGGCTCTGCCGCGACGCACTGGCCGAAGCGATCCGCGACGCCACGCGTGGAGACCATCGTCACTCGTGACGTTCCGCGTCCTGACTGTCGCCATTGGTGACGATAGGGTGACCGGGGTCGATGCTCGTGACGGCGCGGCCGGTGCCCCGCCGTCGCGGGTGGAGGCATGCCAGGGGTGCCGCGAGGGTAATGCGGCGCACATGCGGGGCTCTCGATGACCCGGTCAGGACATGGCCCGGTAGTAATCTGACCGGTCGGGCCCCGTCGGGGCGGAGACGGTGAGGTGGACATGTCCGTGCGTCGGCACGTGGCGCGACTGGTGACGGCCGGCGCGCTGCTGGGCGGCCTGGTGGCCGTCGGGGCGGCACCCGCGCACGCCGACGGGGACCGGGTGGGGGTGCGCGCGGCGGGCGGCTTCGCCGCCGGCGGTTCCCCGGGCGGGATCGTCGTGGAGGTGCGCCGGCGCACCGACGGATGTGTGCAGCTGCGGACCGCGCTCGGACTGCGCCTCAACGGCGTCTCCGCGGATCAGGTGCGGGTCGAGATGAACGCCGGCGGTCGATGGCTGCCGGTGCCGGTCTCCGGTGGCGGTGGCGGCGTGGCCACCGCCCGTACCTCCCCGGCTGATCCGACGTTGTGCAAGGGGAAGAGCATCACCGTCCGGTACCGTGTCGCGTTCCTCACGGGTGCCCCGGCCGGGCGACTGGAGGTGATCGGCGAGGCGACCAACGCTCGCGGCCAGATCCTCGGCCGCGGCGCCGACACCTCCCGGGTCGGTGGTCGTGCCGCCGGGAGCGCGACACCGACCGGGAGGCCCAGCCCGACGCCCAGCGCGGTCCCGACCGAGACCGTGGCGGCCGTTACGGAAGAGCCCACCCAGGCCGTTCTCGCCGCCCCGTCCGCCGGCGAGGTCACCGCCGCTGCCGAAGCATCCTCCGGAGGAAACATGATCATGTTCTTCGGCATCGCCATGGTCGCCGTCGGCGCCGGGCTGATCGCCCTGCTCATCCGCAACAACCGCAAGGACAAGGTGCGCCCGGAACTGGGCGGCTACTCGGGCGTCCCGCTGCCGCGCAACCCCGGTCCGACCACCTACCGCTCCGGCGGCGGGGCGCCGGGCGCGCCCTCCGCGCCGCCCGGCCCGGTGTACGGCCAGCAGCCGCCGCCGCAGGCGGGCCGCCCCAGCGGGCTCTACGGCCAGCCCGGCGCCTACCCGACGATCACCCCCACGTCCGCCCCCCGCCCGTCCGGCGGGGTGTACGGCGCCCCCACCTCCGCGCCGCCGGCCCAGAACCGTCCCGCCTCGGCGCCGCCGGCGGGTCGGCAGGACGGCCCCGGCGACGACGCGACCCGGTTCGTGCCCCGCCTCCCCCGCTGAGCCGGAGCGGCGGCGGCTGCTCCGACCCGCGGTTCTCGGCGACACTCGTGTCGCCGTGCCGGTCCCGGCGGCACTCCGGTCAAGGTCGCGCTGCATGCTGGAAGCAGTGGGTTCCGGGTCGGGGCGAGGCCACCACATCCAGGAAACAGCGCGACCAAGCTGCGGGCCGAGCGGTTTCCCCGCCTCGCCTGACCGGCTAGTACGGGGCGCGGCCGGCTGCTCCGATACGCTCAGGGTCGTTGACGGCCCGTTGTCGAGGAGCGAACCCGGTGTCTGACCTGTCCCAGATCGTGAAGGCGTACGACGTCCGGGGCACGGTGCCGCAGCAGTGGGACGCGCGCACCGCCGAAGCCCTCGGCGCCGCCTTCACCCAGGTCCTCAACGCCGCCGGTGAGCCGGGCGAGGCGGTGCTGATCGCGCACGACATGCGGGCCACCGGCCCCGAGCTGGCCGCCGCCTTCGCCGCGGGCGTCCGCGCCGAGGGACGTACCGTGATCGAGCTGGGGCTCGGCTCCACCGACATGCTCTACTACGCCTCCGGCGCGCTGGACCTGCCCGGGGCGATGTTCACCGCCAGCCACAACCCGGCGCAGTACAACGGCATCAAGATGTGCCGCTCGGGTGCCCGCCCGATCGGGCAGGACAGCGGCCTGGCCGACATCCGGGACCGGGCCCAGGCCATGCTCGACGCGGGCGACCGCCCGGCCGGTGAGCCGCAGCGCCCGGCCGAGCGGCGGGACCTGCTCCCCGACTACGCGGCCCACCTGCGCAAGCTGGTCGACCTCTCCACCATCCGGCCGCTGAAGGTGGTCGTGGACGCCGGGAACGGCATGGGCGGTTACACGGTGCCCAGCGTCCTCGGCGACGCCGCGCTGCCCCCGCTGCCGCTGGAGATCGTGCCGCTCTACTTCGAGCTGGACGGCACCTTCCCGAACCACGAGGCCAACCCCCTGGACCCGAAGAACCTGGTCGACCTCCAGCGGGCGGTGGTGGAGCACTCCGCCGACATCGGGCTCGCCTTCGACGGCGACGCCGACCGCTGCTTCGTGATCGACGAGCGGGGCGAGCCGGTCTCCCCGTCGGCGATCACCGCCCTGGTCGCGGCCCGTGAGCTGGCCAAGCACCCCGGTTCCACGGTGATCCACAACCTGATCACCTCCCGCGCGGTCCCGGAGATCATCCGGGAACACGGCGGCGAGCCGGTGGTGGCCCGGGTCGGCCACTCCTTCATCAAGGCCGAGATGGCCCGCACCAACGCGATCTTCGGCGGGGAGCACTCCGCGCACTACTACTTCCGCGACTTCTGGTTCGCCGACACCGGCATGCTCGCCGCCATGCACACCCTGGCCGCCCTCGGCGAGCAGTCCCAGCCGCTGTCGATCCTGGCCAGCGTCTACGAGCGGTACGTCGCCTCCGGTGAGATCAATTCCACGGTGGCCGACCAGGCGGCCAAGGTCGCCGAGGTGCGCGCCGCGTACCCGGACGCGGAGGCCGACGAGCTGGACGGGCTCACCCTGCGCTTCCCCGACGGGGCCTGGTTCAACCTGCGGGCGTCCAACACGGAGCCGCTGCTGCGGCTCAACGTGGAGGGCCCCACCGAGGAGCGGATGATCTCGCTGCGCGACGAGGTGCTGGAGCGGGTTCGCCGATAAGATCCCTGCGCCGGTCGGCACCGCCGACCGACGGAGACCGCACACGTGGAAGGAGCCGCGCCGTGGCCCTGGACCCGCAGTTGCTCGAGATCCTCGCCTGTCCCGACACGCACCACGCCCCGCTGGACTACGACGCCGAGGCGCAGACCCTGACCTGCACCGAGTGCGGCCGGGTCTTCGAGGTCCGTGACGACGTGCCGGTGCTGCTGCTGGACGAGGCGCGCGGCGGCCCCGAGGCGCAGCGGTGATGGACGGTACCGCCGGCGTCAGTGGCCGGCGGGTGGCCGACGAGTCCGTCCTCGACGACCCGGAGACCTTCGCCGAGCAGGATCCGGGCGGCATGCTGCGCTTCACCGCCTCCGCCGGCGCCCAGGTACGCGAGTCGGCCACCCTGGCCGCCGAGGCGAACCTGGCGCTGCTGGAGGACGGCGGCCGCCCCCGGGCGGTCGTCATCGCCGGCATCGGCACGGCGGGACGCACCGGCGACGTGCTCGCCACGGTCGCCGGGCCGCGCTGCCCGGTGCCGGTCATCCCGCACCGCAGCGCCGGCGTGCCCGGCTGGGTCGGCGCGGCCGACGTGGTGATCGCGGTCAGCGCCTCCGGCCGCAGCCCCGAGGCGCTCGGCGCCGCCGAGGCCGCGCACCGCCGGGGCGCCCGGCTCGTCGCCGTCGGCGCCCCCGACTCGCAGCTCCAGTCGGTCGCCGAGCGGGCCCGCGCGCCGTTCATCCCGGTGCCCCGGCGGGCCCCGGCCCGGGCCAGCCTCTGGGCGCTCACCGTGCCGGTTCTGCTGGCCGCCCGTACCCTCGGCCTGGTGAAGGTCAACGAGGCGGATCTGGCGGAGACCGCGGCCCGGCTGGACGCCGACGCCGACCGGTGCCGGCCCACCGCCGAGTCCTTCGTCAACCCGGCGAAGTCGCTGGCCCTGGGGCTGGCCGGGTCGATCCCGATCGTCTGGGGATCGTCCCCGCTGGCCACCGTCGCCGCCCGGCGCTTCGGCGACACCCTCTCCGCCAACGCCCGCTACCCGGTGGTCACCGGGGCGCTCGGCGAGGCGGGTCGGGGTCGGGTGGGCCTGCTCGACGGCGCCTTCGGTGGTCTGGTCGAGTCGGCGCGGGACATCTTCGCCGACCGTGACGAGATCGAGGGCGACCCGACCCGGCTGCGGCTGGTGCTGCTGCGCGACGGTGGCCTCAACGCCGAGGACGACACCGACGAGCCGCTCGCCGTCGAGGAGCGCCGCGCCGACGCGGTGCAGACCCTCGCCGAGCGCCGGGGGGTGCGCTGCGACGTGGTGACCGCCGAGGGTGGCTCCGCGCTGGAGCGGCTCGCCTCGCTCGTCGCGGTGCCCGACTTCGCCTCGGTGTACCTTGCCCTGGCCCATGGTCTGGACCCGATGGCGGTCCCGGCCATCACCGAGATGAAGGAGCTGTCGAACCAGTGAGCGAACGCATGGGACGAACCGTCCGGCTCAGCGGCGTGGCGACCGACGCCCGCGCGCGGCGCGAGGGAGCGGGGGCGTGAGCGCCAGTGGCGGGACGAAGGCCATCGTCGCAGCCCTGCTGGCCAACATCGGCATCGCCGTCACCAAGTTCATCGCGTTCCTCCTGACCGGCTCATCGTCGATGCTGGCGGAGTCGATCCACTCCGTCGCCGACTCCGGCAACCAGGGCCTGCTGCTGCTCGGCGGCAAGCGGGCCAAGCGCGAGGCCACCCCGCAACACCCCTTCGGGTACGGCCGGGAGCGCTACATCTACGCGTTCATCGTGTCGATCGTGCTGTTCAGCGTCGGTGGCCTCTTCGCGCTCTACGAGGCGTACCACAAGTGGCACGAGGGGGGTGCCATCGAGAAGTACAAGGCGGTGCCGGTCGTCGTGCTGGTGGTCGCGATCATCCTGGAGTCGTTCTCCTTCCGCACCGCGATCAAGGAGTCGAACCACGTCCGGGGCAACCAGTCCTGGGTGAAGTTCGTCCGCCGGGCCAAGGCGCCCGAGCTGCCGGTGGTGCTGCTGGAGGACCTCGGCGCGCTGGTCGGTCTGATCCTCGCGCTCTTCGGCGTCAGCATGACCCTGATCACCGGTGACGGCGTGTGGGACGCCCTCGGCACCGCGATGATCGGTGTGCTGCTGGTGGTCATCGCGATCGTCCTCGCCATCGAGACGAAGAGCCTGCTGCTCGGCGAGGGTGCCGACCCGCACGAGGTCGCCGCCATCGAAAAGGCGATCATTGAGGGCCCCGAGGTCGAGCGGATCATCCACATGAAGACGCTCTACCTCGGCCCCGAGGAGCTGATGGTGGCCGCGAAGATCGGCGTGCCGGCGTGCGACACCGCCGAGGCGCTGGCCCGCGGCATCAACACCGTCGAGGCCCGCATCCGCACCGCCGTGCCGATCGCCCGGGTCATCTACCTGGAGCCGGACATCTACTCCGCGGCTGCGGCGGGTGCCGGCGAGGGCAGCGCCTCACGGACCGCCGTGGCGCAGCCGCAGTCCTCGTCCGGCGGGGTGGCCGGCCACGCCGGAGGCTGACGGTGGAACTGCTGTACGGGCCGATCCGCGACTACGCCTGGGGGTCCCGCTCGGCCATCGCCGAGTTGCAGGGGCGTCCGGTGCCCAGCGACGGGCCGGAGGCGGAGCTGTGGCTGGGCGCCCACCCGGGCGCCCCGGCCACGGTCGACCGGGACGGCGTCCGGGTCAGCCTGGTCGACCTTCTGCTCGCCGAGCCGGATCACTGGCTCGGCGAGCGGGTGGTCGGCCGGTTCGGCTGCCGGCTGCCCTTCCTGCTGAAGGTGCTCGCCGCGGACGCGCCGCTCAGCCTTCAGGCGCATCCGGATTCGGAGCAGGCCCGCGCGGGGCACGCCGCCGACGCGGCGCGCGCCGACGGGCAGCGCAACTACGTCGACCCGTACCACAAGCCGGAGCTGCTGGTGGCGCTTTCGCCGATGGAGGCGCTCTGCGGTTTCCGTGACCCGGCGCGCTCGGCGGAGGTGCTCGCCGGCTTCGGCGTACCGGCGTTGGAGCCGGTGGTGGCCGCGCTGCGCACCGGGCCGGCGGGGCTGCGCGAGGCCGTACGCGCGCTGCTGACCTGGCCCGCGGACCAGCGGGACGGGCTGGTGGCGGCCGTGCTGGCGGCGCAGGTCGCCGGCCCGGACGCGGAGCTGGCGCGGTCGCTGGCCGCCGGCTACCCGGGCGATCCGGGGGTGCTGGTGGCGCTGCTGCTCCACCACGTGCGGCTGGCGCCGGGGGAGGCGATCTGGATGCCCGCCGGCAACCTGCACGCCTACCTGCGCGGGACCGGCGTGGAGATCATGGCGGCCAGCGACAACGTGCTGCGCGGCGGACTCACCCCGAAGCGGGTGGACGTGGACGAGCTGCTGCGGGTGCTCCGCTTCGAGGTGCTGCCCGACCCGGTGGTGCGGGCGCGGCCGGTGGTGCCGGGGGTGGTCTGCTGGCCGGTGCCGGTCGAGGACTTCGCGCTGCACCGGGTGACGGTGGAGCCGGGCGGTCCGGCGATCCCGTTGCCGCTGCCCGGGCCCCGGGTGGTGCTCTGTCGCGCCGGCAAGCTCACCGTGGACGACGGGGCGGGCACCGTCACGCTGGGGCCGGGGCAGGCGGCGATCGGCACGGCGACGGCGGAGCCGCTGGTCTTCTCCGGCGAGGGGGAGGCGTACGTCGCCACCTGCGGTCCGTCCGGTCAGCAGCTCGGCTGAACGCTGCACTCCGCGCGGCTCCCCATCGGCGTCGACGCGGGGCACCCGCGCCTCCGACACGAGTCCGACTTTTCCGAAATAGCTTGACGCGCCCCTAGCGGAGTGTGACTCTATGGGTACGCAGCGTTGTCGCGACGAAGGTCCGGCGGCGCGCGGGGGAAACCAAACCGGGGGGATGCGCGGGGCGGCCGGTGTGTGGGCGGGAGACCGTCCACCACCGACCGCCCCGTGCGCTGCCCACGACCGCCCGGAGCGGCGCTGCGGCGCGCGCGTAAGGTGGAAGGTCGCGCAGCACATCGTCCGACAGGAGCCTTTATGACCAGCACCCTCCCGGCGTCCACCAGCGGCGCGCGGCCGAGCACCCTCGCCGAGGGCGACTACAAGGTGGCGGATCTGTCGCTCGCCGAGTTCGGCCGCAAGGAGATCCAGCTCGCCGAGCACGAGATGCCCGGCCTGATGGCGATCCGTCGCGAGTTCGCCGACGCCCAGCCCCTCGCCGGCGCCCGCGTCACCGGCTCGCTGCACATGACCATCCAGACCGCCGTCCTGATCGAGACCCTGGTCGCGCTCGGCGCGCAGGTCCGCTGGGCGTCGTGCAACATCTTCTCCACCCAGGACCACGCCGCCGCGGCGATCGTGGTCGGCCCGACCGGCACCCCCGAGGCGCCCGCCGGCGTCCCGGTGTACGCCTGGAAGGGCGAGAGCCTCGAGGAGTACTGGTGGTGCACCGAGCAGGTGCTCACCTGGCCCGACGGCCACGGCCCCAACATGATCCTCGACGACGGCGGTGACGCCACCCTGCTCGTCCACAAGGGCGTCGAGTTCGAGAAGGCGGGGGTCGTCCCGCCGGTCGAGTCCGCCGACTCCGAGGAGTACGCGGTCATCCTCGGCCTGCTGCACCGCTCGCTGGCCGAGGACGGCCAGCGCTGGACCCGGATCGCCTCGGGGATCAAGGGGGTCACCGAGGAGACCACCACCGGCGTGCACCGGCTCTACGAGATGCACCGCGCCGGCACCCTGCTCTTCCCGGCCATCAACGTCAACGACTCGGTGACCAAGAGCAAGTTCGACAACAAGTACGGCTGCCGCCACTCGCTGATCGACGGCATCAACCGGGCCACCGACGTGCTCATCGGCGGCAAGATGGCCGTCGTCATGGGCTACGGCGACGTGGGCAAGGGCTGCGCGGAGTCGCTGCGCGGCCAGGGCGCCCGGGTCGTGGTGACCGAGGTCGACCCGATCTGCGCGCTCCAGGCGGCGATGGACGGCTACCAGGTCGCCACCCTGGACGACGTGGTCGAGCAGGCCGACATCTTCATCACCGCGACCGGCTGCTACGACGTCATCACCAACGAGCACATGGCCCGGATGAAGCACCAGGCCATCGTCGGCAACATCGGCCACTTCGACAACGAGATCGACATGGCCGGCCTGGCGAAGCGTCCGGACGTCGAGCGGGTCAACATCAAGCCGCAGGTCGACCTCTGGAAGTTCGCCGACGGTCACGCCATCATCGTGCTCTCCGAGGGCCGTCTGCTGAACCTGGGCAACGCCACCGGGCACCCGAGCTTCGTGATGTCGAACTCGTTCTCCAACCAGACCATCGCCCAGATCGAGCTGTACACCAAGACCGAGGAGTACCCGATCGGCGTGTACGTGCTCCCGAAGGCCCTGGACGAGAAGGTCGCCCGGCTGCACCTGGACGCGCTCGGCGCGAAGCTGACCCAGCTGACCAAGGAGCAGGCGTCGTACCTCGGCGTCTCCGTCGAGGGCCCGTTCAAGCCGGAGCACTACCGCTACTGAGTTCCCCGTCGAAGGACCGGGTCGGCCGCCGCGCGGCCGGCCCGGTCCTTTTTCGCGTACGCCGCCCGCCCGCCCGACCGCCCGCCCGACCGCCCCGTTTGCGGCGTGTCGCGGTGTCGGGAGGCGGGGATACCGCGACACGCCGCAGGTCGTGCGGCGTGGGCCCTGGGGCGCGGCGGACTCAGCGGGGTGGACGGCGGGCGGGGCGGATCCAGGTCCAGACGCACCAGGCCAGCCAGGTCAGCGACACCGCGACGGCCAGCGGGCGCATCCGCAGCTCGCTGAGGACCACGACCAGCGCCAGCACCGCCAGCCACGGCAGCAGGCTCTTCATGCCCGACGCCCGACGGCGCGGGGGCGGGCGGGCGGGGACGGACGCCACCGGGCCACGCCGGGGCGGGCCGCCGGCGACCGACCGGGCGTCCGCGCCGATGACGGGCCGGACCGCTGCGCGGGTGCCGGGCTGCACGTCCGCGCCCGTGCCGGGCTGCACGTCGCTGGCAGTGGCGCGCCGGCCGGGTCGACGATGGGAGTGATCAAGGTGGCCTCGTCCGTCCGTGAAGGGTGGACCGATCCTGTCACGGGACCGACGGGTGAACACGCGCCGATCGACTTGACGGACCCCGGTTACAGGAGCAAGGTAAGTCTGCCCTAAGTTAGCTGAGGCAACCCTTAGTTAGGTGCGCCCGCCGCCGCCCGCCCGGTCACCGCGCCTGAACCCAGCTGCTCCGAGGAGACACAGACCGATGCGTACCAGCCGCTTCCTGGTGCTCGCCGCCGCCGGCGTACTGACCGTCACCGGCGTGACCGCCTGTGGCGACGGCAAGGAGCAGGACGGCCCGCAGGGCGCCAACACGGTGAAGGTGAAGGCCAGCGACACCGCCTGCGAGGTGGACCTCACCGCCCTCGACGCTGGCCAGGCCACCTTCACCGTCACCAACTCCGGCAGCAAGGTCAACGAGTTCTACGTCTACGCGGCCGGCGACCGGGTGATGGGCGAGGTGGAGAACATCGCCCCCGGTCTGAGCCGGGAGCTGCGCGTCGAGCTGCCCGCCGGGACGTACGAGACCGCCTGCAAGCCCGGGATGAGCGGCCGGGGCATCCGCGGCGCGCTGAAGGTCAGCGGCGCCGCCGCGACGGTGGCCCCAGACGCCGCGCTGGCCCAGGCCACGGCGAGCTACCAGCGGTACGTGACCAGCCAGACCGGCGCCCTGCTGACGAGGACCGAGGAGTTCGTGGCCGCGGTCAAGGCCGGCGACGCGGCGCGGGCCAAGGCTCTCTACCCGGTCGCCCGCACCTACTGGGAGCGGATCGAGCCGGTGGCGGAGACCTTCGGCGACCTCGACCCGAAGATCGACGGCCGGGAGGAGGTCGTCGAGGAGGGCATGGAGTTCACCGGCTTCCACCGGATCGAGAAGGACCTCTGGACCACCGGCGACATCAGCAAGGACGGTCCGATCGCCGACCGGCTGCTCGCCGACGTCAAGGAGATCGTGGCGAAGGCCAACGCCGAGAAGCTCACCCCGCTCCAGCTCGCCAACGGCGCCAAGGCCCTGCTCGACGAGGTCGCCAGCGGCAAGATCACCGGCGAGGAGGAGCGCTACTCGCACACCGACCTCTGGGACTTCAACGCCAACCTGGAGGGCTCGAAGGCCGCCATCGCCGCCCTGCGGCCGGCCCTGGAGCAGCGCTCGCCGGAGCTGGTCGGGCAGCTCGACACGGAGTTCGCCAACGTCGAGAAGACGCTCGGGCAGCACCGGGCCGGCGACGGCTGGAAGCTGCACACCGAGCTGAGCAAGAGCCAGCTCAAGGAGCTCTCCGACAGCATCAACGCCCTCGCCGAGCCGGTCAGCAAGGTCGCCGCCGTCGTCGCCCGATGAGCGCCGGCCGGACAGGAGAAGCGATGAGCGAGCAGCGCGGCGCGTCCACCCCGCCCGCTCGGGGCCGGCTGTCCCGACGGCGGGCCATCACCCTCGCCGGGGTCGGGGTTGCCGGGGTGGCCGGGGCCGCCGCCGGTGCCGGTGCGCTGGTCCGGGACGCCGACCACGCGGTCGCCGACAACGTGGCGGCCGGGGCGGTGCCGTTCCACGGCGCGCACCAGGCCGGCATCACCACCCCCGCCCAGGACCGGCTGCACTTCGTCGCGTTCGACGTGATCACCAAGGACCGGGCCCGGCTGGTCACGCTGCTCCAGGAGTGGACGGCCGCCGCCGCCCGGATGACCGCCGGGAAGGACGCCGGCGTGATCGGCGCGGTGGACGGCATGCCGGAGGCCCCGCCGGACGACACCGGCGAGGCGCTCGGCCTGCCACCGTCCCAGCTCACCCTCACCATCGGCTTCGGCCCGACCCTCTTCCGCGACGCGCAGGGCCGGGACCGGTTCGGCATCGCCGACCGGCGCCCGGCCGCGCTGGCCGACCTGCCCCACTTCGCCGGGGACGCGCTGCGCCCGGAGATCTCCGGCGGCGACCTCTGCGTCCAGGCCTGCGCCAACGACCCGCAGGTGGCGGTGCACGCCATCCGCAACCTGGCCCGGGTCGGCATGGGCGTGGTCAGCGTCCGCTGGTCCCAGCTCGGCTTCGGGCGTACCTCGTCGACCTCGCGGGACCAGGCCACGCCGCGCAACCTGTTCGGCTTCAAGGACGGCACGGCCAACCTCAAGGCCGAGGACGCCGGGCTGCTGCGGGAGCAGCTCTGGGTCCAGCCCGGCGACGGTCCGGACTGGATGACCGGCGGGTCGTACCTGGTCACCCGCAAGATCCGGATGCTGGTGGAGACCTGGGACCGCAGCTCGCTGGCCGAACAGGAGCAGATCGTCGGGCGCACCAAGGGCAGCGGCGCGCCGCTGACCGGCGGGGCCGAGTTCGACGAGCCGGACTTCGCGGCGCGCGGCGACGACGGGGAGCCGGTGATCGCCGAGACGGCGCACGTCCGGCTCGCCCACCCGAGCCGCAACGACGGCGCCCGGCTGCTGCGCCGCGGCTACAACTACGTCGACGGCTCGGACGGGTTGGGCCGGCTCGACGCCGGGCTGTTCTTCATGGCCTACCAGCGGGATCCGCGCCGGCAGTTCGTGCCGGTCCAGACCCAGCTCGCCCGGCACGACGCCATGAACGAGTACCTGCGGCACGTCTCCAGCGCGGTCTTCGCCTGCCCGCCCGGGGTCCGCGACGCCGCCGACCACTGGGGACGCGCGCTCTTCGACTGACCCGGGCCGCCCGGCCTCAGGGGTGGTCGGGGGCTCCGGGGCGTACCGGAGCGGGAGTGGCGGCGCGGGCGGCCGGGACCGCCGGGCGCAGGCCCGCCGGCACGGGCGCCGGCTCCGGCGCGGGGCCGGCGGGCGGTGCCGGGGCCAGCTCGGGCCAGAGGGTCGCGGTGACCGCGCGGGTACGCCGCAGCTGGAGCGCGCCGCGCCGGTTCCGTTCGGCCAGCACCGCCCCCAGCAGCAGGTACTCCGGTACGCCGGCCGGCGGCGGCGGGGCCGTCACCGCGGCCACCTCCTGCCACAACCCACCGGCCAGGCGGGTCCGGGACGGCTCGACGAGCTGCCGCTCCCGGGTCAGGTACTGCCGCACGGCCAGCGCCAGCGCGTCGTCGAGCCGGGTCAGGTCGAGGGTGACCGCCCAGGGGACCAGCGGTGGCATGATCATCGGGGCGGGGCGCCAGGGCTGCGTGGCGCGGGTGTGCACGACCATGGTGCCGGCCACCAGGTCGCCCAGCCGCCGCCCGCGCGGGTCGGTCAGCATCACCGCCACTCCCGCCACCCAGCTCAGCAGGGGCAGCACCAGCCCCGGCCACTCCACGGCGACGCCGACCAGCGCCCGCATGAGCGACTGCCGCAGCCCGACCGGCCCGCCGTCCGCACCGACCACCCGCAGCCCGACCGCCATCTTGCCGACCGTGCGGCCGTGGTTGAGGCGTTCGCAGAGCACCGGGTAGCCGACCAGCAGGAGCACCAGACCGGCGGTGCGCAGGCCGTTCTCCAGGGCCTGGTCCACCACGAGGTCGGGCAGCAGGAGCAGCGACAGCGGGATCAGCACGCCCAGCAGCAGCACCGCCGTGACCGCCTGCACCAGGATGTCGAGCAGCAACGCCAGCACCCGCGAGCCCAGCCGGGCGGCCCGGACGTCCAGCCGTACCGCCTCGCCACTGACCAGACCGGCGTCCGCCCAGCCGGCGGCGCGGTCGGCCGTCGCGGCGGCGGCGGGCACCGGAGGTTGCGCTCTCACCCGGACAGTGAACACTATGGGCGCCGGACGGGGGAGGACCAGTGGATCTCGACGCGTACGTCGCCGAGCACGGGCACGAGTGGCGGCGGCTGGAACAGCTCTGCGACCGGCGACGGCTCGACGCCGACGAGATCGACGAGCTGATCGCGCTCTACCAGCGCGCGGCCACCCACCTCTCCGTGCTGGCCAGCCGCCTGCCCGATCCGGCGCTGGTCACCCGCCTCTCCCAGTTGGTGCTCCGGGCGCGGGCCCGGATCACCGGGCGACGCCGGCCGTCGGTGGCCGCGGTCGGCCGGTTCCTCACCGTCGGCTTCCCGGCCGCCGTCTACCGCGCCTGGCCCTGGTGGTGTGCCGTGGCGACCGGGTTCAGCCTGCTCAGCGGCTTCCTCATCTGGTACGTCTCGGACAACCCGAACACCGCGGCGGCGTTCATCGGCCCGGAGGCGGCCGCCGATCTGGTGGACTCCGGCTTCGCCGGCTACTACACCGAGTTCGCCGCGCCGACCTTCGCCTTCCACCTGTGGACCCACAACGCCTGGATCGCCGCGCAGTGCCTGGCCTCCGGGGTGCTGGTGGTGCCGGTGTTCTACCTGCTCTGGGAGAACGCGCTCAACGTCGGCGTGGTCGGCGGAGTGATGGTCTCCTACGGCCGGGCGGACGTCTTCTTCGGCCTGATCACCCCGCACGGCCTGCTGGAGCTGACCGGGGTCTTCGTCGCCGCCGGGGTGGGCCTGCGTACCGCCTGGGCCTGGATCGCCCCGCCGCCGGAGCTGAGCCGGGGCCGGGCGGTCGCCGAGGCGGGCCGCTCGGCGGTGCTGGTCGCGGTGGGCCTGGTCGGGCTCTTCGCGGTCTCCGCGCTGGTGGAGGCGTTCGTGACGCCGGCGCCCGTGCCGGTCGCGCTGCGGGTGGGGCTCGGGGCCGCGGTCTGGCTGGCCTTCCTCGGGTACGTGGTGGTCCTGGGCCGCCGCGCGGTCGCCGCCGAGTCGGCCGCCGCCGAACGCACCGACCCCTGGCTGGCCGAGCTCTGGCCCTCCACCGACCCGGCCCGCGCCTGGCACCCGCCCACCCCCACCGCACCCACCCCCGCACCTCGCTGATCATGAAGTTGGCGGCACCGGAGGAGATCGACTACGCCGCCAACTTCATGATCAACGGGGCGGAGGCGGGGGAGTCGGAGTCGGGTCAGAGTTGGCCGAGGGCCTTCATTCGGAGGTAGGTGTCGGCGAGGGTGGGGGCGAGGCGGTCGGCGGGAGCGTCGACCACCGTGACGCCGTAGCGGGCCAGGGCGGTGCGGACGCGGTCCCGTTCGGCCAGCGCCCGCCAGGCCGCCGCCGCCGCGTACACGTCCGCGCGCCGGACCGGGGCCGCGCCGGTCAGCCGGGTCAGCACCGGGTCGTGCACGGCCGCCACCACCACCCGGTGCCGGGCGGCGAGCCGGGGCAGCACCGGCAGCAGCCCCTCGCCGAGCGCGCCCGCCTCCAGGGCGGTGAAGAGCACCACCAGGCTGCGCTGTCGCTCCCGGCGCAGGATCTCCCCGACGACCAGCGCGAAGTCCGTCTCCACCAGCGCCGGTTGCAGCGGCGCCAGCGCGGTCACCACCCGATTGAGCAGGGCCGGCCGGCTGCCGGTCACGGTGGCCCGGATCGCGGCGTCCGCGGCGATCAGGTCCACCCGGTCCCCGGCCCGGGTGGCCAGCGCGGTGAGCAGCAGCGCGGCGTCGATCGCGGTGTCCAGCCGGGGCTCGTCGCCGACCCGGACGGCCGAGGTCCGGCCGGTGTCCAGCACGCAGACCAGCCGCCGGTCCCGCTCCGGCCGCCAGGTGCGCACCAGCACGTCGGACCGGCGGGCGCTGGCCCGCCAGTCGATCGACCGGACGTCGTCGCCGACCACGTACTCGCGCAGCGTGTCGAACTCGGTGCCCTGCCCCCGGCCCCGGCTCACCTGCATGCCGTCGATCACCCGCAGCCGGGAGAGCTTCTCCGGAAGGTGCCGGCGGGAGTCGAAGCGGGGCAGCACCCGCAGGGTCCAGGCCGGCACGGCGGGCCGCCCCGCCCGCTGCCGGAACGCCAGCCCCAGCGGGCCCAGCGACCGCACCGCCAGGGCCACCGCCGGCCGGTCGCCGCGCCGGGTGGGGGTCAACCGGGTGGGCAGCACCGCCACGCCGCCGGGCCCGACCCGCACCGGCCGGTCCGGTGGTACGTCCGGCCGGGCCTCCGCCGAGGGCACCCAGGCGTCGCGCACCTGGGCGCGCAGCGTACGGGTGGAGGTGTTGGTCAGGCGCAGCGTCACCGTGGCGGTGCCGCCGAGGCGTACCGTCCGGTCGCCGTCGCGGCCGGCGGTCACCGCGTGCAGCGGCACGGCCAGCGCCCAGTCCACGGCGCAGAGCAGCAGCACGGCGCCGGTCATCACCGCGACCCCGACGAACGGCGCCGGCCAGGCCGGCAGGGTCAGCGCGCCCACCAGCAGCAGGACGGCCGCCCGCCAGGTCATCGCGGCGTCGGCACGGTGGCCAGCACCGTGTCCAGCACCGTGTCCACCCCGACACCCTCCAGCTCCACCTCGGGCCGCAGCCGCAGCCGGTGCCGCAGCGTCGGCCGGGCGGTGGCCTTCACGTCGTCCGGGGTGACGTGGTCCCGGCCGGCCAGCCACGACCACGCCTTCGCCGTGTTGAGCAGCGCCGTCGCGCCCCGGGGCGAGGCGCCCAGCTCCAGCGCCGGGGTGGCCCGGGTGGCCCGGCACAGGTCCACGATGTAGCCGAGCACCGGCTCGGCCACGTGCACCCGGCCCACCGCGGCGCGGGCCGCGGCCAGGTCGGCGGCGTTGGCCACCGGCCGTACGCCGGCGGCGGCCAGGTCGCGCGGGTCGAAGCCGGCGTGGTGCGCGCGCAGCACCCCCAGCTCCTCATCCCGGTTGGGCAGCGGCACCGTCAGCTTGAGCAGGAACCGGTCCAGCTGCGCCTCGGGCAGCGGATAGGTGCCCTCGTACTCGACGGGGTTCTGGGTGGCGGCCACGATGAACGGGTCGGGCAGCGCTCGGCGGGCGCCCTCGACGGAGACCTGACGCTCCTCCATCACCTCCAGCAGCGCCGACTGGGTCTTCGGCGGCGTCCGGTTGATCTCGTCGGCGAGCAGCAGGTTGGTGAAGACCGGACCTTCCCGGAAGGTGAACGCGGCGGTGTGCGGGTCGAAGATCAGCGACCCGGTGACGTCGCCGGGCATCAGGTCGGGGGTGAACTGGACCCGCTTCGAGCCCAGGTCCAGCGCCGCCGCGACGGTGCGGATCAGCAGCGTCTTGGCCACCCCGGGTACGCCCTCCAGCAGGACGTGGCCGCGGCAGAGCAGCGCGATCACCAGCCCGGTGACCACGGCGTCCTGCCCGACGACCGCCTTCGCCACCTCGGCGCGCAGCCGGTGCAGGGCGGCCCGGGCGTCCTCCGGGCCGGCCGTCGTCTCGGCGGTCGTGGCGGGTCGGGTCACCGGTGGTCTCCTTCGGTCGGGTGGTCGGGGTGCGCGGTCACCGTACGGGTCAGTTGGTCCAGGGACCGGGCCAGCGCCAGCAGTTCGGCGTCGGAGCCCGGCTCCGCGCCGTACAGCAGCTCGCGGATCTCCTCCGGGGTGCCGCCGGCCCTTGCGGCGACCCGGCCGGCGACCTCGGCCTCCGGTGTGGTGGCGGGCAGTTGGAGCCGGGTCCGCAGCCGGTCCAGGGCGGCTGCGCGCAGCGTCCCGGCCGCCGCGGCGTGGGCGTGGGCACGCCGGTACAGCCGGGCCCGGCCGAGGACGGTCTCGGCGGAGCGGACCCGGACGGGCAGGGGCTCGGTGACCGGCGGGCCGAGCCGGCGGGCACGCCAGAGCACCACCAGCAGCGCGGCGAGCGCGAGCTGCACCAGCAGCGCCCAGAACCAGGCGGGGAAGGCCGCCCAGAGCGGGTTCGCCGGGTCGGGCCGCTGGGCCTGCTCGGACTGTTCGCCCTCGCTCTCACCGGCGCTGCCCTCGCCTCTGTCGCCCGGCTCGCCGGAGCCGTCGCCCCCGCCCGTGGAATCGTCGGTGCCGCCCGGGGTGGTGCGGTCGTCCGGGGAGGGGGACCAGGCGGGTGGGCCGCTGCTGCCGGTGCCGACGCGCGGAGGCGGCGCGGGGCCGTCCAGGTCGAGCCAGACCACCCGACCCGACCCGCCGAGCAGCCCGGTGGCCAGGGCCCGGTTGCCGTGCTCGCCGATCCGGTCGTTGCGGAACGGGTCGCTGGCACCGATCACCACGACGTCGCCGGGCAGGCGGACCAGGCCGTCGGCGTAGCAGCGGTCGAGCGGGACCGAGCGGTCGGGCGCGGCGGCGTAGCGCTGCCGCTCGGCGGCGGCGGTGCCGGCCCGTACGGCCTCCGGGAGCGGACAGGCCCGGCCACCGGCGGCGGGCCCGACGGCCCGGGTGGCCCACCGCCGGTCGGTCGGCACCAGCGGAACCCCGGCCGACTCCAGCACCCGGCGGGACGGGTCGACCAGGACCAGCCGGCGACCGGCCGGCAGCTCGCCCAGCGCGTGGACGGTGTCCTGGTGCAGCAGCTCCGGCGCCGGCACGAAGAGCGTGGCGGGCCGGTCGTCGAGCGCGATCAGGGCCGGCAGGAGGTCCGTCTCCCGCTGCACGGTGACGCCCTGCGCCCGCAGCGCCTCGGCGAGCCGGCTGCCCCCGTCGTCACCGGCGGCGACCGGGGAGAGGAAACCGCGGTCGGTCGGGTCGGGCTGGTCCACCGCTTGGGCGATCAGGGTGCCGGTGAGCAGCGCGGCAGCCAGCGCGAGGGGGACGAGCACCCGGTGCCGGCGACGGCGGCGGGCCGGGCGGGCGGCCGGCGCGGCGGTCGCGGCGGTGGCGGTGGCGGTCATCGGGCGGCACCGTCCTCGGGGTGGCCGGCGAGCACCCGGTCCAGCTCGTCGGCGAGTTCCCGCATCCGCCGGTCGTGCTCGGCGGAGGCGGGACGCTGGGCGTACCAGAGTTCGGAGAAGATCGCGCCGGCCGCGCGCAGGGTCGGGGCGACCGGCGGACGGCTGCGGGCCGCCGCCGTGGTCAGCTCGGTGACGGTCATGCCGGGGCGCTGCTCGACGGCGCGGGACGCGACCAGCGCCCGGACCATCCCGCGCAGCCGTTCCCGGACGGCCTCGGCGAACCGACCCTCGGCGGCGAGCCGGTCGGCGAGGGAGACCGCCGGGGCGACCGGCCCGTCGGCCCCGTCGCCCACCCGGGGGCGCGGCGGTCGGGGCGTCTCGGCCGGGCGGGGGTCGGTACGGCGTACCCGTCGTCGCCACCGGGGCCACCGCAGCCGCAGCCTCGGCCACCGCAGCCGGGGGAGGCGGAGCGCGCGCCGCCGGATCCGGGGGAGGCGCATCCGGGGCAGGCGGACCCGGGGCAGGCGGACCCGGGGCAGGCGGCGCGGCACCCAGGCCGGGAAGTGGTACCAGGCCAGCGCGGCGAGGATCGCGACGCCCAGCAGCAGCAGCGCCGCCAGCGGCAGCGGTACGACGTCACCGAGCGCGGCCACCGCCTCGGTCCACCACCGGCTCACGCTCACCCGTCGGCCGCCAGCAGGGCGGGCTCCGGGGTGCCGGCCGGCGCCCGGGAGAGGCGGATGTCCAGCCCCTCGGTGCGCATCCGGGCGTCCAGGTGGGTCACCGCGTCCAGGCAGGCCAACGCCGGATAGGCGACGCTGTTCACGGCGGCCCAGACCACCATGGCGGCGACCGGGGCCACCGCCGGATCGTTGAGGTCGACCAGTCCGAGCCGGTCGACGCCGTAGAAGAGACCGAGCGCCACCCCGACCCGCAGGATCCACCATCCCAGGTAGCCCAGCACCCGGACGTTGCCGACCCGCCCGCCGCTCCGGACGGCGACCCGCGCGGAGCGGGACAGGGCCTGCCCGGCCGGCACCCGGTCCAGCACCAGCGCCGGCGCCACCGACCCGTGCAGGCCGTACCCGACGATCCAGAGCGGTCCGAGGAGCGCGGCCAGCGCGACCAGCAGGCCCACCACCGGCGCGAGGAGCAGGGCGGCGCCCCACCGGACCCCGGCGGGACGGAGCAGTTCGGGTACGCCGGCCCGGCGGCCCAGCAGCGCGGCGCCGGCGGCCCGGGCGGCGGGGGCGCCGAGCAGGGTGACGACCACCGCCTCGGTCCCGGCGCCCACCGCGAGCAGCAACCACCAGCCGCCGAACGCGCCCCACTCGGTCCACCAGATCGGCGGCACCACGTCGGTGAGCAGCCGCAGCGGGTAGAGCAGGAGCTGCTCGCCGACGGCCAGGACGGCGGCCAGCGGAATCAGCAGCCGGCCGTGGCCACGCAGCAGCAGGACGGCGGAGTCGAGCAGCTCGCCGACGGTGAGCGGGCGCCTCGGGAGCACCGCGGTCGGGCCGACGTCGGGCACGCGTACTCCTGAACGGGGTGGTGGGGGCGGGCGGCGGGCACCCGGGGATCATGGTGACACGCCCGGTCCGATCGGGTGGACCCGCACGCCGCGCGGTCGGTGCCGGCCACCCCCGCCGCCGATCTTCCGCGTCGGAACGTGCGGTGACGCCACCCACCGCAGTACGGTGCCGGGTGACGCCGATCCCACCGAGACTGAACGGGGATGGAAACATAAATCCCATGAGAGCCCGGGTACTGGTGGTCGACGACGACCCCGCGCTCGCCGAGATGCTCGGCATCGTCCTGCGCAGCGAGGGCTTCCTGCCCTCCTTCGTCGCCGACGGGGAACGGGAAATCGCCGCGTTCCGGGACAACCGGCCCGACATCGTCCTGCTCGACCTGATGCTGCCCGGAATGAGCGGTATCGACGTGGCCCGGGCGATCCGGACCGAGTCCGGCGTGCCGATCGTGATGCTCACCGCCAAGAGCGACACCGTGGACGTGGTGCTCGGGCTGGAGTCCGGCGCGGACGACTACGTGGTCAAGCCGTTCAAGCCCAAGGAGCTGGTCGCCCGGATGCGGGCCCGGCTGCGCCGTGGCGAGGACGTCGCCCCGGAGATGCTGACCATCGGGCCGCCCGGCAACCAGATCACCATCGACGTGCCGGCGCACACCGTCAGCCGGGACGGCGAGGAGGTGAAGCTGACCCCGCTGGAGTTCGACCTGCTGGTCGCGCTCGCCCGCAAGCCGCGCCAGGTCTTCACCCGCGAGGTGCTGCTGGAGCAGGTCTGGGGCTACCGGCACGCGGCGGACACCCGCCTGGTCAACGTGCACGTGCAGCGGTTGCGCGCCAAGATCGAGCCGGATCCGGAGCGGCCGGAAATCATCCTGACCGTGCGGGGCGTGGGCTACAAGGCGGGTACCGGATAGCCTGGTCGCACTGTGGCCAACTCCTCGAACCCACCCCCCGAGCACCCCGCCGGCTGGCGTTCCGCCGCGCGGGTGCTGGGGCGTGTGCTGGCCGGCCGGTTCGTCCGGTTCGGCGCCGGCCTGCACCAGACCTGGCGCCGCTCGTTGCAGGTCCGGGTGGTCACCATCACGCTGGTGGCGTCCAGCCTGCTGGTGGGTGGCTTCGCGTACGTGATCGCCGACAAGATCACCAGCATCCTGCTGGAGAACGCCGAGACCGACGTGCTGCTGCGGCTGCGCAACGGCAGCGACTATTCGGCCAAGCAGTTCAACCTGTACAGCCAGGCGCAGGACGCCCAGCTCCAGAACACCATCGAGGGCACGGTCAACTACCTGGCCGGGGGTGATCCGCAACAGACAAGCGGCGTCGTCGTGGCGATCACCGCCGACAACTACGCGGGCATCATCGAGACCCGGACCTCGCCGGCGGTCGACGTCCGACCGCTGATCAGCCGGGAGCTGCGGGCGGCCGTCGCCGACGGCAAGGTGGCCCACCAGATCCGCACCGGCCGGCTTACCGGGGCCAGGACGAAATACCTGGTGTACGGCTCGCCGGTGCCGACCCAGTTCGGTCAGGTGGAGCTCTACTACCTCGTGCCGCTCGACCGGCAGGACGCCACCGCCATCGACGCCCGGGCCACCGTGCTGGCCACCGGGGTGGCCCTGGTGCTGCTGCTCGGGCTCCTCGCGGCGCTGGTGACCCGGCTCGTGGTGACCCCGGTCCGGGTGGCCGCCCGGACGGCGCAGCGGCTCTCCGCCGGCCTGCTCGACCAGCGGATGGTGGTCAACGGTGAGGACGACCTGGCCCTGCTCGCCGCCTCCTTCAACCAGATGGCGACCAACCTCCAGCGGCAGATCCTGCGGCTGGAGGAGATGTCCCGCCTCCAGCGCCGGTTCACCTCGGACGTGTCGCACGAGCTGCGCACCCCGCTGACCACGGTACGGATGGCGGCCGACCTGATCTTCGCCGAGCGCGACGAGTTCGACCCGGCGGTCGCCCGCAGCGCCGAGCTGCTCCAGGCCGAGCTGGACCGGTTCGAGGAGTTGCTCACCGATCTGCTGGAGATCAGCCGCTTCGACGCCGGCTTCGCCATGCTCGACGCCGAGCCGACCGACCTGGTGCCGGTGGTGCACCGCGTCGCCGACCGGCTGGCCGGCCTCGCCGAGCGGGTGGGCGTGACCATCGAGCTGGACGTGCCGTCCACCCCGGTGATCGCCGAGGTGGACCCGCGCCGGGTCGAGCGGGTGCTGCGCAACCTGGTCGGCAACGCGGTCGAGCACGGCGAGGCCAAGCCGGTGCTGATCACCCTCGGCATGGACCAGACCGCGGTCGCGATCACCGTGCGCGACCACGGCGTCGGGCTCAAGCCGGGGGAGGAGAAGCTGGTCTTCAACCGGTTCTGGCGGGCCGACCCGTCCCGGGCCCGGCAGACCGGCGGCACCGGGCTCGGCCTGTCGATCAGCCTGGAGGACTCCCGGCTGCACGGGGGCTGGCTGGAGGCGTGGGGCGCACCCGGCCAGGGCGCCCAGTTCCGGCTCACCCTGCCGGCCCGCGCCGGGGACCGGCTCACCACCTCACCGCTGCGCCTGGTGCCGGCCGACGCCACCCTGCCCTTCGGCGGCCCCCGCCACGGCGAGCTGCTGGCCCTCGGGCCGGGCGACGGGGGTGCGCTGGCCATCGGTCCGGGCCCGGCCACCGACGACGACCGGGCGGAGGTGCGTTCATGAGGCTGCGGGGACCGGGTCGGCGGCGGACGCTGGCCGGCGCGCTCTGCGCCGCGCTGCTGGCCCTCGCGACGGCCGGTTGCGGCATCCCGGAGAACTCCGAGGTCAAGGTCGACGGCTCCGGGCCGGCGGCGGAGGCGGGCTCGTCCAGCTTCCGCCGGGACGAGCCGCCGTCCCGGACGGCCAGCGGGACCGACCGGGAGGCGTTCGTCAACAACTTCCTGGCCGCCGCGGCGGGGGAGCCGGACGGGGCGTACGCGCGGGTGCGGCTGTTCATCGCGCCGGAGAGCAACGACCGGCTGCAGAAGAAGCCGGGCAAGGAGACCACCGTCAACGTGGTCCGGCTGAGCGAGAAGCCGGTCATCACGGAGAACGCCAGCGGCCTGTTCACCGTCCGGCTGGCGGTGCAGCAGATCGGCCAGCTGCGGGCCGACGGCGTGCTCGGCCCGCCGGTGGTCGCCGAGACGGAGTACCGGTTCTCGCTGCGCGGCGCCGGGCAGGAGGGCGCTGGCGGGTCGGGTTTCTACGTCGTCGACCCGCCCAACGTGCTACTCCTCAGCGACCGGGCGCTGCGGCAGTACTACCAGACCCGCCCCGTCTACTTCTGGAACTCCGACCAGACCCGCCTGGTCGCCGACCAGCGCTATCTGCCGCTGGTCGTCCCGGACGAGCGGTTGGTCAGCGAGGTGGTCAAGTGGCTCGTCGGCGGCCCGTCGGAGTGGCTCAGCACCGGCGTCAGCCGGCTGCCCAGCGGCACCGCCCTGATCAACAACGCGGTCGAGACGGACGATCGCTGGGAGGTGACCGTCGACCTGCCCGGTGACGACAAGAGCAAGTTGGAGAAGCTCGGCATCCAGCTCGCCTGGTCGCTGCCGGAGCTGGACGGGCAGCTCCAGATCACCACCCGCAACCAGTCCCGGGTGCGCATCGACGACGTGGACCGGCACCGCCTCGCCCAACCGCTCTACCCGCTGCCGGAGAGTCCGCAGCGCTTCACCGTCTACAACGGCGCGATCCACGCGCTGGACTTCCCGGACGAGGCGGGCGGCACGGTGCCGGTGGCGGAGGCGGCCAATCGCGACGTGGTCACCGCGAGCGTCAGCCGCGCGGAGGACAAGCTCCTCGCCGCCCTGGTGGTGACCGCGCCGGGCGGCCGGCAGCGGCTGACCGCCGGGGTCGGCGCCGACCCGGTGCCGGTGCTGCACCCCGGCCCGCAGACGTTCGGCCAGATCGGCCGGCCGGCCTGGCTGCGCTCCCTCGGCGCCGACCAGCCGTTCGGGCTGGTGGTGGCCGACAGCCGGCTCTACCGCTTCGACGACCGGGCCCGGATGTTCCCGGTGCCGTTGAACGTCTCCGGCCCGGTGACCGCGGTCGCCGCCTCGCTGGACGGGCACCGGATCGCCCTGATCATCGGTGGCCTGCTCTACGTGGCCGCGGTGAACCTGGACGGCGGGGTGGCCTCGCCGGGGTTGGTCCGGCGGGTGCCGACCTCGCTGACGGAGCTGTCGGCGGTGGAGTGGGCGGGCGAGAACGCGCTGGTCCTGGCCGGCACGGCCGGGCGTCCCGCGGTCTACGAGGTCAGCGTCGACGGGTCGCTGGAGACGGCGCTGGTGGCCGACGTGGGCGCCCGGGTGACCCACCTCTCGACGTACCCGACGAACCCGGTGCGCCCGTTGCCCGGCGTGCCGATCATGTACGAGGCGAACGGCGTCGCCTACCGCTACCCGCTGGTCGACACCATCCGTCGTAACCAGGTGCGGGCCGCGTCACCGGCGGCGGGCGTCCGGCCCGGCAGCCCGACCGCGCCCTTCTTCCTGTTCTGAGCGGCTCGTGCGGGACGTCGGCGGGCTCTGGGCGGACCTGACCGATCTGGTGCTGCCGGCCCGGTGCGCCGGCTGCGATGGTGCTCCGGCGACCCGTCGCGGCTTCTGTCCGGCCTGCGCCGGCGAGTTGGCGGCGCTGCGCCCCGGGCCGGTACGGCCCACCCCCGCCCCGCCGGACCTGCCGCCCTGCCACGCCCTCGGCCCGTACGCCGGCACGTTGCGCCAGGCGCTGCTGGCGTACAAGGAACGGGGCCGGCACGGGCTGGCCCGGCCGCTGGGCGCACTGCTGGCGGAGGTGGTGGCCGGGGCGGTGGGCGGTGCCGGGCCGGTGCTGCTGGTGCCGGTGCCGGACACCGCGGCGGCGGCCCGGGCCCGGTACGGCGACCATCTGTCCCGGTTGGCCGGGCACGCCGCGGCCCGGCTGCGGCGGGCCGGGTGGGACGCGCGGACGGCCCGCCCACTGCGCGCGACGCCCCGAGCCGACTCGGTGACGTTGGACCGCGCCGGTCGGGCGGCCGCCGCGGCGTCGGCGTTCCGGGCGCGGGGCGGACGGCCCGGGCGGGACGCCGCCGGTCGGACCGTGGTGGTGCTCGACGACATCGTCACCACCGGCGTCACCCTTGCGGCCGTCAGCCGGACTTTGCGCGCCGCGGGAATGACGCCAAAGGTCGCGGCGGTGCTCGGTGCAACGCAAAAGCGGCGCCACTGGTGACGCTTCGTGTTTCCGTTTCACCCCTTGGTGTATGAGGTGTGAAAATTTGTGATCCTTATCCGCGACCGGGGGTGACTGTCGGCCGAACAGGAGTTAGCGTTTTCGTGTCGGGGGTAGGAGGTCCCACATCCACCCCGACGGTGGAAGGAGGCGTAGCCGTACCTGACCGGTCGACGCCCACCGGGAACTCCCCGAGGTCGCCTCGACCGGATTCGAAGATCAGACGACCATCCGAAAAAGGGAGGTCACGTGGACATCGTGGTCAAGGGCCGAAACGTCGAAGTGCCGGACCATTACCGGGTGCACGTAGCTGAGAAACTCGCCAAAATCGAACGCTACGATCACAAGCTCATTCGTGTCGATGTGGAGTTGTTCCACGAGCGCAATCCGCGCCAGTCCGACACCTGCCAGCGGGTGGAGATCACCTGCGTTTCCCGTGGACCGGTGATCCGGGCCGAGGCGTGCACGAGCGACTTCTACAGCGCGCTGGACGCCGCCATCGCCAAGCTCGACACCCGCCTGCGTCGGGCGGCTGACCGGCGCCGCGTGCACCGGGGCCGGCACGCGCCGCTCTCCGTCGCCGCCGCCACCGCCGGCCTGCCGGTGGCCGACCTGCCGGTGGCCGAGCTCGCCGCCCGCCCGGCCGGCACCGCCACCGCCGTGGCCGAGCGCGACGAGGAACCGGCCGACGAGTACGACGACCAGCCCTGGCACATCGCCCGGGCGAAGGTGCACCCCGCGGAGCCGATGACGGTGGACGACGCGCTGTTCCAGATGGAACTGGTGGGGCACGACTTCTACCTGTTCCACGACAAGGAGACCGGCCGGCCCAGCGTCGTCTACCGCCGGCACGCGTACGACTACGGCATCATCGCGCTCGACGTCTGATCGCTGACACCCCTTGTGGCCGGCCACGGAGCCGGGCGGGACCACCCGCCCGGGTTCCGTGGCCGACGCGCGTTCCCCGTCGGCCGCACCGCTGTCGTGCGCCCGCCGGCTCCGGCCCGGTCAGCTCGCCCCGGCCAGCGGCTCCGCGCCGCTCGGTTCGGGCTCGGGCGCGATCAGGTCCTCGGCGAGCAGCGCGCCCACCCAGGCGTCGGTCCGGTCGCCCCGGTGCTGCAGGGCGTTGCGTGCGGTGCCCTCGAAGGTGAAGCCGGCCTTCTCCGCGACCCGGCGGGAGGCGACGTTGCCGACGTTGGCCCGCCACTCGATCCGCGCCAGACCGAGGGTGGTGACGCCCCAGGCGGTGAGCGCGGCCAGCGCGGCCGGCAGGTAGCCGCGGCCCCGGGCGTGCGGCGCGGTCATGAAACCCACGTCGGCCAGGAGCGGATCGGCCGGGTTCAGCCGCAGGTCGATGCTGCCGGCGTAGCTGTCGTCGACGTCGGCGAGCACGAAGCACGCGCTGGTGCCGCGCGCCCAGGCGGCCCGGCAGTGGTCGAGGTACCACTCGGCGTCAGCCGGCTGGTACGGGTGCGGCACGGTGGTCCAGCGGACCGTCTCGGCGTCCCGGCAGGTGGCGACGACCGCGTCCAGGTCGCGCTCCTCCATCCGGCGCAGCCGCAGCTCGGTCTCCCCGACGGTGGCGAAGAGGACCGGTTGCGGCCGGCCGAAGATGGCGGCCCGGCGGGCCGCGAGCGTGCCGGGGCCGGCCGGGCCCGGCTCGCCGGGGGCGGGGACCTCGCCGGGGAACAGGGAGCCGATCCAGCCCTCGGGCCGGCCGCCGGCCGCCGGCTGGGCCAGCCGCAGCTCGCCCTCTACCCGGAAGCCGGCGCGCAGTGCGACCAGTCGGGAGGCGTGGTTGCCGATCTCGGCCTGCCAGACCAGCCGGCGCAGCTTCAGCGCGTCGAAGGCCCACCGGGCGACGGCCCGGGTGGCCCGGACGGTGACGCCCCGTCCGCGCGCCCAGGGGGCGGTCCAGTAGCCGATCTCGCCCGTGTCGTGGGCGCGGTCGATGGTGACCAGGCCGCAGGAGCCGAGCAGCTCGCCGGTGCCGGCGTCGCAGACCGCGAAGGGCGCCCCGGTGCCCCGCGACCAGGCCGACGCGCTGACGTCGGTGACGAAGCCGTGGGCGTGTTCCGGCAGGTACGGGCGCGGTACGGTGGTCCAGCGCTGGATGTCCGGGTCCTGGCAGGCGCGGTGCACGGCGTCCGCGTCGCTCGCCCGCCAGGGGCGCAGCAGCAGGCCGTCCTCGGTGATCTCCGCGGGCTCCATCGCGCCATCGTGCCGGATCGTTCGCGGTGGGCGTAACCGGATTCTCGCCGGTGGCGGCACCGCTGGCGCGATATGTCGGTTTTGCTGGGCCGGACCGACGCCACCAGTGACCATCACGCCGATGGAGCGCCTACGATGGTTCGAGACTGTCTAGGGGAGCGTTGATCCGTGTCGATTCTGGAAAAGGTCCTCCGCGCGGGCGAGGGCCGTATGGTGCGTCGGCTCAAGGCCATCGCCGCCGCCGTCAACTCGATCGAGGACGACTACGTCAACCTCACCGACGAGGAGCTGCGGGGTCTGACCGAGCAGTACCGTGAGCGGCTCGCCGACGGTGAGACCCTCGACGACCTGCTGCCGGAGGCGTTCGCCACGGTGCGCGAGGCGGCCGCCCGGGTGCTCGGCCAGCGCCCGTACGACGTCCAGGTGATGGGCGGCGCGGCGCTGCACTTCGGCAACATCGCCGAGATGAAGACCGGTGAGGGCAAGACCCTGACCTCGGTCATGGCGGTCTACCTCAACGCGCTCTCCGGCAAGGGCGTGCACGTGGTCACGGTCAACGACTACCTGGCCCAGCGCGACGCCGCCTGGATGGGCCGGGTGCACGAGTTCCTCGGCCTCACCGTCGGCGTGGTGCTGCCCAACCGGCCGGCCGCCGAGCACCGCGCCGCGTACGAGTGCGACATCACCTACGGCACCAACAACGAGTTCGGCTTCGACTACCTGCGCGACAACATGGCCTGGTCGCGGGACGAGCTGGTCCAGCGCGGCCACAACTTCGCCGTGGTCGACGAGGTCGACTCGATCCTCATCGACGAGGCGCGCACGCCGCTGATCATCTCCGGTCCGGCCGAGCACTCCGCCCGCTGGTACTCCGAGTTCGCCGGGGTGGTGGCCCGGCTCCAGGCCGGCAAGGACGGCGAGGGCGACTACGAGGTCGACTACGCCAAGCGCACCATCGCGGTGACCGAGCGCGGCGTGGCCAAGGTCGAGGACCGGCTCGGCATCGACAACCTCTACGAGTCGGTGAACACCCCGCTGGTCGGCTACCTCAACAACGCCCTCAAGGCCAAGGAGCTCTTCAAGCGCGACAAGGACTACATCGTCAGCGACGGTGAGGTCCTGATCGTCGACGAGTTCACCGGCCGCATCCTGCACGGCCGTCGCTACAACGAGGGCATGCACCAGGCGATCGAGGCCAAGGAGGGGGTGGAGATCAAGCAGGAGAACCAGACCCTGGCCACCATCACCCTCCAGAACTACTTCCGCCTCTACGAGAAGCTCTCCGGCATGACCGGTACCGCCCAGACCGAGGCGGGCGAGTTCAACAAGGTCTACAAGGTCGGCGTCGTGTCCATCCCGACGCACCGGCCGATGGTCCGGCTGGACCGGGCCGACGTCATCTACAAGACCGAGAAGGCCAAGTTCAACGCGGTCATCGAGGACATCGCCGAGCGGCACCAGGCCGGCCAGCCGGTGCTGGTCGGCACCGTCTCGGTGGAGAACTCCGAGATCCTCTCCCAGCTGCTGCGTCGCCGCGGCATCCCGCACTCGGTGCTGAACGCCAAGTTCCACGCCCGCGAGGCGGAGATCGTCGCCCAGGCCGGCCGCAAGGGCGCGGTCACCGTCGCCACCAACATGGCCGGCCGGGGCACCGACATCCTGCTCGGCGGCAACGCCGAGTTCCTCGCCGCCAACGAGCTGCGCCAGCGCGGCCTCGACCCGGTGGAGCAGGAGGAGGAGTACGCCAAGGCGATGGAGGAGGTCCTGCCCACCTGGAAGCAGGCCTGCGAGGCCGAGGCGGAGGAGGTCGCCGCCGCCGGCGGCCTGTACGTGCTGGGCACCGAGCGGCACGAGTCCCGCCGGATCGACAACCAGCTGCGCGGTCGGGCCGGCCGGCAGGGTGACCCGGGCGAGTCGCGCTTCTACCTCTCCCTCCAGGACGAGCTGATGAAGCGCTTCCGGGCCGGTGCGGTCGAGGCGGTGATGGAGCGCTTCAACATCCCGGAGGACGTGCCCATCGAGTCGAAGATGGTCACCCGCCAGATCAAGAGCGCCCAGGCCCAGATCGAGGGTCAGAACGCCGAGATCCGCAAGAACGTCCTGAAGTACGACGAGGTGCTCAACAAGCAGCGTCAGGTGATCTACGCCGAGCGGCTGCGCGTGCTCAACGGCGAGGACCTCTCCGACCAGGTCCGCAACATGATCGACGACGTCGTCACCGCGTACGTCGTCGGGGCGACCAGCGACGGGTACGCCGAGGACTGGGACCTGGAGCAGCTCTGGGCCAGCCTCAAGCAGCTCTACCCGGTGGGCGTCACCATCGAGGAGCTGGAGGAGGAGGTCGGCGCCCGTGCCGGCCTGGACCAGGACTTCCTGCTCGCCCGCCTCAAGGACGACGCGCACGCGGCGTACGACCGGCGTGAGGAGAGCCTCGGCGAGGAGGCGGTGCGCCAGCTGGAGCGGATGGTGCTGCTCCAGGTCATCGACCGCAAGTGGCGTGAGCACCTCTACGAGATGGACTACCTCCAGGAGGGCATCAGCCTGCGGGCGTACGCCCAGCGCGACCCGGTCATCGAGTACCAGCGCGAGGGCTTCGACATGTTCGCCACCATGATGGACGGCATCAAGGAGGAGACGGTCGGCTTCCTCTACAACCTGGAGGTGCAGGTCCAGGAGCCGGAGCCCGAGGAGGTCCAGCTGCTGGAGAAGCCGGTGGAGATCCGCGCCAAGGGCCTCAACCGGGCGCCGCAGCAGCAGGGCCTGCAATACTCCGCCCCGACCATCGACGGTGAGGCCGGCGCGGGTGCGGTCGCCCTCAAGCGGCCCGAGGAGGAACCGCCGACGCTGGGTGTCGGGCGTACCGAGACGCCGGCCCGGCCGGCCGCGTCCGGCTCTCCCGCCGCCGCGCGTCGCCCCGCCGCCGCGCCGGGCGCGAGCGGTCAGGCCTTCGCGGCGAGCACCGCCCGGCGGGCGACGCCCGGCGCGGACGCCGAGTCCGCCAACGGCCCGTCCCGCAACGCGCCCTGCCCGTGCGGCTCCGGCCGCAAGTACAAGCGCTGCCACGGCGCGCCCAACGGCGGCGCCTGACCCTCCCGGGGCGCGTGCGCCCCACAGCGATCCGATCGAGCCGCGGTCCCGTCCGGGACCGCGGCTCGACCCGTCCCACCCGGTGAGGGCGGCGGGTCAGAGGACCTGGAGCGTGGTGCAGAGCCAGTTGCCCCGGCGGTGTTCCAGGCGCAGCGCCATCGCCCACGTCCGGCCGGGGCCGGCGACCACGGCGGCCACCTCGACCGCCGCCGCCCGTGGTTCGCAGACCCGCAGCCGCCGCAGGCGCACGGTGGGACGGGTGGAGCGGCGGCGGACCGGGCCGGTGCGGTGCAGCGCCCGCGCCAACTCCTCGGTCACCTCGGTCGAGTGCGCCGGTGCGATCAGGGATCGGAGCTGCCCGGGCGGGCGGTAGCCGTTGAGGATCTCCAGGCAGGTGCCGACGAACCGCTGTGCCGCGCGGGTGGCCTCGGGCGTCGCGGTGGCCAGGGCGGCGGCCGGTGGCCGGGACGACGGCCGGAGCGACCCCGGCCGCGTCCCCGGTCCGTCGCGGCGGCCGGGCGGGCGGCCGGCGGGCTGATGGTCCGGGCCGGACAGGTCGAGGGCGAGCTGCCCGGTCGGGCGGGGCCACAGATCCGGTGACTCGTCCACGAACGGCGGGTCGCTGACCGGTGCGGGCCGCAGGCGGATCGGGGGGCGGGACGGCCCGGGGCGGCGGCGGATGTCGGCCATCTCTCAGCCCTCACTCCTTGCGTTTGCCTTCGTTTGCCTCCGACAGGGATCGATTTTCGGGCACGAAAGAGCCCGTCGTCAATGGGTGGCGGTGCGGTCCGGCTACTCGGGGTCGCGGTCGGTCAGCGGGTTGCCCCGCACCCACTCGGCGGTCTCGGCGTACTTGCGCTCGATGTACTCCTCCAGCCGGGCGCGCTCCACGCGCCACTGGCCACGGCCGCCGATCTTGATCGCGGGCAGCTCGCCGCTGCGCACCATGTGGTAGACCTGCGAGTCCGACACGTTCAGCTCGGCGGCCACGTCGGAGAGCAGGAGAAACCTCGGCTCCACGGAAAACCCCCGGGGTTGGCGTCGTTCGGCTCAGTTTGCCACCGTCGACCGACACCGCCCACCCCGCCGGACGGTGCGACGCCCTCCACCGCGGCGGTGCGCGGTGCGTGACGGTCTCGACGTGAGGCATGATCGGCCGGGACCGGGCGACCCGCCGGTCCGTGAGCGATCGGGGGAACGACGGTGAGCGACGAGCTGGTCCGGGTGTACGTGCCGGCGACCGTGCCGATGCTGGCCCGGCTGCGGGAGCAGGGCCTGTCGGCCCCGGAGGGGCACGCGGTCACCCCCGCCCTGCGGGAGTGGTACGCCGAGGGCGACGAGGAGGAGCTGGAGTACGTGGCCTTCACCCGTGCCGCCCAGGACGCACTGGGCCTGCTGCGGGAGGACCCGGCCGCGCCCCGGCGGCGGGTGGTGGTCTCGGTCGACCTGCCCCCGGCGGCGGTGGCCCGCGCCGAGGGTGAGCTGGGCTCCAGCACCGTACGGCTCACCGCCGCGGTGCCCGCGTCGGCGGTCGCCGCGCTGCACGTCGACGGGGCCGAGGCGGTCGACGACGTCGCCGCCGCCGCCGAGGTGGTCGCCGAGGCGCTCGCCGGCGATCCCGACGCGCAGTTCACCGTCGACGGGGCCGAGGACCACGAACTGGAGTGGTACGACCCCTCCGAGCTGGACCTGCTGCTGCGCGCCGCTTCCTGACCGGCCGCCGGCCGGCGCGGAGCTCAGCGCCCGGCCGGCTCCGGTTCGTCGTCGTCGCGGGGGGTCGGGCCGAGGGTGCGGCCGAAGGCGACGAGCGCGGTGAGCGCGCCCACGAAGAGCACCCAGATGCCGTTGTCCAGCCGGGAGGTGCCCAGGCTGGTCTGGGCCACCGCGTCCGCCTCGCTGAGCGCGCCGGCCAGGTCGAGCAGCGTCCGGCCGCCGATCCGGATGACCACCTCGGCGAGCAGCAGGAGCAGCCCGGGCCCGGCCCCGGCCAGCAGGTACGCCGGCCAGCGGAGCGCGGGGGTGGCCGGATCACGGCGGACCGCACGGCGGCGGGCCCAGGTCAGATAGCCGAAGGCGAGCAGGCCGGCGAGCAGGCCGGCGAGCAGTGACTCGGTGCGCGAGACCCACTTGGCGGCGTCGACCAGCGACGCCTGGGACCCGTCCGCGCCGAAGAGCTCGAAGAGCGGGTCCCGGGCCCGGCTGAACGCCACCACGAAGAGCAGCGTGCCGAGGGCGGCGGCGACGATCGCGCCGACGGGGGCGGCGTTGCGGGCGCCGGCGAGGGCGCCGCCGATGATGGCCGCCGCGGCGCTGGTGCCGGCGATCGTGTTGGTCGTCGCGTTGTCGGCGTAGGTGAGGTTGACCGCGACGGCCGTGCCGAGGCCGACCAGCAGGCCGGTGCCGACGGCCGCGACGAAGCGCAGGGTGGCCCGGTCGCTGCGCCGGGCGAGCAGCTCGGCCACGGCCAGCGCGACCGCGGCGCCGGCCACCAGGGCGGCCGAGATCACCCCGGGCAGGGCGAAGGCGGAGAGGCTGATCGCGGTGACGCCGGCCGCCGCCGAGCTGATCGCCTCCCGGGTCGACCAGAGCATCGCCGCGAGCCAGCCGACCGCCAGCAGCGCCAGCACGCCGGTGCCCGGCGCGCCCGCCGGCCGACCCGGGCCCGCCGACGGCGGCGCCTGGTCGGCCGGCTCGGCGGTGTCCGGCTGGTCCGGCTCCGCGGCCGTCGGGCTGCCGGGCTGGTTGCTCATCGTCTCCCCTTCGACGTCTCGCCCGCGGGCGCGGGCGGGCACATCACCGGCAACCCAGCGTACGCGCCCGTCCGGGGATCGGTTCCCGCCGACGCCGCCCTGCTTTCCTTCGGCGAAAGGCGACATCCGGGTACGGATCCGCGCCGAGCGGCGGCTCAGGCTTCTCATTCAATGGTTTCCGGACGGGCGGCGCGTGAGCGTCGGGAAGGGGGCATGGGAGAATCGGCCGAGGTCCCGCCGCCGTACCGTTCACCCGGGCGGCGTCCGGCGTCCGACCGTCCGGTCGGTGCCCGCGGGTCCGATTTCGCCACCGCCGTCGAGATCGCACAGGAGCCTGTGATGGACGCCGTGTTCTCCGTACCCGAGCCGCGCAACGAGCCGGTACGCAACTACGAGCCGGGCAGCGCCGACCGGGAGCGGCTCCAGAAGCGGCTGACCGAGCTGGCCGCCGAGCGGATCGACCTGCCGATGACGATCGCCGGCGAGCAGCGGATGGCCGGCGGTGAGTCGATCAACGTGGTCCAGCCGCACAAGCACGCCCACGTGCTCGGCGTCACCGGCCACGCCAACCACGCCGACGCCCGCGCGGCGGTCAAGGCCGCCAAGGACGCCGCCCCGATGTGGCAGGCGCTGCCCTTCGAGGAGCGCGCGGCGATCTTCCTGCGCGCCGCCGAGCTGCTCGCCGGCCCGTGGCGGGACACCCTGAACGCCGCCACCATGCTGGGCCAGTCGAAGACCGTCATCCAGGCGGAGATCGACTCGGCCTGTGAGTTCATCGACTTCCTCCGGTTCAACGTGCACTTCGCCCGGCAGCTGCTGGAGGCGCAGCCGATTTCGTCGGCGGGGGTGTGGAACCGGTTCGACCACCGCCCGCTAGAGGGCTTCGTCTACGCCGTCACGCCGTTCAACTTCACCGCCATCGCCGGCAACCTGCCCTCGGCACCGGCTCTGCTCGGCAACACGGTGGTCTGGAAGCCGGGCCCGACCCAGCAGTTCGCCGCGCACTTCACCATGCGGCTCTTCGAGGCGGCCGGCCTGCCGCCCGGCGTGATCAACATGGTCACCGGGCGTGGCGAGGACGTCTCCGACGTGGTGCTCGCCGACCCGGACCTGGCCGGCATCCACTTCACCGGCTCCACCAAGGTCTTCCAGCACCTGTGGCGGACCGTCGGCGAGAACATCGCCTCCTACCGGGGCTACCCGCGGCTGGTGGGCGAGACCGGCGGCAAGGACTTCGTGGTCGCGCACTCCAGCGCCGACGTCGACGCCCTGCACACCGCGCTGATCCGGGGCGCCTACGAGTACCAGGGCCAGAAGTGCTCGGCCGCCTCGCGGGCGTACGTCCCGCGCTCGCTCTGGGAGGGTGGGCTGCGCGACCGGCTGGCCGCCACCACCGACTCGCTGACCTACGGCGACGTCACCGACTTCGGCAACTTCGGCGGCGCGGTGATCGACGACAAGGCGTTCAGCCGGCACACCGCCGCGCTGGAGCTGATCAACGACGACGACACCTGCCGGGTCCTCGCCGGCGGGACGGCCGACGACTCGGTCGGCTACTTCGTCCGGCCGACCCTGTTCGAGTGCACCGACGCCGCGCACGAGACGTTCACCACCGAGTACTTCGGCCCGATCCTGGGGGTGCACGTCTTCGACGACGCCCGCTTCGACGACGTGGTCCACCAGGCCGAGTCGATCGCCCCGTACGCGCTGACCGGTTCGATCTTCGCCAACGACCGTCGGGTGGTCGAGGCGGTGGCCGAGAAGATGCGCTACGCGGCCGGCAACTTCTACATCAACGACAAGCCGACCGGCGCGGTGGTCGGGCAGCAGCCCTTCGGCGGCGCCCGGGCCAGCGGCACCAACGACAAGGCCGGCTCCTGGCACAACCTGGTCCGCTGGATGTCCCCGCGGACGCTCAAGGAGACCTTCGTCCCGCCGACCGACCACACCTACCCCCACATGGGCTGACGGGCGCGCTCCGGGCCCCTGCCGACGAGGCGGGGGCCCGGGCCGCCGGTGGTCCGTCCCGGGCGGCGGCGCCCCGTCGGGTCGGCTGTGCGGGCCGGTTGGTCGAGCCGTCCGGCGCGCGGGACCCGCCGGACGGTGACCAGGCATCGACGCTCCTGGCACCACTGTCGTCGGCCGACAGTGCACATTGGAAATCCTGCCGGGTGGCAAATCCGGATTTCCTGGACGCTGCGACGGCAAAGTGGCAGCTTAGAGGGCATGGCGGAATCCGGAGTCAACCCCACCGCGGCGGCCCTCCTGGGCCTGCTGCACGAGGGCCCGATGACAGGCGGCCAGTTGATGGCCGCCGCCGAGCGCCGACTGGCGCCGTACTGGTCGATGACGCGCAGCCAGGTCTACCGCGAGTTGCCGGTGCTGGCCGAGCGGGGTTTCGTGCGGCTGGGCAAGCCCGGGCCGCGGATGAGCCAGCCGTACGCGATCACCGCGTCCGGGAAGCGGACGTTCTCCCGCTGGCTGGCGGAGGAGCCGGGGCGGGACACCATCCGCAACCCGATCGCCCTGCGGATCGCCTTCGGCAGCCTGCACTCGGCCAGTCAGCTCAAGAACCTCCAGGCCTCGGCGAACGAGTACCACACCGAGGCCCTGGCGCGGGTGCGGGAGCAGGTCAAGAACGCCAAGAAGGAAGGCGACCCGTACGACGCCAGCGCGCTGGAGTTCGCCGTGGCGTACCACAAGGCCGCCCTGTCCTGGCTGAAATCCGCCCCGGTGGGTTGATCCCGGGCCCTCGGGGAGACTTCTTGGCTCGTGACTGCGGGGCTCGCAAGCTCACTCCTCGCCCTCGCTGAGATTCTTGGCTCGTGACTGCGGGGCTCGCAAGCTCACTCCTCGCCCTCGCAGTACGCTTGTCTGTCGTGACTGCTGCCGATTACGCCGAACAGCTCAAGGACCTCGACGCGACCCTCAAGAACATCGAGGCCGTCCTCAATCTGGACCGGCTGCACGAGGAGAAGGCCCGGCTCGAGGAGCAGGCCTCCGCGCCCGACCTCTGGGACGACCAGGCGAAGGCGCAGCAGGTGACCTCGCAGCTGTCGTACGTCAACGGTGAGATCAGCAAGCTGGGCAGCCTGCGCTCCCGCCTCGACGACGCCGGGGTCCTGCTGGAGCTGGCCGAGGCCGAGTCCGACCCGGGGGTGCTGACCGAGGTCGAGACCGAGATCGCCGGCCTGACCAAGGCCATCCAGGAGATGGAGGTCCGCACCCTGCTCTCCGGCGAGTACGACTCCCGGGAGGCGCTGGTCGCCATCCGGGCCGGCGCCGGGGGCGTGGACGCGGCGGACTTCGCCGAGATGCTGCTGCGGATGTACCTGCGCTGGGCGGAGCGGCACGGCTACCCCACCGAGGTCTACGAGACCTCGTACGCGGAGGAGGCCGGTCTCAAGTCCGCCACCTTCACCGTCAAGGTCCCGTACGCCTACGGCACGCTCAGCGTCGAGTCGGGCACCCACCGGCTGGTCCGGATCAGCCCCTTCGACAACCAGGGGCGCCGGCAGACCAGCTTCGCCGGGGTCGAGGTGCTGCCGGTGGTGGAGCAGACCGACAGCATCGAGATCCCCGAGAACGAGATGCGGATCGACGTCTACCGCTCGTCCGGCCCGGGTGGACAGAGCGTCAACACCACCGACTCGGCGGTGCGGATCACCCACATCCCGACCGGCATCGTGGTGACCTGCCAGAACGAGAAGTCCCAGCTGCAGAACAAGGCCTCCGCGCTGCGGGTGCTCCAGGCCCGGCTGCTGGAGCGCAAGCGCCAGGAGGAGCAGGCCAAGATGGCGGGCCTGAAGACCGACGCCGCCGGCTCGTGGGGCGACCAGATGCGCTCCTACGTCCTGCACCCGTATCAGATGGTGAAGGATCTCCGAACCGAGCAGGAGACCGGCAATCCGTCCTCGGTCTTCGACGGCGAGTTGGACAGCTTCATCGAGGCCGGCATCCGCTGGCGTAAGCAGCAGCAGCTCGCCAACGACGCTGCGTGATCGATTGTGGGCGGAGCGCGTCGTCGGTCCTCCGGTGACCGGGGGAATCGACGACGCGCCTCGCTCAGGTGGGGCGTGGGACTTGGCTCAGCGGTTACACCGCGTAGACTCACCACCCGTGATTCAGCTTGAGCAAGTGACGAAGACGTACCCGAAGGCGTCCCGGCCTTCGCTCGACAACGTGTCCGTCTCGATCGAGAAGGGCGAGTTCGTCTTCTTCATCGGTCCATCCGGCTCCGGCAAGTCCACGATCATCAAGATGCTGCTGCACGAGGTCAGCCCCAACAAGGGCCGGGTCGTCGTGAACGGCAAGGACGTCACCTCGATGCGCTCCTGGAAGCGACCCCACTTCCGGCGTTCGATCGGCTGCGTCTTCCAGGACTTCCGGCTGCTGCCCAACCGCACCGCGTACGAGAACGTGGCGTTCGCCCTCGAGGTGATCGGCAAGACCAAGGCGGTCGCCCGCCGGGTCGTGCCGGAGGTGCTGGAGCTGGTCGGGCTCGGTGGCAAGGAGCACCGCTACCCGCACGAGCTCTCCGGTGGTGAGCAGCAGCGGGTCGCCGTCGCCCGGGCGTTCGTGAACCGCCCGCTGATCCTGCTGGCGGACGAGCCGACCGGAAACCTGGACCCGGACACCTCGATCGAGATCATGCGCCTGCTGGACCGGATCAACCGCACCGGCACGACCGTCGTGATGGTCACGCACGATTCCAACATCGTGAACCAGATGCGCCGCCGCGTCGTCGAGATCGAGAGCGGCCGCATCGTGCGCGACCAGGCCCGCGGCGTCTACGGGTGAGCCGGCGCTCCGCCCCTGCCGTACACCCTGACGAACACCTCATGCCGGAGAGCCGGAGGAACACCCGATGCGGATGAAATACGTCCTGTCCGAGGTACTGGTCGGACTGTGGCGCAACGTCACGATGACCATCGCGATGATCATCACGATGGCGGTGTCGCTGACCATGCTCGGCGCCAGTGGCCTGCTGTACCAGCAGGTCGGCGACATGAAGGACCTCTACTACGAGAACGTCCAGGTCTCCATCTTCCTGGCGACCGACGTCAGCGCCGAGCAGCGTGACGGCCTGGACGCCAAGTTGAAGGGCGACCCCCTGGTCAAGGAGGTCGTGTACGTCAACAAGGACGAGGCGTACAAGCGCTTCCAGGAGATGTACCAGGACGCCCCCGACCTGGTGAACGCCGTCAAGGCCGACCAGCTGCCCGAGTCGTTCCGGATCAAGCTGGTCAATCCCGAGCAGTACCGGGACATCTACAACCAGTACAAGGACACCGAGGGGGTCGACGAGATCGTCGACCAGAGCAAGCTGCTCGACCAGATCTTCAACGTCCTGACCGCGATCCAGAACATCGCGCTGGGTGCCGCCACCGTGATGGCCTTCGCCGCGCTGCTGCTGGTCGCCAACACCATCCAGGTCGCCGCGTACAGCAAGCGGCGTGAGGTGGCGGTCATGAAGCTGGTCGGCGCGTCGAACTGGTTCATCCAGGCGCCGTTCGTGCTGGAGGCCGTGGTCGCCGGTCTGATCGGCTCCCTGCTGGGCCTGGTGGCCCTGATCGGCGCGAAGACGTTCCTGTTCAGCGGGTCGCTGAAGGCCCTGGAGGGGCTGCTCTCGCCGATCGAGTGGTCGGACATCTTCCTGGTGTTCCCGCTGATGGCCGGGGTGGGCTGCCTGATCAGCGCGATCACCGCGTGGATCACGCTTCGCTTCTACCTGCGGGTCTAGTCACGTCGGCTCTCCGCGAGGGCCCTTCCGCGCCAGGAATAAACGGCGCGGGAGGGCCCTTGTCGTTCGGGTAGCATGATCTCCGCCCCGGGCCGGTGACACCGGCTGCGGGTCACACGGAAGGGGGTGGCGCCGATGCCACGGGAAAAGGGTCGCAAGGTGGTCGCCTCCAACAAGAAGGCGCGTCACGACTACGCCATCCTCGACACGTACGAGGCGGGCATGGCGTTGACCGGCACCGAGGTGAAGTCGCTGCGGGCCGGGCGGGCCTCACTGGTCGACGCGTTCGCCCAGGAGCGCGACGGCGAGCTGTACCTGCACGGGATGCACATTCCCGAGTACACCCAGGGCACCTGGACCAACCACGAGCCCCGGCGTACCCGCAAGCTGCTGCTCAAGCGGCTGGAGATCGACCGGCTGATCGGCAAGACCCGCGAGGGTGGCCTCACCATGGTCCCGTTGCAGGTCTACTTCTCCGACGGCTGGGCCAAGGTGGAAATCGCCCTGGCCAAGGGTAAGAAGTCTTACGACAAGCGCCAGGACCTGGCCAAGCGGGACGCGGACCGGGAGATCGCCCGGGTCTCCGGCCGGCGCGGCAAGGGCATGGACGACTGATTTGTCGCATACGTCCTGGTCGGCGCGCCGGCCGGGGGCTCGGGATGAAACCCGTTGCGGCAGGCGTTAGGCTTGTCAGTGCCGCCACAAGGCGGCCCGTCGAGGGGGTGACTGGTTTCGACTTCGTACGCAGCGACAGGGGAAGCGAGCCGAGGAAGCCGACGTCGTCTCGAGAATCGGTCGTCGGAAACCAATAAGCGCCAAGAACAATCGCGCTGACTTCGCTCTCGCCGCCTGAGGCGAGTAGTGAGTCTGTCGGCCTGGGAGCGCCTTCGACCCAGTTAGCCGGCATCAGCTAGAAGGCTGGCCAACCGGACCCGGTCGCGGGGTCCGTGCGGCGAGATCAATCAGCGACTGGGCCCGTCACACCAACTTGCTCGCGTGAGCGGTGGGGCCGAGTAGAGGCACAGCGAGCTGCGCTCGGAGAAGCCCTGACAAACCGGCGAAGGACCCGGGTTCGATTCCCGGCACCTCCACCACCTCGAACTGTGCGCCCCGGTCCACCTGGACCGGGGCGCACAGTGGTTTCCGGCCCCACGTCCGGCCCCGTTGATGCTGGTGGGACCGCTGATGCCAGTGGGGCGAATGAGCCGTCGGCAGCCCCTGGACAGCGACCACCGACGGGTTCACCATCGCTGTACGCGGTAGCTCAGCAGCGCGGGAGGTGCCCATGGCCACCGGTCCGATCCAGCAGCCGTCCGTCGTCCCACCGACGGTCCGCCCGCCCAGGGCCCGCCGGCCCGGCCCCTCGGGCGACCTGTACGCCCTGGTCCGGGCGCTCGCCGTGCCGCCCGGAGAGCCGCGCTGGCGCGAGCGGGTCATCGTCCACCTCACCCCGGTGCGCCGGGGCTTCGCCGAGCACGTCCGGGTCACCGAGGGGCCGGCCGGCCTCTACGCCGAGGTGCTCGCCCAGGCGCCCCGGCTGCACCGCGGCGTACGGCTGCTCACCCGGGAGCACGCGGCCATCATCGCGGCGCTCGCCGACCTGCGGCACGCCGCCGAGGCACCGGGGGTGTGCGCCGAGGAACTGCGCCGGCGCACCGACGAGCTGCTGCGGGCCCTGGCCCGGCACCGGCAGCGCGGCGCGGACCTGCTCTGGCAGGCGTACCAGACCGACCTCGGCGGGGAGACCTGACCGGACGCCGGGAACCGGCCGGCGGTGAGCGGCGTCCAACTGGCATGCGTCGACTCATCGCTCTGCTGGGCCTGCCCCTCGTGCTGATCGCTGCCGGCTGCGCACCCGCCGGTTCCGGCCGGGTCGCGTCCGGGGACGGCGCCGACCACCGCTGGGAGGGCTTCGAGCAGCGGGCCGTGGAGGTGGCCGAGGGCTGGCGCCCCGCCGCCGTCTGGTCGACGGGGTACGTGCCGCTGGAGGCGGCGACGGTGCTGGTCGGCGATCCGGGGTTCAGCGCCGAGACCGAGCAGGCATTCCTGGCCGGGTGGTACCGGGACCAGGTCGGGCTGCCGACCGCCCGGCCGGCCGACGCCGCGATCCGCTTCCCGGACGGCACGCTGACCGTGCCGCTGGCCAGCGCGGCGGAGGCGTACCGGCAGCTCGACCAGGGTGACCCGCCGCCGTGCGAGGGACGGCCGAGCCAGCCCCGCCCGACGGTCGAGCCCGGCCCGGACGGGTCGGTGTCCAGTCCGGTCACCAGCGCCTGCATCCCGCTCACCGTCACCGCCGTGAAGCTGGGCAGCGCCGAGGTGCGTACCAGCCGGGGCGTCGCCGCGGTGCCGGCCTGGCTGTTCACCGTGGCGGAGCTGACCGCTCCGGTGGCCCGGGTCGCGGTGGCGCCGCAGTCGGTCACCCCGCTGCCCGAGCCGACCGCGCCGGCCCGCCCGGGCCCGGACGGCGTGGTGGGCGCCCAGCACATCCAGACGGTGGACGGCGCGAAGCTGACCTACGCGCTCGGCGTCGGCGCCTGCGACACCGGGATCACCCCGCTGGTGCAGGAGCACGACAACGCGGTGGTGGTCGGTGGGGGCGTCGTCCGCGCCACCGGGGCCTGCATCGACCTGCTCAAGATGGAGCCGGTCACGGTCACCCTGAAGGCCCCGCTGGGCGCCCGGCCGGTGCTCGACGTGCTGACCGGCCGGGTCCTCACCCAGCAGCGTCACTGAGCGTCAGAGGATGCGCGGCACGTCGGTGCTGATCGGGGCCGGCAGCACCGTTGGCCCGTCGGCCCGCAACGCGCCGGCCAGCGCGTCCCCCAGCTCCTCGCAACTGGTGACCACCCGGGTCTCGCAGCCGTAGCCACGGGCGATCGCGGTGATGTCCAGCCCGGGCAGCTCCAAGCCGGGCACCCCGGGCGTGTGCTTGAAGTCGGCGAACGACTTGAGGATCGCGTACTGCTGGTTGACCGGCACCAGCACCACCAGCGGCAGGCGCAGCCGCGCGGCGGTCCAGAGCGCCTGCACCGAGTAGTGGAACGAGCCGTCCCCGATCACCGCGACCACCGGCCGGCGTCGCCCGGCGTCCCGCTCGGCCAAGGCGATCCCCACCGCCGCCGGCAGGCCGTACCCGAGGCCACCGCTGGCCATGGTGAAGTACGACGCCGGTCGGGTGATCGGCAGCCGGCGGCGCAGCGCGGCCAGGTTGGACGGCGACTCCTGCACCAGGATCCCGTCGGTCGGCCAGTGCGCGGCCAGCGCGGCGAAGAGCGCGTCCGCGCTCGGTGGCTCCTCCGGCTCCGGCGGGGCCGGTGCCGGCCGTGGTTCGGGTGGCGGCCGGTCGGCCGCCGGCAGCAGGTCCAGCAGGGCGGCCAGGGTGAGCCCCGCGTCGCCGAGCAGGCTGTCGCCGACCGGGGCGCGGGCCGCCTCCTCGGAGTCGTCCGTGACGTGCAGCAGCCGGGCCCCCTCCGGCAGGTGGTCGCCGGGCACGTGCGGGTAGTACCGGAACACCGGCGCGCCCACCACCAGCACGGTGTCGTGCCCGCTCAGCTTCTCCGCCAGCGGGGCCATCGCGAAGGGCAGCACGCCCCGGTAGTGCGGGTGGTGCTCGGGGAAGGCGGCCCGCTCCGGCGCCGGCGCCGACCAGACCGGCGCGGCGAGCCGCTCGGCCACCGCCACCGCCACCGGCCAGGCCCCGGCCCGGTCCACGGCCGCGCCGAGCACCAGCACCGGGGAGCGGCTGCCGGCCAGCACCGCGGCGAACTCCCGCAGCCGCCCCGGGTCGGGGGCGAACCGGGTGGCCACCGTGCGGACCTGAGGTGGCGGGTCCGCCGGCTGGTCCCAGTCGTCCAACGGCAGGGAGAGGAAGACCGGGCCCGTCGGTGGTTGGGCCGCCGTCGCGTACGCCCGCATCACCGCCCCGGGGACGTCCTGCGCGCGGACCGGCTCGTGGGTCCACTTCACGTACGGCTGGGGCAGCTCGGTCGGGTGCCGGCTGGCCAGCCGGGGCTCCATCAGCAGCATCTCCCGGCTCTGCTGGCCGGCGGTGACGATCAGCGGGGTGCGGTTGTGCCAGGCGGTGACGAGGTTGCCCATGCCGTTGCCGGTGCCCGGGGCGGTGTGCAGGTTGACGTGCGCGGGGCGGCCGCTGGCCTGGGCGTACCCGTCGGCCATGGCCACCGCCGACGCCTCGTGCAGGGCGTGGACGTACTGGAAGTCCGCCGGGAAGTCCTGCAGGAACGGCTCCTCGGTCGAGCCGGGATTGCCGAACACGGTGGTCAGATCCAGGGCGCGGAGCAGGTCGTAGGTGGTGTCCCGGACGGTCGCCATCGTCCCCCGCCTCCGTGTCCCGGCCCGTGCTCCGCCGGCACGGCCCGGTGGACCGTTCCCGACCTGCCGAATCTATCGGGGCGGGACGGACGACTCGGGTGCTTTCCGGCTCACCGGGCCAACGGTGCGCCGGTCAGGGCAGCGGGAAGGGCGTCTTGATGCCGTCCAGGGCGTGCCCGCAGGGGCAGTCCCGGTCGGCCGGCAGCGCGGCCAGCGCGTCCAGCAGCACCCCGCGCAGCCGGTCGGTGTTCTCCGCGAAGACCCGGAACACCTCCTCCTGGGTCACCGACTGCCCGGCCTCGACGCCGGCGTCCAGGTCGGTGACGAGCGCGATCGAGGTGTAGCAGAGGGCCAGTTCCCGGGCCAGCACCGCCTCCGGGTGGCCGGTCATGTTGATCACCGTGCCGCCCATCGAGGCGTACCAGCGGGACTCGGCGCGGGTGGAGAAGCGGGGGCCCTCGACCACCACCACCGTGCCGCCGTCCACCGCCGGCACGTCCCGGCCGGCCGCGGCGGTCAGCAGCGTCCGCCGCCCGACCGGGCAGTACGGGTCGCCGAAGGGCACGTGCACCGCGCCCCGGTCGTAGTAGGTCTGGGTGCGCCCGCTGGTGCGGTCGATCAACTGGTCCGGCACCACGAACGTGCCCGGGCCCAGCTCGGGGCGGAGCCCGCCGACCGCACACGGGGCGAGCACCTGGCGCACCCCGAGCGAGCGCAGCGCCCAGAGGTTGGCCCGGTACGGGATCAGGTGCGGCGGGTACCGGTGGTCCCGGCCGTGCCGGGGGAGGAAGGCCACCGGACGACCGCCCACCTCGGCGATGGTGACCGGGTCGGAGGGGGCCCCGTAGGGCGTGTCGACCACGTGTTCGGTGGCCCCGTCGAGGAGCGCGTAGAGCCCCGAGCCGCCGATCACCGCGATGTCCGCCGTCGGACCCATCGTGCCTCCCTCGATCCCGCTCGATCACCCGCCGGACAGACCTTAGCCAGCACCCCGGGTGCAGGCTATGGTGCCAGGCATGGCGGTGACAGCACGGATGGTCGACGGCACCCGGTCCCCGGGCCCGGCGCGCGGCTGACGGTGTCCGACATGCAGGAGGAGGGACAGGCGATCGGCGGTCGAGCCATCGAGTCGATGACCGGGCGGCTGCTGGTCGCGACTCCGGCCCTCAAGGATCCGAATTTCGACCGCACGGTGGTGCTGCTGGTCGCGCACGAAGCCGGTGGAGCGCTCGGCGTCGTGCTCAACCGGGCGACCGAGGTGCCCGTCGCCGACGTGCTGGGCGATTGGAGCGACCTGGCCCGCCATCCCGCGGTGCTCTTCGAGGGCGGCCCGGTGCAGCCGGACTCGGCGATCTGCCTGGCCCGGATGCGGCACCCGATGCGGCGGCTGAAGGGCTTCCAGCAGATCTCCGGCGCGGTGGGCACCGTCGACCTGTCGGTCGACCCGGAGAAGCTGCGCGACGGCATCGGCGGCATCCGGGTCTTCGCCGGCTACTCCGGCTGGGGCACGGGCCAGCTGGAGCAGGAGATCGAGGACGGGTCCTGGTTCGTCTTCGACGCGCTGCCCGGTGACGCCTTCGTCGACCGGCCGGACGACCTCTGGCAGATGGTGCTGCGCCGGCAGGGCGGGATCATGGCGGCGGTGGCGCATTTTCCCCCGGACGTGGCGCTGAACTGACCCCGATCGGGGGGTACCCCCGCGAGATGACCATGCCGACCGGCGTGTGTATAGTTCTCTGCGTGCCCGGGTGACCGGGACGAAGGCAAGGGGCCGTGGCGCAGCTGGTAGCGCACCACACTGGCAGTGTGGGGGTCAGGGGTTCGAGTCCCCTCGGCTCCACCCTTGCGAAGGGCGTCCGTCAGACATGACGGACGCCCTTCGTCGTTCCTGACGGCGGGAGTAGCCGAGCAGGTAGCCGCAGCTACTTGTTCCTCGCCCCACAGCACGTCCCCATCGCGTCGCCGGCCCGGACGGGCTGAGTGGGGATGACGTGGCGGTAGATGTCCGCGATGGCACCGATCTGGGCGGGATGTCCGGGCGGGGGAACTGGTGACCGTGGTTGCTCGTCCAATTGCCTGAGGGTTCGGGCCGATCAACCGCCCGGCGGTCGTTGCGACGGGAGACAGAGATGCGCGGAAGCAGGTACCTGACAGCTGTCGTGGCGGTCGGGATAGTGCTCGGGGGCTGCGGCGAGCGGGTCGGGTCGGAGGCAGCGGCTCCGGGTAGGTCCCAGGCCGCTGGTACGGGACCTGCGTCGGCTGTGTCGCCGCAGGCGGATCCTGTCGCGCTGATCGGCGCCTGGAAGGTGGCGGAGGTCGACGAAGGCGCGGGCGACATTCTGCGGCTCGCACCCGACACGCACGACGGCCTGCTGCTGTTCGGCCGCTGCGGTGTGCTGATGGGAATGTGGCGGGCCAATGTCAACGGCCTGTTCGTCGCCGACACCTCCGGATATTCGGCCTCCCACGACGGCCCGGGATGCCGGCCCGGTGCTGGGGCCACTCCCGCCTGGCTACGTCGGGCCAGCGCCTTCCGTGTGGAGGGCGCTAGCCCCGTTCTGCTCGATGACCGGGGCGGGCCCGTCGCCAGGTTGCTGCCCGGTGCGAAGCCCACCCCCGGGCCGAACCTGTTGCCGTCCCTGGCGGAGCCGCCCATGGTCACCGACGAGGCCCGGCGTGCCTTCGCACCGGCCGCCGCGCTGCCGGCGACCCTGACGCCAGCGCGCCGTGACACCCTGCTCGGTCGATGGGTGCCCATAAACGTTCCGACGAGTAGCCCCAGGCCCGAGCGGCCGTACGTGGAGCTGCGCGACGACGGCGAATGGCGCGGTTCCGACGGCTGCAACGGTGCGGGAGGGCGATGGGTCGCCGGACCGGCGGGCGACCTGCTCGCCACCAGCGGACCCAGCACGTTGATCGGTTGTGACAACATCTCGGTCGGGTTCTGGCTCTCCAATGCCTCGCGGGCAGGGCTGGACGGCGACGTGCTCGTGCTCCTCGACGCCAAGGGCGGGGAGACCGGTCGGCTGCAGCGCGACAGCTGAGGCGGCCGATAGTAGAAACGACGTCTACGCTGCCCGGCGTTCCTGAGCCGAGAGGCGACACCCGACGAGGAGGTCGCGGACGAAGTGCGGGCGGGGCGTCGAACCTTTGCCGGCTTCCGCCCGTACCAGTGCGCGGGAGGTCAAACTCATGACCGTACGCCGAGTGCTCGCCGCCGTCGCGGCCGTCGCCGCGGCCGTCCTGCTCACCCCGGCGCCCGCCGCCGCGCACGGTGCGCCGACCAGCCCGCTGAGCCGCTCGGTGGCCTGCGGTCCGGAGGGTCCGCACGGCGCCACGCCGGTCTGCCGGGCCGCCGTCTCGGCCGGCGCGGCGGTACGCGAGTGGGACAACATCCGGGTCTTCGGCGTCAAGGGCCGGGACCGGGAGCGGATCCCCGACGGGGAGCTGTGCAGTGGCGGGCTGTCGGCGTACCGGGGGTTGGACCTGCCGCGCACGGACTGGCCGGCGACCGAGGTGACCGCCGGGGCGAAGTTCACCTTCCGATACCGGGGCACCATCCCGCACAAGGGCACGTTCCGGCTCTACGCCACGGTCCCGGGCTATGACCCGGAGAGTCGGCTGACCTGGGAGGACATCGCCCCACGGCCGTTTCTGACGGTGACCGACCCGCCGCTGCGCGACGGCTCGTACCAGATCCCGGGGCGGCTGCCGAGCGGGCTGACCGGCCGACACCTGATCTACACGGTGTGGCAGAACTCCGACACCCCGGACAGCTACTACTCCTGCTCCGACGTGGTGTTCCGCCCGTCGGCCGGGTCGGCCGCCGCCACCCCGACCGCGCGCCCCTCCACCACGACGTCGCCGAAGGGGGAGGCGGTGCCGTCCACCGGCGGCGTGCCGGCGCTGACCGCCGCGCCGGTCGAGGCGGCCGGCGTACCCGTGGCGTCGGTGACCCACCTCGGCGGTGACAGCCTGCCGCTGGTGGTGGGCGCGGCGGTCGCGGTGACCGTGCTGCTGGCCACCATGGTCGGGATGCGGCTGCGCCGGGCGGGCGCCGTACCCCCGGGGCGTCCCTGCGAGGTGCGCAACCACCGCGCCGGCCAGCGTCGCGTCTGGTGACGCGGCGCGGCGTCCGGCGGCGGACGCCGCGCCCACGTCACGGCCCGGGGTGGGCGTCAGCCGAGCAGGCGGTCGATCTCGGCCAGCTCGTCGGCGGTGAAGTCGAGGTTGCGCACCGCGGCGACGTTCCCCTCCAACTGGGCGACGCTGCTCGCCCCGATGATCAGGCTGGTCATCCGGGGGTCGCGCAGCGCCCAGGCGAGCGCGAGCTGGGCCAGCGTCTGGCCGCGCCCCTCGGCGATCTTGCCCAGCCCCCGGATGGTGGCGAGCTTCTCCTCGGTCACGTCGCTCTCGTCGAGGAAGATGCTGGTGCGCACCCGGGAGTCCTCCGGGATGCCGCCGAGGTAGCGGTCGGTGAGCAGGCCCTGGGCGAGCGGGCTGTACGCGATGCAGCCCGCGCCGACCTCCGCCAGCGTGTCCAGCAGGCCGTCCTCCTCGGTCCAGCGGTTGAGCATCGAGTACGACGGCTGGTTGATCAGCAGCGGCGTGCCCAGGTCCCGCAGGATCGCCGCGGCCCGGGCGGTCTGCTCCGAGTCGTAGTTGGAGACGCCCACGTAGAGCGCCCGGCCGGAGCGGACGATGGCGTCGAGCGCGCCCATCGTCTCCTCCAGCGGGGTGTCCGGGTCGAACCGGTGCGAGTAGAAGACGTCGACGTAGTCCAGGCCCATCCGGCGCAGCGACTGGTCCAGCGAGGAGATCAGGTACTTGCGCGAACCCCACTCGCCGTACGGGCCGGGCCACATCAGGTAGCCGGCCTTGCTGGAGATGACCAGCTCGTCCCGGTACGGCTTCAGGTCCGTCGCCAGCAGCCGGCCGAAGTTCTCCTCGGCGCTGCCGGGGGGCGGCCCGTAGTTGTTGGCCAGATCGAAGTGGGTGACCCCGAGGTCGAAGGCGCGTCGGACGATGTCCCGCTGCCGGTCGAAGGGCCGGTCCGGCCCGAAGTTGTGCCACAGGCCGAGCGAGATGGCGGGCAGCCGCAGCCCGCTGCGCCCGCTGCGTCGGTAGGTCATCTGGTCGTAGCGGTCGTCCGCGGCGAGGTAGGTCACGATCATGAGCCTAACGCCGGTCGGGCGCGAACCGGCGTGCACCGCGGACGCCGGGGGTAGCTTCGAGCCCATGCGCTTCGTCCCGCTCGACACCCCCAAGCCCGTTTCGAAGATCGGCCTCGGCACCTGGCAGTTCGGCTCGAAGGAGTGGGGTTACGGCCCGGACTACGAGCGCCGGGCCGCGGAGATCGTCCGGCGCGCGCTCGACCTCGGCGTCACCCTCTTCGACACCGCCGAGGTGTACGGCTTCGGCCGCAGCGAGCGGATCCTCGGCGCCGCGCTCGGTGACGACCGGGAGAAGGTCGTCGTCGCCAGCAAGGTCTTCCCCGTGCTGCCGATCGCCCCGGTGGTGCAGCAGCGGGCGGTCGCCTCGGCGGCCCGGCTCGGCGTCACCAACATCGACCTCTACCAGGTGCACCAGGCCAACCCGGTGGTGGCCGACACCCACACCATGCGCGGCATGCGGGCCCTGCAGGACGTCGGCCTGGTCGCCGAGGTCGGGGTCAGCAACTACCCGCTGCGCCGCTGGCGCTTCGCCGAGGCCGCGCTGGGCCGCCGGGTGCTCAGCAACCAGGTCCGCTACAGCCTGGTCGACCGCGCCCCGGAGGAGGACCTGATCCCGTACGCGGAGCGGGCCGGCCGGATCGTCATCGCGTACAGCCCGCTCGCGCAGGGTTTCCTCTCCGGCCGGTACGACGCCGCGCACCCGCCGAGCGGGGCGGTGCGCCGGGCCAACCCGTACTTCCTGCCGGAGAACCTGGAACGCGGCGCCGCGCTCCTCGGCACGCTGCGCGAGGTGGCCGACGCGCACGCCGCCACCCCCAGCCAGGTCGCCCTGGCCTACCTGTTGCACCGCCCGAACGTGGTGGCCATCCCCGGCGCGTCCAGCGTGGAACAGATGGAACGCAACGCGGCCGCCGCCGAGATCGACCTGACCGACGACGAGTACGCCGCCCTGGCCGGCGCGACCCGGCGGTTCCGCCCGGTCACCGGCCTGGCCGCGGTGCCGAAGCTGATCCGCGCCCGGACGAGAAGGTGAGCACATGGACGACATCACCGCACTGATCATGGACGACCACGCCGCCTTCCGGCGCGGCTTCGCCCGGCTCGACGACGCCCGCGACGAGGCGGAGCTGCTGGCCGTCTGGGAGGCGCTCGCCCTGCACCTGGACATCCACGCCGAGGCGGAGGAGGCGATCCTCTACCCGCACCTGGTCCGGCACGGCGACGACGGCGAGGAGGAGACCGAGGACGCGATCGGCGACCACAACAAGATCCGGGACGCCATCGCCACCTCCAAGCTGCACCCGGTCGGCTCCGACGAGTGGTGGGCCGCGGTGTGGCAGGCCCGCCGGGAGAACAGCGAACACCTCGCCGAGGAGGAGGACGAGGCGCTGCCGGACTTCCGCCGGCACGCCAGCGTCGAGCTCCGCGCCGAGCTGGGGGCGCGCTGGCTGACCTTCTACGGCGAGCACAAGAACGGCCGCAACCTGCGCTTCGCCGACAAGGACCCGCGGAAGTACGTCGAGGAGCACCGCTGAGGCGGGGTCGGGGCCGCCGGGTCCGGGCATGATCCGGTACGAAGCGGGCCGCCGGTCACCCGACCGCGCTAGCGTGGGTCGGGTGACTGCGCCCAACCAGGTTCACCCGGTCCCGCCCGCCGACCTGCCCGGCACGCTCGGCGAGCTGCGCGTGGCCGGCCACCGGTACCGCACCGTCAAGCAGGAACTCCGCGACAACCTCCTGGCCCGGATGCGCTCCGGCGCCGACCGCTTCCCCGGCATCGTCGGCTACGACGACACCGTCCTGCCGGAGGTCGAGCGGGCGCTGCTCGCCGGCCACGACATGGTGCTGCTCGGTGAGCGGGGCCAGGGCAAGACCCGGCTGATCCGGTCGCTGGTGGCGCTGCTCGACGAGTGGACCCCGGTGATCCCCGGCTCGGTGCTCAACGAGCACCCGCTGCATCCGCTCACCCCGGCGTCGCGCGCGCTGGTCGCCGAGGCCGGTGACGACCTCGCGGTCGGCTGGCTGCACCGGTCGATGCGCTACGGCGAGAAGCTGGCTACCCCGGACACCAGCGTCGGGGACCTGATCGGCGACGTCGACCCGATCCGGCTGGCCCAGGGGCGCACCCTCGGCGACCCGGAGACCATCCACTTCGGGCTGGTGCCGCGCACCAACCGGGGCGTCTTCGCGGTCAACGAGCTGCCCGACCTGGCCGAGCGGATCCAGGTGGCGCTGCTCAACGTGCTGGAGGAGCGGGACATCCAGGTCCGCGGCTACCAGCTGCGGCTGCCCCTGGACCTGCTCCTGGTGGCCAGCGCCAACCCGGAGGACTACACCAACCGGGGCCGGATCATCACCCCGCTCAAGGACCGGTTCGGCGCGGAGATCCGTACCCACTACCCGGCCGACCTCGACCTGGAGCTGGCGCTGATCCGGCAGGAGGCCGACCTGGTCGCCGAGGTGCCGGAGCACGTGCTGGAGGTCCTCGCGCGGTTCGCCCGCGCGGTGCGGGAGTCCCCGTCGGTGGACCCGCGCTCCGGGGTCTCCGCTCGCTTCGCCATCGCCGCCGCCGAGACCGTCGCCGCCGCCGCGTTGCGCCGCGCCGGCCTGCTCGCCGCCGAGGGCGTCGCCGACGGCCCGGCACCGACCGGGGGCCCCCGTGCCGACGGGGAGCCCTTCCTCGCCACCGCCGTGGCCCGGGTGGGCGACGCGGTGTCGGTCACGTCGACGCTGCGGGGGAAGGTCGAGTTCGAGAGCGGCGAGGAGGGGCGGGAGAGCGAGATCCTCGCCCACCTGCTGCGCACGGCCACCGCCGAGACCTTCCGCGCCCGGCTGGCCGGGCTGGACCTCTCCGGCTTCACCGAGCTGGTCGCCGAGGGCACCGTGATCGAGACCGGTGAGCTGGTCTCCTCCGCCGAACTGATGCGTCAGGTCGGCACGGTGCCGGGGCTGGCCAAGGTGCTCGACCGGCTCGGCATGGGCGACGCGCCCACCCCCGACGAGGCGGCCGCCGGCGTCGAGTTCGTCCTGGAGGGGCTGCACCTGACCCGCCGGCTCGGCAAGGACGTCACCGATTCGGGTCGCACGGTCTACGGCGGCCGGGGCTGACGATGGCCGGCAACCGGTTCCGCTACGGCCAGTGGCGCGGCGGCCCCGACCCGCTGGCCCCGCCGTACGACGTGCGCGCCGCCGTCGACGCGGTCGGCGCGGAGGTGCTGGCCGGCGGCAGCCTGCGGGAGGCGCTGCGCGACCTGCTGCGCCGTGGCCCGCAGGGCCGCGGCGGCCTGGACGACCTGGCCGCCCGGGCCCGCCGGCTGCGCCGCGAGGCGCTGCGCCGGGGTGACCTGGACGGCGCGGTGACCCGGTCCCGGGCCCTGCTCGACCAGGCCCTGGCGGCCGAACGGGACGAGCTGCGGGGGCGCGACGGCGACGACGCGCGCTTCGCCGAGGCGGTGCTGGACAACCTGCCCCGCTCCACCGCCCGCGCCGTGGAGGAGCTGGCCGGGTACCGGTGGGCCAGCGACGAGGCGCGGCGGACGTACCAGCGGATCCTCGACGGCCTCCGCGGCGAGGTGCTCGAACAGCGCTTCGCCGGGCTGCGGGACGCCGCCCGCGCGACCGCCGACCCGGCCGTCCAGCGCCAGCTCGGCGAGATGATGCGCGACCTCAACGACCTGCTGGCCCGGCACGCCCGCGCCGAGGACACCACCGACGCGTTCGCCGAGTTCATGCGCCGCCACGGCGAGTTCTTCCCGGAGCAGCCGCGCAGCGTCGACGAACTGGTCGACGTGCTGGCCCGGCGGGCGGCGGCCGGGGAGCGGCTGATGCGGTCCCTGTCCGACCGGCAGCGCGCGGAGCTGGCCGGGCTGATGCGGCAGTCGCTCGGCGAGCGGCTGGCCGGTGAGCTGTCGGCGCTCGACGCGCACCTGCGGTCCCTCCGCCCCGACCTGGGCTGGCAGCGGGGCGAGCGGGTCCGGGGTGACCAGCCGCTCGGCTACGGCGAGGCGACCGCCGCGCTGGGCGAGATCGCCGAGCTGGACGAGCTGCTGGACGCCCTCGACCAGGAACACCCGGGCGCCACGCTGGACGACGTGGACGTCGACGCGGTGGCCCGGACGCTGGGCCGCGACGCCGCCGACGACGTACGCCGGCTGCGGGAGCTGGAGCGGGAGCTGCGCCGGCAGGGTTGGGTTAGCCGGGACGCGGACGGGCTGACGCTGAGCCCGAAGGCGCTGCGCCGGCTCGCCAGCACCGCCCTCCGGCGGGTCTTCGCGGATCTGACCGCCGGACCGCGCGGCCAGCACGACCTGCGTACGGCGGGTGCGGCGGGCGAGGTCAGCGGCGGGTCACGACCCTGGGAGTACGGCGACGAGCAGCCCCTCGACGTGGTCCGCACCCTCACCCGGGCGGTGCGTCGGGCCGGTCCGACGGTCCCGCTCCAGCTCGCCGTCGAGGACTTCGAGGTGGTGGAGACCGAGCGGAGGGCGTCGGCGGCGGTGGTGCTCTGCGTCGACCTGTCGTACTCGATGATCTCGCAGGGTCGGTGGGGGCCGATGAAGCAGACGGCGCTCGCGCTGTCGCACCTGGTGGCGACCCGGTTCCCGCAGGACGCCCTGCAGATCGTCGGCTTCGGCCGGGAGGCGATGCCGCTGACCCAGCAGGAGTTGGCGGCGGTGGAGCCGGACCTTCAGCAGGGCACCAACCTCCAGCACGCGCTGCGGCTCGCCGGCCGGCACCTGCGTCGGCATCCGGACGCCGAGCCGGTGGTGCTGGTGGTCACCGACGGGGAGCCGACCGCGCACCTCGACCCGGACGGCGGGGAGTCCCTCTTCCACTGGCCGCCGCTGCCGGAGACGATCGAGGCGACCATCCGTGAGGTCGACCGCCTGACCCGGCACGGCGCCATGCTCAACCTCTTCATGCTCGGCGACGACCCCGGCCTGCGCCGCTTCGTCGACGCCGTGGCCCGCCGCTCCAAGGGCCGCATGTTCACCCCCGACCCGTCCGACCTCGGCGAGTACGTGGTCAGCGACTACCTCCGCACCCGCACCTCCCGCTGACTCCCGCCCACCCGCGCCGATCATGCGGTTGTGGTGGGGGAGGAAAGCCGCCCATCCGGGTGAGCCGGGCACCATAACTCCATGACCGACGCCGGTGGGCGGGGTTGACTGGGGGGATGGAGAGTGGGGAGTTGCGGCGGGTCTACGAGGAGCTGCTCGCCGAGGTGGAGGCGGGTGGGTTCGGGCCGCCGGGGACGGGGCAGCTCAGTGCCGAGCAGCTCGTGGCGCACCTCGCCGTGAACGACGAGCTGATGAGCGAGGCCACCGAGGCCGTGCTCGCCGGCTCGCCGTACGCCTTCTACGACCTGGCCGGCGTCCACCGGCCGGAGCTGGACGCGCTGGTTGACGAGTGCGGCGGGCTGGCCGGGCTGGCCACCCTGCTGCGCGCCACCAGCCAGAAGCTCTGCGCGCTGGTCGACCGCCTCGGCCCGGCGGCGGACACCTCGGTGGAGACCCACCTGCGGGAGGGCTACGACCTGGTGGTCGACGGGCCGCTGCCCTGGTCCCGCACGCTCGACCTGCACACCCGCGTCCACCTGCCCAAGCACCTGGCCCAGCTGCGGGTCATGCGATCCGCCGAGCCGGCCACCGCCGACCGTCCGGCCGTCGACCGGTCCCTGCCGGCGTGAGCCGACCGGTCCGGTGAATCTGCGCCGCTGGGCCGAGGCCCGCCGGTCCGAGTTGGACATGGCCGGACCGGGCCTGTTCCGGCACCGGATGCGGGTGGCGGCGCCGATGATCGCCCAGTCCGCGCTGCTCGCCGGCGCGGCGTGGTGGATCGCCCAGACGGTCTTCGACCATGAGAGCCCGATCTTCGCCGCCACCGCCTCGCTGATCTGCCTGACCGCGGGAATGGGCGGACGGGCGCGGCAGGCCCTCGACCTGTTCGTCGGGGTGCTGAGCGGTGTCCTGGTCGGAACGGGGGTGCGCGCCCTGGACGTGGGCAACGAGGTCTGGCTGATCGCGCCGGCGATCGCCCTGTCCATGACCCTGGCCGCGCTCGTCGACCCGCGGCCGTTGACCTACATCCAGTCCGGTGGGGCCGTGCTGATCGTGGTGGCGGTGGGGTCGGCGAGTTCGCCCACGGACTACGTCCTCGACGCCGCGGTCGGTGGTGCGATCGGTCTGGTCGGCAGTCAGGTGCTCTTCACGCCCGACCCGGTGAAGCTGGTCACCGCCCCGGTCCGGGAGATCCTGCGGGATTTCGGTGCGGCGCTGCGCATCGCGGCCGAGTCGCTGCGGACGGGCGCACCGGAGCGGGCGGACACCGCCTGCGAGGACGCGCGCGACGCGCACGCCCGGCTCGGCGCCCTCACCCAGGCGCGGATGGCGGCCCGGCGGGTGAGCGGTCGGACCGTGCGCGGGCGCCGCAGGGCCGCCCATCTACGGCGGGTCAACCGGCCCCTCGACGACATCGACGTGCTCGGCGCCGCCGTCCTGCTGCTCTGCGACGACGTGCAGGCCCTGCTCGCGTCCGACCCCACGCCCATGCCGGGGCGGCTGCAGACCCGGTTGACCGAGCTGGCCGACGGGTTGACGGAGCTGGCCGATCATCCCCTGCTGTCGATGTCCGGCGAACCGAGCGACCAGCCCGGAGGCCGGCCGCATCCCGGCATCTCGCCCCGCCCCGAGCCGTCCCCGGCGACCGAGGTCCACCTCGGCGACGCGCTCGCCGCGCTGCACCGCCTGCACACCGCCGCCTCCGCCTCCGCCGCCGACCCGTCGCCCTGACCCCGGGCCGGCTCGCCTGCTCACCATCGGGCTGCACGACCCGACGGCACGCGACGGACGGGCGACCCCCGCGGGTGAGCGCCGCGCGGCCCCGTCCGGGACAGGGGGCGGGTGTCCGGTGCGTCAGGCGCGGCGGAAGGTGCGGCGGTAGGTCGAGGGGGAGACGCCGATGCGGGAGTGCAGTTGCTGGCGCAGCGCGGCGGCGGTGCCGAAACCGCACCGGTGGGCGACCTGGTCCACGGTCAGGTCGGTGCTCTCCAGCAGCAGCCGGGCGTGGTCGGTGCGCTGCTGGAGCAGCCACTGGGCGGGGCTGAGCCCGGTCTCGGAGCGGAAGTGCCGGGTGAAGGTGCGCACGCTCATCCGCGCGTGCGCGGCCAGGTCCCGCAGCGCCACCGGTTCGTGCAGCCGCTGCCGGGCCCACTCCCGGGTGGCGGCGGTGCCGGACTCGGCCGCCCGGGGGACGGGCCGCTCGATGTACTGGGCCTGGCCGCCGTCGCGCCACGGCGGCATCACGCAGCGCCGGGCCGCGCGGTTGGCCACCTCGCTGCCGTGGTCGGTGCGGATGACGTGCAGGCACAGGTCGATGCCGGCGGCCACCCCGGCCGAGGTGGGAACCCGGTCGTCGGCGATGAAGAGCACGTCCGGGTCCAGGTCGACGGCCGGGTGCAGCCGGCGGAACCGGTCCGCGTACGCCCAGTGGGTGGTGGCCCGGCGACCGTCGAGCAGCCCGGCGGCGGCCAGCACGAACGCGCCGGTGCAGATCGACATGACCCGCGCGCCGCGCTCGTGGGCCGCCCGCAACGCCGTGGCCACCTGCTCGTCGAGGGTGCCGTCGGCCAGCGCCGGGCCGCCGTGGATGCCGGGGACGACCACGGTGTCGGCCGCCGCGACCAGCTCCAGCCCGTGGTCGGGAAGCACCTGGAAGCCGGCGGTGCTGCGGACGGGGCGACCGCCCGGGGTGCAGGTGTCGACGGCGTAGAGGGGTGTCCCCGCGCCGGTCCGGGCGGTGCCGAAGACCTGGTCGGGGGTGCCGAGGTCGAGGCCGACCACCTCGTCGAGGGCGAGCACGGCGACCCGGTGCGGTGTCACGGTCATGGCCCGATTGTTGCGCATGATGGCTATCCGGCCACTCGTCGGTCGTCGCGCCGCCGCCGAGACTCACTACCGTGATCCGACCCCGCCGCCTCCACCCGGCCTGGACCGTCGCCGCCGTCGCCTTCGTGGCGCTGGTCGGCGCGGCCGGCTTCCGCGCCACCCCCTCGGTGCTGCTGCACCCGCTGCACGCCGAGTTCCGCTGGCCGTTGGCCACCATCTCCGCCGCCGTCTCGGTCAACCTGCTGCTCTACGGGCTGACCGCGCCGTTCGCCGCCGCGCTGATGGACCGGTTCGGCATCCGCCGGGTGGTGGCCTCCGCGCTGGCGCTGGTCGCGCTCGGCAGCGGGCTCACCGTGTTCATGACCGCCAGCTGGCAGCTCATCCTCTGCTGGGGGGTACTGGTCGGGCTCGGCACCGGCTCGATGGCGCTGGCCTTCGTCGCCACCGTCACCGGGCGCTGGTTCGTGCACCGCCGGGGGTTGGTGACCGGGGTGCTGACCGCCGGTGGGGCGGCCGGCCAACTGGTCTTCCTGCCGCTGCTGGCCGTACTCGTCCGCGACCACGGCTGGCGCACGGCGGCGCTCGTCGTCGCCGCGACCGCGCTGGCGGTCGTACCCCTGGTGGGGTGGCTGCTGCGCGAGCACCCGGCGGATCTGGGCCTGCCCGCCTACGGCGCGGCCGAGGTCTCCCCGCCCACGCCGCCGGCCGGCGGCGCGGCGTCCCGGGCGGTGGGCGCGCTGGCCTCCGCCGCGCGGACCCGGCCGTTCTGGCTGCTCGCCGGGGGGTTCGCCATCTGCGGGGCGACCACCAACGGCCTGGTGGGTACGCACTTCGTGCCGGCCGCGCACGACCACGGCATGCCGCAGACCACCGCCGCCGGGCTGCTCGCCCTGGTCGGGCTCTTCGACATCGTCGGCACCATCGCCTCCGGCTGGCTCACCGACCGGGTGGACAGCCGGCTGCTGCTCGGCGCCTACTACGCGCTGCGGGGCGGGTCGCTGCTGGTGCTGCCCAGCCTCTTCGCCGGCACCGCCGAGCCGAGCATGCTGGTCTTCATCGTCTTCTACGGGCTGGACTGGGTGGCCACCGTGCCGCCGACCGTCGCGCTGTGCCGGGAATACTTCGGCGCCTCCGCCGCGGTGGTCTTCGGCTGGGTCTTCGCCGCCCACCAGCTCGGCGCGGCGGTCGCCGCGACCGGGGCGGGCCTGGTCCGCGACTCGCTCGGCGACTACGCGCTGGCCTGGTACGCCGCCGGTGCGCTCTCGATCGGCGCCGCCGGGCTCTCCCTGCTGCTGCGCCGGCGGGAACCGGTGCCGCTGCCGGCGGCGGCGCCCACCGCGCGGGCCTGGAGCTACCGGGGCTGACCGGTCAGCCGACGGTCCACTGCTGCTGGGCCGCGCCGGTGCAGGGGACCTGCCACAACTCGTCGCCCGCCTCGGTGCCGCCGTCCTTGACCTCGGCGCACTTGCCGGAGTGCACCGCGACGAGCAGCACCGGGCCGGTGCCGACCGGGGTCAGCCGCCACTGCTGGTTGGCCTGCCCGTGGCAGCCGAACTGCTGGAGCTTCGCCCCGTCGTCGGTGCCGCCGCCCTCGACGTCCAGGCACTGCCGGTACGCGGTGTTGGTGAGGGTGAACAGGTCCGGGGCGACCGGGTTGGCCACCCACTGCTGCTCCGGGCCGCCGGTGCAGGCGGCCAGCTCCGCCTTGGCCTTCTCGTCCTCGTCGTCGGTGCCCAGGCAGAGGCCGGAGACGACCGCGCGGAACACCTTCGGCCCCGCCGCCGGCGCGGGCGGCGTGGTGGGCGCCGCGGTCGGCGAGGGAGTCGCCGGGACGGTCGGGACCACCTCGGGCACCTCGGGCACCGGCTCCTCGGTGGGCGGCGCGGCCCCGGCCGCCGCCGGCACCACCGGCTGGTCCTCGCCGCCACCGAGCACCCCGGTCGCGAAGAAGACCCCCAGGAGTACGCCGACCAGGCCGGTGGCGAGCGCGACGCGCATCAGCGGGTCGCGGGGCAGCCGGGAGCGGGGGGTGCGGCCGGAGCCGTAGACGGTGCCGGCTGGATCGTGGCGTGCGTCGGGGACGGACATGTGGGCATCCTGACCCACGAACCGGGCGGACGGCCAGCCGCCCCGGGCCCGAGGTGACTCAGTCGACGACCGTGACGTCCTTCCAGAACGCCACCCGGTCGCGGACCATCTCCGCCTCGGGCTTCGGCTCCGGGTAGTACCAGACGGCGTCCGGGCTGGTCCGGCCGTCGTGCTCCAGGGTGTAGTAGGAGGCGGTGCCCTTCCACGGGCAGAACGTGTGGGTGCCGGACTCGGTGATCAGGTCGTTGCGCAGGGCGGACCGGGGGAAGTAGTGGTTGCCCTCCACCACGATGGTGTCGTCGCTCTCGGCGATGATCAGGTCGTTCCAGACGGCTTTCGGCATGGGTCCCACGCTATGCCGCGCGCGCCGCCGCGACCACCGAACGGCCGGCGGCTCAGCGGGACGGCTCCGGGTCGGTCACGTCGGCGACGGTCGCCCCGAGCGTCGTGATCGCCGCGTCGGCGGCCAGCGCGACGGCGGTGCCGGGTTCGCCCGCGCCGAGGGTGATCTCCCGGCCGCGCAGCCGCTCGTCGGCGACGACCGGCCAGGCGGTGCTGGCGCCGAACGGGGTGATGGTGCCCCGCTCGTAGCCCGTGGCCGCGCGGGCCGCCTCGGCGTCGGGCATGGAGAGCCGGTTGACGCCGAGCAGCGCCCGCAGCCGGGGCCACGAGATCACCCGGTCGCCGGGGGTGAGGACGAAGACGTGGTCGTCCGGGGCGCGGCGGACCACGATCGTCTTGACCACGTCGGGGACCGCCACGCCGCGAGCGGCGGCCGCCTCGGCGAGGCTGCGCACCGGCCCGTGCCGGATCACCCGGTACGGCAGGCCGGCGGCGTCCAGGGCGGCGAGAGCGGGCGACGACATGCCCGCCACGGTAACGCGGAGTGTCGGATCCTGGATGCGAAAAGGCCACCGTGGACATCCCACGAGAAGCGGCTCCGGCGCGTAAAGTGATCGCATGCGCGCGCTGCGTGATCATGAACAGGCGGTGGACACGCTACGGCGGTCGTACTCCGCCGTGCCCCCGGGCCAACCCGTCCGCCTCGCCAAGCGCACCTCCAATCTGTTCCGTCCCCGGACAGCCACCGGCTCGCCGGGGCTGGACGTCTCCGGCCTCGACGGCGTGCTGGCCGTCGACCCGCACGCCCGCACCGCCGACGTGCAGGGCATGTGCACCTACGAGGACCTCGTCGACGCCACCCTCCGGCACGGACTGATGCCGCTGGTGGTGCCGCAGCTGCGGACGATCACCCTGGGCGGTGCGGTCACCGGGCTCGGCATCGAGTCCACCTCGTTCCACAGCGGCCTGCCGCACGAGTCGGTGCGCGAACTCGACGTGCTCACCGGCGCCAACGAGATCGTCACCGCCCGGCCCGACGGCCCGCACGCCGACCTCTTCGTCACCTTCCCCAACTCGCTGGGCAGCCTCGGCTACGCCACCCGGCTGCGCATCGAGCTCCAACCGGTGTGCCACGCGGTGGCCCTGCGCAACGTCCGCTTCACCCGGCTGGAGGAGCTCACCGACGCGATCGGCGAGGTGATCGCCAAGGGCCGGTGGGACGGGCAGCCCGTCGACGCCATGGACGGGGTGATGTTCAGCCCCGGCGAGGCGTACCTGGTGCTCGGCACCTTCACCGACGACGCGCCGCCGCTGAGCGACTACACCGGCCAGGCGATCTACTACCGCTCGCTGCGCGAGCGCACCCACGACGCGTTGAGCACCTACCACTACCTCTGGCGCTGGGACACCGACTGGTTCTGGTGCTCGTCGGCGTTCGGCGTGCAGCATCCGGTGGTCCGCCGGCTCTGGCCGGCCCGCTGGCGGCGCAGCGACGTCTACCACCGCCTGGTCCGGTTCGAGCACCGACACCAGGTGGCCGCCCGGGTGGACCGCTGGCGGGGCCGACCGGCCCGGGAGCGGGTGGTGCAGGACGTGGAGATCCCGCTGGACGGGACGGCCGACTTCCTGCGCTGGTTCGCCGAGCACATCGGGATGACCCCGGTCTGGCTCTGCCCGCTGCGGCTGCGTGAGCCGTCCGGCCCCGGCTCGGCGCGGACCTGGCCGCTGTATCCGCTCCGGCCGGGGCAGAGCTACGTCAACATCGGCTTCTGGGGCAGCGTGCCGACCGCCGAGGGCGCGGCGGACGGCGACGTGAACCGCTCGATCGAGCGGGCGGTGTCGGAGGCGGGCGGGCACAAGTCGCTCTACTCGGACGCGTACTACGACCGGGCGGCCTTCGACCGGCTCTACGGCGGGGAGACCTGGCGTGCCGTCAAGGACCGCTACGACCCGGATCACCGGCTCACCGGACTCTACGAGAAGGCGGTTGCACGGAAATGAGCCTGACCGACCGAGAACAGGGGGCGAGCAGTTCCCCCGCCACACCACCGCCGGGGGGCCGGCGTACGGGCCCGACCGTCGCGGACGTCGTCCGCGCGCTGACCACCGGCGACCTCCCGGTGCGGGTCACCGGGTACGACGGCAGCGTGCTCGGCCCGGCCGACAGCGGCATCACGCTCTCCATCTGCTCCGAGCGTGGCCTGACGTACCTGCTCACCGCCCCGGGTGACCTGGGCATGGCCCGGGCGTACGTCAGCGGCGACCTCCGGCTGGACGGGGTGCCCCCCGGCGACCCGTACGAGGCGTTGCGGGTGCTCAAGGACGAGATGCGACTGCGTACGCCGTCGATGGCCGAGGGGCTCAACCTGGTGCGGGGGCTGGGCTGGGAGCGGTTGCTGCCGCCGCCGCCCCCGCCGCAGGAGGCGCAGCCGCGCTGGCGGCGGGTGATGAACGGGCTGCGGCACTCCCGGTCGCGGGACAGCACCGCCATCTCGCACCACTACGACGTCTCGAACGCCTTCTACGAGAAGGTGCTCGGCCCGTCGATGACGTACACCTGCGCGGTCTACCGCACCCCGGACGACACCCTGGAGCAGGCCCAGGCCGCCAAGTACGACCTGGTCGCCGGCAAGCTCGCGCTCCGGCCGGGGATGCGGCTGCTCGACGTCGGCTGCGGCTGGGGCGGCATGGTCCGGCACGCGGCCCGGGAGTACGGCGTGCGGGCGCTCGGGGTGACCCTGTCGAGGGCGCAGGCGCAGTGGGCGCAGGCGGCGATCGAGCGGGAGGGGTTGACCGGGCTGGCCGAGGTGCGCCACCTGGACTACCGGGACGCCCCGCGGCAGCACTTCGACGCGATCTCCTCGATCGGGTTGACCGAGCACATCGGGGTGCGCAACTACCCGGCCTACTTCCGGGCGCTGCGCGACCGGCTGCGCCCGGGCGGTCGGCTGCTCAACCACTGCATCACCCGGGCCGACAACCGGGCGCCGCACCGCTCCGGCGCGTTCATCGACCGGTACGTCTTCCCCGACGGCGAGCTGGCCGGGCCGGGGCGGCTGATCGGCGAGGTGCACGACGCCGGGCTGGAGGTGCACCACGAGGAGAACCTGCGCCAGCACTACGCGCTGACCCTGGCCGCCTGGTGCCGCAACCTGGTGGAGCACTGGGACTTCTGCGTCCGTGAGGTGGGGCAGGGGACGGCGCGCGTCTGGGGCCTCTACATGGCCGGGTCGCGGATGGCGTTCGAGCGCAACGGCATCCAGTTGCACCAGGTGCTGGCGACCCACAACGGACCGGACGGGGCGGCGTCGTACCCGCTGCGGCCGGACTGGACGCCCTGACCCGCGATCTTCCGACGAAGGCCGCGCCGCACCGGCGCGGCCTTCGTCGAACCCATTGACAAAGAAGTTTTGTACGTACAAAACTTGTTTTTGCCATGAGAGACGTCCTGTACCTGGAGCAGATCGAGCAGGCCGAAGCCCTGCTCAAGCCGCAGCGTGTCGAGGTGCTGCGGCAACTGGCCGACCCCCGCACCTGCACCGAGGTCGCCGCCCGGCTGGAGCAGACCCCGCAACGGGTCTACTACCACGTCAAGTAGCTGGTCGCGGCCGGCCTGGTCGAGCGGGTGTCCGAGCGCCGGGTGCGCGGCATCAGCGAGGGCATCTACCAGGCCGCCGCCCGGTCGTACTGGCTCTCGCCGCGGCTGGTCGGGCGGATCGGCGGGCTGCGCCGGGCCCGCGACGAGCTGAGCCTGGGCTACCTGCTCGACCTGATGGAGGAGGTCCAGGCGGACGTCGCGGCGCTCGACCGGAGCGCGCCGGAGCTGCCCTCGATCGGGGTCTCCGGTGAGATCCGCGTGCCGGCCGAGCGCCGGCAGGAGTTCCTGCACGACCTGCAGTCGACGCTGCAGGACCTGTTCACCCGCTACGGGGGTGCCGAGGGAGACGCCTTCAAGCTCGCCGTGGCCTGTTATCCCAAGGGGAATGACCGTGACTGAACCGATGAAGCTGGCTGTCCGGCTCGCCGCGCCGATCGACGCCGTCCGCCGGGCGCTGACCGACCCGGTCGAACTGCGCGCGTGGTTCGCCGAGCACGCCGAGGTCGAGCTGCCGAACCGGTACGAGTTCTGGGGGCGCTTCACCCCGGAAGGCGACGCGCCGCACCAGCGCCTGCTGCACGTCGACGACGAGACGCTGCGCTTCGCCTGGCTGCTCGACGGCGTGGAGACCACCAACGAGATACGGCTGACGCCCGACGGACCGGAGTCGACCGTGCTGACCCTCACCCAGAGCCACTTCGACTTTGCCGAGGCGATGAGCGGCAGCAGCATCCGCGGCGTGCTCCAGACCTGGTGGAGCCTCTCCCTCGCCAACCTCGCCTCCCACCTGGACGGTCGCCCGCTGCTGCCGAAGACCGACTTCACCGCCACCGAACTGCGTGGTGAGCTGCTGATCGGCGCCCCGGCGAACAAGGTCTGGCAGTCGCTGACCGACTCCGAGCAGGCCAGCGCCTGGTTCGGCTACCCGATCGGGATCGAGCCCTGGGTCGGCGGCCGCTACGCCATGGGCGGATTCGAGGCCGGCAACGCGGCCAAGGTCGTCGACCTGGAGCCTGGCCGCAAGCTCGCCGTCGACTGGGGACCCATCGGCGTCAGCACCTGGGAGCTGGCCGAGTCGGACGGGAAGACGAAGCTGACCTTCGTGCAGAGCGGCTTCGACGAGGGCAACCCGCCGTACGGCGCGTGGAGCGGCGTGGTGTCGGGCCTCTACGAGCTGCGTCGCTTCAACGAGGAGGCCGACTGGCAGCCGATCTGGCTGCCGGTCGAGATTCCGTCCGGAGCCTGACCGCACCGGTCCTCGCCGGCACCGGTCCTCGCCGGTGCCGGCGGCCCGGCCTGACTGGGCCTGGCTGCTGGCTCGGCCCGGCTCGGCCCGGCTCGGCCCGGCCTGGTTGGGCTCGGCCCGGTTCCGTCCGGCTGGTTCGGGCTGACTGTTGTTGAGCACCCTTTAGAGCTGATGACGCAAACGATTCAGCCACCAGCGGTCCGGCTCGGCGCGGTCGGTCTGATTCGTTTTCGCCATCAGCTCTAAAGGGCCGACACCGGCCCTTGGCCCCGGAAGTCCACGGCAACCCGGACCAGGGAGCCGGGGTTCAAACGGTGTGGCGATTTCTCGCCCCAGCGCTGCTCTGATGCGAGGCACCCACCGGCCCGAGCCACCGCCCCGGGCCGCCGACCTGGCTGCCGACCCGGGCCGCCGACCGGCCCGCCGACCCGGTCCGCCGACCGGCCCGCCGCCCCGGGCCGCCGACCGGTTCGCCGGGCCGGGGCAGCCCGGTCCCGGTTCGCCGGCCCGGCCGCCGGCCCGGCCGCGGGGCCGGTCGGCCCGGCACCCGCCGGCGCCCGAGCCGGCAAGGGGCACGGACGCGTCAGCGGTTCAGCTCGTCGGCGCGTCGGAGCAGCGCCCGCCGTTCCGGCTCGGAGGTCACGGCCGACGCGGCGGCCCGGAAGAGCACTGCGGCGCGGACCGGATCACCGTGGCGGGCGGTCAGCTCGGCCTCGGCGGCCAGCGCCGGCGGGTAGCCGTCGAGCGCGCCGCCGGAGCGGGCCTCGGCGATCAGGGCCAGGCCGGCGGGCGGGTGAAGAGCAGGTAGAGCACGGCCAGGACGCCCGGCAGCCGCTCGACCAGCGCGGACCCGGTCGGCACCCGGTACGGGATGCCGGCGGCGGCGATCCGCGCCTTGGCGCGGGTGAGCCGGCGGGTCATGGTGGACTCGGTGACCAGGAAGGCGCGGGCGATGTCGGCCGTCGGCACGCCCGCTACGGTGCGCAGGGTCAACGCCACCCGTGCCTCCGGGGCCAGCGCCGGATGGCAGCAGGTGAAGATGAGCCGCAGCCGATCGTCCACCACGTCCCCCTCGGTCTCGGGCGCCCCCGGCTCCGGGTCGGTGAGCAGCGCCAGCTCGCCTAGCTTCCGGCGTTCCACGGAGGCCCGGCGCAGCACGTCCACGGCCCGGTTCCGAGCGGCCGTCATCAGCCAGCCGCCCGGATTGCCCGGTACGCCGTCGCGCGGCCAGCGCTCCAGCGCCGACGCCAGGGCCTCCTGGGCGCAGTCCTCGGCGAGCGTCCAGTCGCCGGTGACCCGGATCAGGGCGGCCACGATCCGCGGGTACGCCTCCGCACCCGCGACGGCGACCGCCCCGGCCGTGTCCGTCACCGGCGTCAGTGCAGGTCGACGAAGGGGCGCAGCTCGATCCGCCCGTGGTACGCCATCGGGTGGGCCCGCGCCACCTCGACCGCCTCGTCCAGGTCGGCGCACTCGAGGATGTCGAAGCCGGCGATGACCTCCTTGGTCTCGGCGAACGGGCCGTCGGTCAGCAGCAGCTCGCCGCCACGCACCCGGACGGTGGTGGCCGCCGACGGCGGGGCCAGCGCGCTGCCCTGCACCCGCTGGCCACTGGCGTCCCGCTCGGCCACCCACTGCTCGACGTCGGGGGCGGCGGTCGGGTCGGTGTCCGGCTCGGTGTCGGTGCAGACGAACATCAGGTACTTCATCGGTGGGTGCCTCTCCATCTCGTGGTCTTCAGCAGCATGACGAACGGACGGCCGGGTTCCGGACATTCGCGGGCCGAAAATCTTTCCGATCGCGGCCCGTGCGGGTGGAAAAGGCGTTCGAAGGTGATTAACCGCGTCCGGTTGGGTACTGCCGGTCGATGTTCTTCATCTTTGGCCTCCGCACCAAGGTCGACCGGTCGGGCGTGGTCACCGCGGTCTGCCGCAACTGTCGCAACCAGGCCGCGCAGGTGATCACCCGCCGGTCGACGAAGTTCACCCTCTTCTTCATCCCCCTCATCCCGGTGCGAACCCGCTACGTGCAGCAGTGCTCGTTCTGCGGCGCGGAGTACGGGATCTCCTCCGACGAGGCCCGTCGCCTCCCGATCGGCTGATCCGCCGGTGGCCCGTTTCCTCTGCTGGCTGATCGGCCGGCAACCGGTCGCCCCGGCCCCGGCCCCCGTGCACACCGTGCCCCGCCCGCCGTGCGCCCCGGGTCGGCGCCGGCACCGCCGTCGCCGGCGGCCGCTCGCCGGGGCACAGTCGCCCCGCTCCCCCTGGAACCGGTCCGCGGACCGCTGAGCTTCCACCCCGGATCCGACCCGTCCCCACCGGCGCGCTCCCGGCTGGGGCCGCCGTCCGCACGGGGCAGCCGCACCGGCCGACGCGGCGCCGCCGGCCGCGCCGTTGTCGGGCGGCCGACTATCGTGGCCTGTCGTGACGAGCACCGCGCAGCGCCTGGCCCAGATCCGCGGCGACGTCCCGCCGAAGCGGCACAACGCCCGGACCATCGCCGCGCTGACCGGTAACCCCGGCTGCACCCGGCGGGCCGTGCTGGACGGCGCGGGCGTGGACAAGCCGAGGCTGGCCGAGCGGATCGGCTTCCCGGCCCGCTTCGGGCAGTCCCGGTTCGCCATCGGCCGGGGCAACGCGTTCGAGGCGCGGGTGAAGGCCGACGGCGGGGTGGAGCTGCTGCGGCTGGTCGCCGAGCGGTTGGGCGTACCGGTGCCGGAGCGGGCGAGCTGGACCGACCTGGGGGGCGCGGACGACCTGCCGGACCGGCACGAGCGGTCCCGGGCCGCGCTGACCGCCGGCGGGCCGGAGGCGGCGCTCTTCGACCATCCACTGCTCGGGTTGGACGTCGCCGGGCAGCGGGTGCACCTGGAACCGGACCTGGTCGCCGCCCGGCTCGCCGGCCGCTTCCACGTCGTGGAGATCAAGTCGTTCCCGGTGATCGACGGCCAGGCCGACCCGGCGAAGGTCGCCGCCGCCGCCATCCAGTCCGCCGTCTACGTGCTGGCGCTGCGCGAGCTGCTGGCAGCCGAGGGCCACCCGGAGGAACTGGTCTCGCACGACGTGGTGCTGGTCTGCCCGCGCGACTTCGCCAACCAGCCGGTGGCCAGCCTGATCGACGTGCGCAAGCAACTGCTGGCGCTGCGCCGCCAGCTGGACCGGATGGCCCGGCTGGACGGCCTGCTCGACGCCGTCGCAGCGGACTTCACCGCCGACCCGACGGCCGACCCGGCGACGCTGGTCGCCGCGCTGCGCCGGGTCGAGGCCCGCTACGCCCCGGAGTGCCTGGCCAGCTGCGAGCTGGCGTACTTCTGCCGGGACGAGGCGCGGGACCGGACCGGGGCGCTGGGCCGGCCGGTCCGGGAGGCGCTCGGCGGCATCGACGCCGTGGACGAGGTGCTGGCGCTGGCCGCCGGCGAGCGCGCGCCCGCGCCGGAGCAGGCGGAGGCCGCCGCGCTGTTGCGGGCCGCGGCCCGCCTGCGCGCCGACGCCCTCACCGGCGACCCCGAATGAGTACGCTCCGCGCGCCCCGCCGCGCGCCGGCCGCACCGATCCGGAGGCCCGCATGACCACCCTCCGCGCGCTGGCGAAGGCGCAGGCGCTCGCCGTCGGGGTGGCCCAGCCGGTGGCGACCGTTCGTCACCTGCACCTGTCGGAGCGGCCGCTGGTGCTGGTGCCGCTGGCCATGGCCGGCGAGGCCAACGCCCCGCTCGCCGCGCTGGTGGGCGCCGCGCCCGACGAGGCGCGGCTGCTGATCGTGCCGCAGCCCCGCAACCGGGACCAGCGCTACCGCTTCGCCGCCGAGCTGGCCGCGATCGTGCTGCCGTACCTGGAGGGGTTCCGGGGCGTCGCCGAGGCGGTGCCGGTGGACCGGGGCAGGGACGTCCGCCACCGGTACGTCGACGCGCCGCAGCTGCTGGTGCCGAACCCGGCCGGGGTCGGCTTCCTGCGGCTGCTCGGGCGCTCCACCCGGTTCCGCCGGCCGGACGGCGACCATCCGGTGCACCCGTCGGTGCCGCTGCTCGGGCGGTGGCTGACGTTCTTCGCCGAGCGGGCCGAACACCCCGGCTCGGCGGCGCTGGTGGCGATGACCGACGCGCTGACCCTGCACTGGGCCACCGGGCAGAGCGCGGTGGAGGACCTGCACCTGCCCGCCCTGCTCGGCTGGATCGACCCGCCGCCCGGGCTGACCGGTATCGAGGCGGCGGCCCGGGCCGAGGACCCGACGCGCTGCCCGCCGGCCGGACCGGCCACCGACCCGGACTTCGACAACCGGGTGCTCGCCCCGGCCATCGCCGCGTACGCCGACAGCGCCGACGACCCGGAGGCGCGCGCCGGGGCGTACGCGGAGCTGGAGAGGGTGCTGCGCGACCAGCTCGCGCCCACCTGGGAGCTGATGTGGCGCGGCGTCGGGCTGCTGCGGGCCCTGCGGCCCGGTGCCCGGGTGGCCGGCCGGTGGGACGGCGACAAGGACGCGTTCACCGGTCACGCCGAGCACGTGGACTCCGGCGGCGGGCCGCAGCCGCGACGGGACGGGGCGGTGGCCGCCGCCCAGCGGCTGCACCGGCTGGAACGCGCCCTGACCTCGTACGCGGTGCAGCGCGCCTACGACGATCCCCTGGTCATGGCGGAGCACCGGCTGACCGGGGAGGCGTTCGTCGGTGAGGTGACCCTGGCCGACCCGAAGCGGGTCGACGACAGCGGCCGGCGGCCGGTGCTGCGGCCCCGGATCCAGGTGGTCACCACCGAGCCGGTGCTGGTGCCGGTCGGTGCGACGCTGTGGTCGCCGACCCGGCCGGCGCAGAAGGCGAAGGTGGTCTTCCTGACCCCGGCCGCCGACGGGAAGACCGAGGTGGTGCTGGAGCTCTCCGGCGGGATGGGCCGGGGGCTGACCGCGCCGCCGGGCAGCGTCCCCGAGGTGGGGGAGCGGCTCTGCTGGACCACCCTGTCGGACGCGTTCATGCCGGCGGGGGCGTTTCCCGCGCCGGAGGAGACCCCGTGGACGCACGGGGGCCCGCCGCCGGCGCGAGCCGACGACGCGCCGGCCGCGGTCGACGGCGACCCGGTCGAGGAGTGGGCCTGACGCCAGGGGCGATCGGCCCTGGCGGGGTGCGGGAGCGCTGACTAGGCTCTGATGGTTGTCGTCCGTGACCGGTCCACACCCGTCGAGGTGCGCCCAGCAGAGAAGCCGGAGCGATCACCGTGCTGCCCCAGGCCGTCCGCCGTGAGGTCGTCGTGCCGCCCCGGCCGTCGCGTACCCGTCGGGTGGCCGCGGTCGCCGCGGCGCTGGTGGTCCTCGCCGAGGCGGTCTGGCTGGTCGCGGAGCTGCCCGACGCGGCCCTGGCCAGCGATCTCGGCGCGGTCGCGGTGGCGGCCTGGGCGACGGTCACCTGCGCCGACGCGGCCCGGCGGCAGCCCGTGGCGGTGCGCCGGTTCTGGACGCTGCTCGCGCTGACCATGGGCCTCGCCGCCGTGGGCCGCACCCTCTGGACGGTCGACCGGCTCGACGGGCACGAGTTGCCGCACACCCCGCTGGTCGTGGTCGTCTTCACCGCCGGCATCGTCACCGGCACCGCCGCGCTGCTCTGCTCGCTCTCCGCGCCGCGCAGCGCGGTCGGCCGGGCCCGGACGCTCCTCGACGGGGTGATCGTCGCCCTGGCCCTCATCCCGATCGGCTGGGTGGTGGTGTTCCGGGACGTCGCCGCCGCCGACCTCGCCGACCCGCTGCGCACCTACGGCCTGCTCTACCCGATGCTCGACCTGATGCAGCTGACCATCCTGGTGGCGGTAGCCGGACCGGCGCGCCCGGTGTGGCGGCCGCTGACCCTGATCGGGGCGAGCCTGGCGATCCGCGCCGGGGCCGACACGGTCTACGTCTCGCTCGTCGCGCACGGCGGCTACGCCCCGGGCCACCCGATCGACGTCTGCTGGCCGCTGAGCTACCTGCTGATCGGCGTCGCCGCCACCCGACCGCCCCCGCCCGGCCACGACGAGGCCGACGAGCCCGCCGACCCGCCGCCGCTGCCCTGGTGGCGGGGGGCGCTGCCGTACCTGCCGGTCGGTGGCGCGATCGTCGCGGTGGTGCTGGCCCGCCGGCCCACCGGGCAGACCCCGCACCTGGTCTTCGTCGGCATGATGACGCTGCTGGGCGTGCTCGCGCTGCGCCAGGGGCTCGCCGCGAACGAGAACCTGCGGCTGGTCGCCCGACTGCGCCGGCTGGCGTACGCCGACCAGCTCACCGGGCTGCCGAACCGGCTGATGTTCAACCGGCAGCTGCGCCGGGCGCTGCGCGACGGCCCGCCGGTCGCCGTGCTGCTGCTCGACCTGGACGGCTTCAAGCAGGTCAACGACCGGTTCGGGCACGCCACCGGGGACAGCCTGCTGACCAGCATCGCCGAGCGGATGCGCCGGGCCGTCGGCCGCGACGGGACGATCGCCCGGCTCGGCGGCGACGAGTTCGCCGTGCTGGTCGACAACCGGCCGGTTCCGCCGGAACGGCTGGCCCAGCGACTGCTGGCCGCCCTGCAACCGCTGCCCGGCGAGGACGACCTGGGGGTGCGCCCGTCGGCCAGCATCGGCATCGCCGAGTACGGCCCGCAGCACAGCTCCCACACCGACCTGCTCCGCGACGCCGACATCGCCATGTACGCGGCCAAGGCCGCCGGCAAGTCCGCGTACCGGACCTGCACGCCGGCGCTGCGCGAGTCGGCGGTGAGCCGGGCCGAGCTGATCGCCGAGCTGCGCCGGGCGGTCGACGAGGGCCAGCTGCTCCTGGAGTACCAACCCATCGTCGACCTGGCCACCGGGGCGGTGCGCAGCGCCGAGGCCCTGGTGCGCTGGCGGCATCCCCGGCTGGGCACCCTGCGACCGGCGGCGTTCCTGCCGCTGGCCGAGGAGACCGGGCTGATCGTCCCGATCGACCGCTGGGTGATCCACGAGGCGTGCCGGGCCGCCGCGACGTGGCGGCAGTGGGCGCCGGATGCGACCGTGGCGGTGAACATCGCCGCCGCGCACCTGCGCCGTCCCGACCTGATCGCCACGGTCTCCGAGGCCGTCGCCGGCGCCGGCCTGGCGCCCCGGGCGCTGACCCTGGAGCTGACCGAGTCGGCCCTGATCGACGGCACCGAGGCGGTGCTGGAGCGGCTGCGCCAGCTGCGCGAGCTGGGCATCCGGATCGCCATCGACGACTTCGGCACCGGCTACTCGTCGTTGAGCTACCTGCACCGCATCCCGGCCACCGAGCTGAAGGTCGACCGCTCGTTCGTGTCCCGGATCGAGGCCGATCCGCGGGCGTACGCGACGGTGGAGATGGTGACCCGGCTGGCCGCCGCGTTCGACCTGCTGGTGGTGGCCGAGGGGGTGGAGACCGAGGGGCAGCACGCGGCGGTCACCGCGATCGGCTGCCGGCACGGCCAGGGCTACCGGTACGGCCGCCCCGGCGACCTGGCCGCGCTGCGCCCGGCCTCCGCCCCGGTCTGACCCCCCACCCCGGTCGGGGCGTGCGGGATCGCTGCGGGCGGGGTGGCCGGGGTCGCAGAATCGGGCTTGACCCTCACGCAACGGCAGGCGGGAGCCTTGGTCGCGGAAGGGAGGGAACCATGGCGTACACGGTGGGACAGGTGGCGAAGGCGGGCCGGGTGACGGTCCGGACGCTGCACCACTACGACGAGATCGGGTTGCTCTCGCCGAGTGGCCGCACCGCGGCGGGCTACCGCCGCTACGACGACGCGGACCTGGAGCGGTTGCAGTTGATCCGCTACTACCGGGAGCTGGGGTTCCCGCTGGATGAGATCGCGGCGATCCTCGACGACCCGGCCGCCGACCCGGCGGCGCACCTGCGCCGGCAGCGCGAGCTGCTGACCGGGCGGATCGGGAAGTTGCAGGAGATGGTCGCGGCGATCGAGCTCGCGATGGAGGCGAGAAGGATGGGTGTTCAACTGACCCCGGAGGAGCGGTTCGAGGTCTTCGGCGACTTCGACCCGGACGCGCACGCCGAGGAGGCCGAGCAGCGTTGGGGTGACACCGACGCGTACCGGGAGTCGAACCGGCGGGCGGCCAGCTACTCGAAGGAGGACTGGCTGCGGATGAAGGCGGAGAACGAGGACTGGGGGCGCCGTCTCACCGCGGTGCTGGCCTCCGGTGCGCCGGCCGACTCGCCGGAGGCGATGGCGCTGGCCGAGGAGCACCGGCAGATCATCGTCCGCTGGTTCTACGACTGCTCGTACGAGATGCACACCGGGCTGGCCGACATGTACCTGGCCGACCCGCGGTTCACCGAGCACTACGAGCAGATGGCGCCGGGGCTGGCGGCGTACCTGAGCGAGGCGATCCACGCCAACGCGATCAGCCGCGCCTGACCCGGTTGTCGGCATCGGGTGGTATGCCTGACAGGCGCGTCCGTCCTGTCAGGCATCCCCCGGGAGGTCACCAGTGCTCATCGTCGCCGGCAGTCTCTACGTCGACCCGGCCGGGCGGGACGCCTACCTGGCCTCCTGTGTGGAGGTCATCCGGCAGGCCCGGTCCGCGCCGGGCTGCGTCGACTTCGCGATCGGCCCGGACCTGGTCGAGCCGGGCCGGATCAACGTCTACGAGCGCTGGGAGTCCGAACCCCAGCTGCTCGACTTCCGTGGCGCCGGCCCGGCCGACGAGCAGGCTGCGGCCATCCGCGGCGCCGAGGTGCACCGGTACCTGATCTCCGACGTGCAGGCGCCCTGACCGGTGCCCGCCGCGCCGGGACACCCGCGGGTGGTCCGACTAGGCTGGCCGGACCGTACTGTCATCAGCGTCGATCGGCTCGGCCGGCGGGCGCACCCCACGCCGGGAGAAGTCCGTGAAGCATCCGAAGCTGACCGTGACCGGCGTGTTCCTCGCCGCCGTCCTCGCCGCCACCGGCGGCTGCACGGCGAAGGGCGGCGCCGAGCCCACGCCGAGCCCGACCGGTCCGGCCGCCGACGCCGACCCGGCCACCGTCCTGGCCGACGCGGCGGCGAAGCTCGACCAGCAGAGCTACCGGCTGAAACTCGGCTCCGGCAGCGCCGGGGACGGCACCACCCTGGTCTGGGACCCGAAGGGCCGCAAGGGCCTGGAAACCACCGTGCTGGCGGTGCCGAACGGCACGGTGACCATCGAACGGCTGACCACCGGCCCGGAGGTCTACGTGAAGGTCACCGCCCCGGACCGTCGGGTGCCGGCCTGGGACGGGCGCACCTGGTGGCACGTCGGCGCGGCGGCGACGGCCGGGCGCAACGGCCTGGACACCACCCGGGTGGCGAGCACGCTGCGCGCGTCGGCCGACGTCCGACGCTCCGGCGAGCGCGCGTACGCCGGCACCCTCGACCTGCGTGACAGCGCCGCCGTCCTGGGTGCGGGCGTCGGTGGGGTGCTCGGCGCCGGCGCGGGCGCCGTGCCGTTCACCGCCCGCGTGGACGAGCAGGGTCGGCTGGTGCACTACCGGATCGAGCTGCCCGACGAGCAGGGTCGGGCCTCGGCGCTCGACCTGGCGTACGCCGACTTCGGCCTGCCGGTGCCGGCGGAGCAGCCGCCGGCGGAGCTGATTGGCGAGGACCCGCCGGCCAACATCCCCGGCGCCTGACCCGTCGGGCCCGGCGTGCGGGCTACAGGATCAGGTCCAGCGCCAGCACGCCGAGGAAGCCGACCACCGAGATGATCGTTTCCATCACCGACCAGCTCTTGATGGTCTGCCCGACGGTCAGCCCGAAGTACTCCTTGACCAGCCAGAAGCCGGCGTCGTTGACGTGCGAGAAGAAGAGCGACCCGCAGCCGATGGCCAGCGCCAGCAGCGCCACCTCCGGCCCCTGGAGGGTCGCCGCGAGCGGCGCGACGATGCCCGCCGCGGTGATGGTGGCGACGGTCGCCGAGCCGGTCGCCACCCGGATGCCGACGGCCACCAACCAGCCCAGCAGCAGCGGCGAGAGGTTCGCGCCCTCGGCGGCGTCCGCCACCAGGTTCCCCACGCCGGCGTCGACCAGCACCTGCTTGAAGCCGCCACCGGCCGCGACGATCAGCAGGATGCCGGCGATGGGCGGCAGCGACCCGCCGAGGAAACCGGAGACCTGGGTACGACCGAACCCGGTCCGGTAGCCGAGGAAGATCATCGCGAAGATGACCCCGGCCAGCAGGGCGACGATCGGGGTGCCGACGATGTCCAGGGCCTTGCGTCCCCCGGTGCCCTCGGCCAGGAACAGCTCGCCGATCGCCCGCAGCAGCATCAGCACCACCGGCAGCAGGACGGTGACGACCGCGGCCCACAGGGCGGGGGCGCGGCGCGCCCGCACCGCCTCGGTGGCGGCCTCGTCGATCGGCGCGCCGGGGCGGCCGGTGCCCGGGTTGGCCAGGTCGTCGGCGTTGACCAGGTCGCCGTCGGCGTCGGCCGGGCCGCGTCCGGTGCCCGCCGGCCCCCGCCCGCCGGCGACCGAGATCGGCCGGCGGGTCGGCAGCAGCGCCTCCGGCACGGTGGCGGGCACGTAGCGGGCGATGAGGTTGCCGAAGACCGGACCGGCGACGATCACCGTCGGGATGGCGACCAGCAGGCCCAGCGCGAGGGTCTGGCCGAGGTCGGCGCCGAGGGCGTCGATCGCGACCAGCGGGCCGGGGTGCGGCGGCACGAGACCGTGCAGCACCGACAGGCCGGCCAGCGCCGGGATGCCGATCTTCATCAGCGGTACGTCCACCCGCAGCGAGACCAGCAGCACGATCGGCACCAGCAGCACCACGCCGACCTCGAAGAAGAGCGGCAGGCCGATCAGCGAGGCCACTCCCGCCATCGCCCAGGGCAGGGCCCGGCCGGAGACCCGGCCGACCACCCGTTCGACGATGCTGTCCGCGCCCCCGCTCTCGGCGAGCAGGCCGCCGATCATGGCGCCGAGCGCGATCAGCAGGCCGACCCCGCCCACGGTGGAGCCCACCCCGCCGCTGAACGACGTGACGATCTTTTCGGGGGCCACGCCGGCGACCACGCCGAGCACGGCCGCGCCGAGGATCAGCGACAGGAACGGGTGGACCTTTCCCCAGGCGATGAGGAGCACCACCGCGGCGATGCCCAGCAGCGCCGCGACGATCAGTTGGGCGTCACCGGCGTCGGTGAGCGGTTCGGCCGGTGCGGCGAGCAGAGTGACCACGGCTATCACGACCTTCGGTAGGCGTACGTGACGGGGGGCGGGCGATCACATGGGGGAGGCGCGGGGGGTCGGCTCCGGCGGCAGGCCGGGGGCCAGCCGCCGCAGCGAGATGAACGTGGGGACCAGGGCGTCGTACAGCTCGGAGAAGAGCGGGAGCAGGGCGGCGTAGGTGGCGGCGGCGGCCGGGTCGGGGTGGATCGTCTCGTCGATCTCCACCAGGTCGGCGGCGACCTCGATGGAGGAGATCAGGCCGAGCGCCTGCATGCCGAGCAGCGCCGCCCCGAAGCTGGAACCCTCGTGCCCGGCGGGGAAGCGCACCGGCATGCCGAGCGCGTCGGCGAGCATCTGCCGCCACAGCCGACTGCGGGCGAAGCCGCCGCTGGCCCGGATCTCGCGCACCTCGTTGCCGGCCGCCCGGACCGACGCCAGCACCAGGGCGAGCTGCTGGCACACCCCCTCCAGCGCCGCCCGGACCAGGTGCTCACGCCGGTGGCCGTGGGTCAACCCGACGTACGCCCCGCGGGGCAGCGCGCTCCAGTGCGGCGCCCGCTCGCTGAGCAGGTACGGCAGCATGATCAGCCCGCCGGAGCCGACCGGGGCGCGTTCGGCCAGGGCGAGCAGCTCCTCCTCGGGGTGCTCACCCAGCTCCGGGGCGAGCGCGTCGCCCGCCCACTGGAGCACGATGCCGCCGTTGTTGATCGCCCCGCCGACCACCCAACGGTCCTCGGTCAGGGCGTAGCAGAACACCCCGCCGAGCGGGTCGACGGCGGGGCGTTCCACGGCCACCCGCATCGCGCCGGAGGTGCCGATCGAGCAGGCCACCACGCCGGGCTTCACCGCGCCGAGACCCAGGTTGGCCAGCGGCCCGTCGCCCGCGCCGACCACCACCGGGATGTCGGCGGGCAGCCCGGTCGCCGCGGCGGCCGCCGGAGTCAGGCCGGGCAGCACGGTGGTGGTGGTGACCAGTCGGGGCAGCTGCTCCGCGGTGATCCCGGCGATGCCCAGCGCCTCGGCGTCCCAGGCCAGCCGCTGGATGTCCATCAGCCCGGTGGCGGAGGCCACCGAGTGGTCGGTGACCAGCGCGCCGGTCAGCCGCAGCAGCACCCAGTCCTTGATGCCGACCCATTGCGCGACCCGCGCGAAGAGCATCGGCTCCTGCTCGGCGTACCAGACCAGCTTCGGCAGCGGCGCCATCGGATGCACCGGGGTGCCGGTGCGCCGGTGCAGGGCCAGCCCCGACGGCATGGCGCGCAGCCGCTCCGCCTGCGCGCTGGACCGGGAGTCGGCCCAGGTCAACGACGGGGTCAGCGGCACGCCGTCGGGGTCCAGGCCGATCAGGCTGTGCATCGCGGTGCTGAACGACAGCCCGGCCACCGGGCCGGGCAGCTCGCCGGCCACGGTACGCAGGCACTCGACGACCGCGTCGAAGATCAGCTGCGGGTCCTGCTCGGCCCAGCCCGGGTGCGGATCCTCCAGCGGATAGCCGACCGAGTGGTGGGCGAGCCGGTCACCTCCGGTGTCGTACGCGACGACCTTGGTGCTGGTGGTGCCGATGTCGACGCCGAGCACGACGGGCTCGTCCACCGGTGCACCTCCTCGGTCCGCGCCGAGCCGCCTCGTCGCTCTCGGCTGCGGCTGACGTTACCCAGGGTTCCCGTACCCCGCACGGCGCACGGGGCGATCCCTCGCCGCCACCGGCGCCGAAGGTGAATCGACGCAGCGATATAGGACTATCGTCCGAATCAGTCCGCCGATCGGGTGGTTCGCCCGGTTCGGCGTGTCCGCCGGACTCGCCGCCGCCGTTGAACGGGTGACACCCCGGTTGGTGGCTCGCGCGACGGAGGAGTCGGCGTGGCAGAAACTGATTCGACGGGTTCCACCTGGCGCTACACCTGGGCACGCAAGCAGAACGAGCGGCGACAGCGGACGTACCGCGACGCCGAGCGGGCCTGGCGACGACGAGACGACGAACTGCGGCGGCTACGTGCCCTCGCCGTCGACCTGCACGGGTCGGTGGCCGCGGGCGACGGACTGCCGCTGGAGCTCACCCCCGGCGAGCTGGTCCTCTGGACCCTGCCCGCCGCGCAACTGGTCGAGGTCCGGCACACCGCGGTGCTGCCCGCCCCGGACCTGACCGTCGAGGCCGACGGGGCGCCGCTGCACCACCGTCTCCCCGACGGGGTCAAGGCCACCGACGCCGGCATCGCCATGGTCACCAACCGCCGCCTCGTGCTGCTCGGCGGGCGCGGCCGGCGCGACTGGGCGTACGGGAAGATGACCGGCCTGTCCCACGACCCGGCGGCGCCGGTGACGCTGATCCAGGTCCTGGACCGGCGGCAGGCCTCCGGGCTGCTGCTGCCGGCCACCGCCGCCGCCGAGTTCCGCTTCATCCTCACCCTGGCCTTCGCCGACGCCATCGAGCAGCGCGCCACGGTCGTCGCGCAGCTCGACGAGCTGATCGCCGAACACGCCCAGACCCGGCCGTTCCGGCCGGCGATCGCCACCCCCGCCCAGGCCCGGTTCGTCACCCGGCTGCCCGGCGGACGGCGCACCGTCGCCGTCGCCGCCGCGCTGGCCCTGGTCGTGCCGGCGGTGCTCCTCGAATCCGACCCACCGGTCACCACCGCCGCGGAGGTCGCGTCCGCGGCCACCCCCGCCGCCGCGCCGGTGCAGCTCGTCGCGCCCCGCCCGAAACCCGCGCCGTCGGCGTCGCCGGCGCCCCGGCAGGCGTCGGCCGCGTCGCCGGCACCGCGACGACCGACGTCCCAGCCCGCCCCGGACCGCGACCGGCTCTGCGGCGCGCCGGCCAACCCCCTGGGGTACGACTACTGCGCCGAGGGCCGACGGGTCCGCCAGCCCGACCACCGGATCTGCGACTTCTTCGACTGCGCGCAGGACTTCTGGGCCGGCCGCGGCTACCTGGTGCAGTGCCGCGACGGGCAGGTCAGCCTGACCGGCGGACGCCCGGCCGCGTGCGCCGGCCACCGGGGCGTGCGCCGCATCGTGCACACCGCACCGGGTCGGTGACTCAGGCGGCGAAGTCGGGCAGCGTGAGCGTGCCGTCGTCGGCGAGCGGGAAGCCCGGGTTGAAGGCGATCTCCCAGACGTGCCCGTCCGGGTCGGTGAAGCAGCCGGCGTACCCGCCGTAGAAGGTCTCCGCCGCCGGCCGGGTGACCCGCGCGCCCGCCCCCGCCGCGAGGGCCATGATCTGGTCGACCTCGGCGGGGGACCGGACGTTCTGCGCCAGGGTCGTCCCGCCGGGATCGGTGTCCGGCACGCCGGCGTCGGCGGCCATTTTGTCCCGGCCCCACAGCACCAGGGCCAGGCCGCCGGCCTGGAAGAAGACGGTCTCCTCGACCTCCTGCCCGCGCCAGCCGAGCGCCTCGTAGAAGGCGCGGGCGCGGGGGAGGTCGGCGACCCCGAGGGTGACCAGGCTGATCCGCTGCTCCATGCCCGGACCGTACCGCCGGGGTGGGTCACGTCGCCTGCCCCTACCCGGGTCGGTCCGCTCAGCGGCCTCGGCGGACGCCGCGGGCCAGCGGGAGCAGGCCGACGGCGACGAGCACCGCGCCCACCGGCAGCAGGTCCAGGTCGACGGCGAGGGCGACGAAGCCGACCAGGACCAGCACCGGCGCCCAGGCCGGCAGCAGCCGTACCGTGACCGCTCGCACCAGCAGCGTGAGCAGGCCGAGCTGGAACAGCACCGGCCCGACGGCGAACACCGGTTCCGGCACGGTGTCGGCCACCGCCTCGAACAGGTCGCCGACAATCACCCATCCGAACGCGGCGGCTCCCAGCAGCGTCGCCGCGGTCGCCACCTCGACGGCGACCCGCCCCCCGCCGGACTGCCGGACTGCCGTCGACAGGAACACCCGGCGCAATGCGACCGCCAGCACGGCGAAGCCGACGATGCCGAGCAGGAACAGGGTGTGCCCGATGTCCCAGGCCGGGCCGTTGTGGCGGTCGCCGTCGAAGCCGTCGATCCACCGGCAGATGCCGTAGGCGAGCAGGAGGAGGGGGGCGGCGAGCGCGGCGGCCCGCACGGTCGGGGTCGCGGTCGCGGTCGTGCGGGTATCGGTGGCGGTCATTCGCTCAGGCTGGCAGGGTCCGGGCCCTCATTCATCGGGGTCTCCCCGTAGCCGTCCCCGGACGTCGCCCCCACCACCACCGGGGTCGCCGCCGGGCCGCGTGTCGGGGTGCGGCGGCCGTCGGGTTGCGGAGCTGCTCCACCATGTACGGCGTGTTCGGGCTGAAGCGCAAGCGGCGCAAGAAGAAGCGGGACCACTGCGACAACTGCACCTTCGACTGCGACTTCTGCGACGGGCCGGACTGCTGCGACTTCGGGCTCTTCTCCTTCCTGCTCACCCTCGGCGCGACCACCGCCCGGGTCAGCCGGGCACCGGTCGTCGACCGGGCCGGCCGGGCGGCGATCCTCGGCTACCGTCGCTGGCTGTCGCACCGCTGGCCCGGCCAGTGCCGCTACACCCCCACGTGCAGCGCGTACGGCCTCACCGCCGTGGAGCGGTACGGGCTGGCGGTCGGTGGGCGGATGGCGGCGGACCGGCTGCGCCGCTGCAAGCCGTGGGTGCCCCGGGGCACCCACGACCCGGTGCGATAACCGGTCGCCGCGCACCGGCCCCGGCGCTACCGTGCCGGGCGTGCCCCGCACCGTGACCCTGGTCCTCGTCGACCCCGCCGGCCGGCTGCTCGGCGCCCTGCCCCCGTACGAGGTGCCGACCCCCTGGTGGCCGGAGGCCGCGGAGGTCGTGGCGGGTGCGCCCTTCGAGGTGACGGTGCTGCGGCTGCTCACCAGCGAGCTGCCCCGGCAACCCGGGGGCGCGGTCACCTACCTGGCGGAGGCGGCCGGGCCGGTCCGCGTACCCCTGGTGCCGGTGGCGGCGGACCTTGCGCCGCATCCGCTGCGCGCGCCCTGGGCGCAGCCGGGCGGACCGGCGGCGAGCCTGGCCTGGGCCACGGCGCAGCTCGACCGGCTCGACCGGCCGACGACCCGGGTGACGCAGCAGCGCACCTGGAACCTGTCGGCGATCTGGCGGCTCGACGGGCCGGGCGGCCCGACCTGGCTCAAGCAGGTACCGGCGTTCTTCCGGCACGAGGCGGCGGTGCTGCGCCGACTCGCCGCGATCCTGCCCGGACGGACGCCGACGCTGCTCGCCGACGACGGGGACGGGCGGATGCTGCTGGCGCACGTGCCGGGGGAGGACCGCTACGGCGCCGACCCGGCCGAGCGGCAGGCCATCGCCGCCGACCACCACACCCTCCAGGTACGCGCCGCACCCGCTGTCGCCGAGCTGGTGGCGGCGGGGGTGCCGGACCGGCGCGGCGCTGCTCTCGCCGCATGGATCCGTTCCGCGCTCGCTTCCCACGCCGCCGGCGCTGTGCTCGACGGGCTGGAGGCGCTGCTGGCGGAGGTGGCGCGGTGCGGGCTGCCGGACACCCTCGTGCACGGGGACCTGCACCCCGGCAACGTCCGGGGCGACGGGGAACGGCGGGTGATCATCGACTGGGGAGACTCGTTCGTCGGGCACCCCGCCTTCGACATCCTGAAACTGACCCTCGGCCTGGACTCCACCTCCGCTTCCGCACTGGTGAAGGCGTGGTCCGCGCGGTGGCGGGCCAGTGCGCCGGGGTGCGAGCCGGAGCGGGCCGCTGAGCTGCTGCGACCGGTCGCGTGGTTGCGGCTGGCGGCGGTGTACGCGACGTTCCTGGCGGGAATCGAGCCGAGCGAGCGGGTCTACCACGCCGCGGACGTGCCGGAGTGCCTGGAGCGGGCGGCAGCCGAGCTCTCCCGCACCTGACACGGCACGGCGACCCACGACGGGGAGATGGACCCGCGCATCGTGCTCTTCCGACAGTACGACGGCCGGCCTGTGCACCCACCGCCCCGGAGTAGCTCGCTTTTATCGAGGCGACGTGACACGCAGGGCGAGGAATATCGGGCCTGACTTGGCAGAGTTATAGCATCGATGCTATGGCCTGGGGTAGCGTCGAGCTTGAACCAGAAGTCCGAGACTGGCTGGAGGGGCTGCCGAGCACCGATTTCGCCCGAGCGGCGTTCTACATCGATCTTCTTGCCGATCGAGGTGTGCTCCTCGCTGAGCCGTACACGAAGCAACTTGACGGCAAGTTGCGGGAGTTGCGCTTCTATCTGGAGCGTGAGGCGGTCCGCGTGACGTACTGGATAGCCTCCGACCGAAGGATCATCATGCTGACCGTGTTCCGCAAGACGCGAATGCGGGAGGACCGAGAGGTCGAGCGTGCTCGCCGGGCGCTCGACCGGTGCGTGGCGGAGCGGCACATCGTGCACGAGGAGGCAGAGCGATGAGTGACCGCGTCGACTGGAACGACCTGCGCGACCGCCGGATGGCCGAACCGGGTGCGGCGGAGTCCTACGAGGCGACCCGCATCGCCTTCGAACTCGGCCAGGAGGTGCGCCACCTGCGGGAGCACATCGGCTGGAGCCAGAGTGAGCTGGCGCGAGCTGCCGGCATGACGCAGTCCGCCGTGGCGCGGTTCGAGGCCGGTGGCACGGTGCCGACCCTGCCGGTCCTGGAACGCCTTGCCCGAGCCCTCAACATGAGGCTCGACGTCCGCTTCACCCCCGACGCAGACGCGGCCTGAGCCCTGCCCCCACTCACCGCCAGCCGTCGCCACGTCCCCGGACGGGTGCACCCACATCAACAGAGCCCGGTGCCGAGGCGAAGGGCCGCGATGAGGTCCTCCCCGGCGAGCGGGATCTCGGGCAGGTCAGGACGGGCGATGGGCGGCAGCACCCGCGGGGCGCGCTCGCACCGAGACCGCCGACGGCATGCCGGCGAGCTGGCTGCCCCGGTATGACAACCGGCCCGGCGGCATCGGCCCGCTGGTCACTCAGGGGCGTGGCAGACCGCCTCTACGTTGTTGCCGTCCGGGTCGCGGACGAACGCGCCGTAGTAGGTCGGGTGGTACTCCGGCCAGAGCCGGGGCGCGTGCAACACCTCCGCGCCGGCCTCCACCGCGGCATCGTGGAAGGCGTGCACGGCGGCCCGGTCCGGCGCGGCGAAGGCGATGTGCGACTCGCGGGCGTTGCCGGGGGACGTCGTGGGGCTGAGCCAGAAGTCCGGCCGGTCGACGCCGTAGCCGATCACGTCGCCGAACTGCATCAGCCGGCGCGCGCCCAACGGCGTCAGGACCCGGTCGTAGAAGGTGCTGCTGCTGGGGATGTCGCGGGCTTGGATGCCCAGGTGGTCGAGCATGGGAGCGGCCTCCTTCGATTGCGGTCAGCGCAAGGCTATTGATGGGCGGTGACATTTTCCGCGACGCGCTTCGAGTTCGACCCGGTGCGTCACCGGCGTCCGGGGGAGGTGGCGACGCTCTGCACCAGCGTCGGCTCCGGGCTGGCGCGTCGGCGCCAGCCCGGAGGAGCGTTCGCGTCAGCGCAGGGCCAGCACGGCGAGGTAGCCGAGATGGTCCGACGCCCACCGGCCGTCGGGGGTCTGCCGCTCGGCCCCGAAGACGAGGCTCGAGACCGGCACGACCGCCCCCCGGAACAGGACCATGTCGATGCGGTGTTCGACGTCGTCGGCGGGTTGGTTGAGGTCATCGCCCAGACCCGCGGTGTAGCCGGGCTCGTCCGGATGCAGGATCTCCCACGTGTCGCGCATCCCACCGGCCACCAGCGCCGCGTAGGCGAGCCGGTTTGCGGCGACGGGAAGGTCGGGGCCCGTGTTGAGGTCACCGGCGAGGACGACGTCACCCGGCGCCGTGGCCAGCGGGCCGGCGAGCAGCTCATGCGCCTGCAGCACCCGGATACCGGGGTGGAACGCCTCCAGGTGGGTGTTCACGAACCGGAACGGGCGTCGCCCGTGCACGACGTCCACCGCGGTCCAACCACGGGTGCTGGTCACGGCCCCGTTGGTTGCCGCGAGCGAGAACGTGAGGTTGTTGACGAAGTTGCCGGACGAGGAGTCGGTCACCTTCACCCGGCCGCCGTGGCGCACCAGGATGACGTCGCGCATCGTGAGCCGTACGTCCAGGAAGTGCGGGGCGCCCGCCGGCGCCTCCAGGTCGGCCTCGTCCTGGACCACTGCGACGTCGTACGGGTGGCCGGAGCGGCTCAGCTCGCCCATGAGCAGCGCCAGGTAGTCGTACCGGACCTCGGTGGCCGGTGCGGGGTCACCGATGGCGCCCGTGCGCCACAGGGCTACCTCCTGCAGTCCGACCAGGTCCGGCTTGTTCTCGGTGATCTCCCGAGCGAGCAGTTTCGCCCGGGCGGGAAAGTCGACCAGGTCGACGTGGCTCATCAGCGCGGAGTTCGCGGCCAGGAACGCCCCCACTGTCGGCGCGCCGATGGACGGCGTCAGATCGCCACCCAGATAGAGGTTCCGGGTCATCACGGTGACTTTGGACTGTCCCTGGGCCTGAACGGGCGCGCCAACGACGCCGAGGCTGACCAGTGCGATGGCGGCCGCGAGAGCCACTCGCGCCGCTCGCCGACGGGGAATGGCAGGTGTCGGAAACATCCTCTTCGATCCTCTCTCCCGGCGGCTCTGCCGGTGTCGGACGTGAGATCGATCCGGTGATGCGGGTGGGACCCGCGGGGCGGCGTCGCGACCTGTCGGCGGGGCGCGGCCCGAGGCGGTGCGTGCACCGTATCGCCGCGCGGGCGTCACGGACAGCCGCAGCTGCCGGCGGTTCGGTCCCACCCGCCAACCGGTACGGCTACTCGCCGATGACCACGGCCAGCGAGAGCCTCTGGCGGCGGCGCAGGACAACGCGGTACGGGTCGCCGTCCGCAGCGTCCGACCCCGGTGGACCTCTGCGGCGCACCGGAGAACCCGTACGGCTGCAACTACTGCGGCGGCTCCTACATCGACGACCCGGCCCCGGACGTCTGCGACTGGTTCGACTGCCTGGCCACCCTCCGGAACGGCAAGGGCTACCTGGTGCAGTGCGAGGACAGCCTGGTCAGCATGACCGGCGTACCGGGCGGGCCGTGCGTCGACCACGGCGGCACCCGACGCCCGGGCCATGTCTGACCGGGGGCGGTGGCCCGGTCGGCTCACGGCGGCGGGAACCTCGACGGGGCGGCGGCCGTCGAAGGAGTCCGGAGGTGAGCGGGGATGGGCGGACGACACTGGCTGGTGCGGGTGACCGCGGTGGCGGTCCTGGGTGGGTGCGGCACGACCGGCAGCGGCCCGGGCGGGGATGACCTGGACCGGTTGCGCCTGCAGGCGCGCGACGCCCTGACCCGATATGACGAGGCGGTCCTCGCCGCCGGTGGGGCACAGGGCTTCGTGCCGGTCGGGGAGCTGACCGGCCAGCTCGGCGACTGGGAACCGGCGAACGGCGACAACAACAAGCAGGCGCTGCTGGCCGGCCGGGTCGTCCCCGCCACAGCGCTGCCCGCCTCCGGGCCACCGACGGGGAAGGTGGCCTGGGAGAACGGCAGTACGCAATCCGTTCCCCTGGCGTCGGCCGAGGAGACACTCGTCCAGCTGAGAGCGGCGGGGGCCGGGGACTGCTCCGGGTGCGTACCCCTGGAGGTCACCGCCGCGCGCCTGACCACGGTGCGGATCCCCACCACGCGCGGCCCGGCGACGGCCCCGGCCTGGGAATACACCTTGAAAGGCACGGCGGTGCGGCTGACCCGGATCGCGGTCGCCCGCGCGGGTGCCGTCGTGGTGACGCCGCCGCCCTGGGATGACGACCACCCGCATGGCGGGCTGAGGATCGAGTCGGCGACCGGGAGCACCACCAGCCAGCGGCTGACCGTCGCCTTCACCGGCTCCCCCGGCCCGGGAAGCCAGCCGTGCGGCGCCGACTACCGTGCGGAGGCCGCCGAGTCGACCAACGCCGTCGTTGTGATCGTCATCGAGCATCCCCACGCTGGCGGCGAGGCGTGCGGGGCTGTCGGAGCACCCCGCACCGCGATCGTCGAGCTGGCACGACCGCTGGGGGAGCGGGCGGTCCTCGAGGTGCAGCAGGGCCTGCCGGTCGCCGTCACGCTCACCAGTTGACCCGCTCCGCGCCCCGCACGCCGATGTGCTGGTGTGCGCCGGACATTCCCCGGGATCTGCGTCTCCGCAGCAGGTCATCCCGCTGGGCGACTCCGGTAGTGGTTCGCCTCGCCGCGTGCGTAGCGGTCGACGGTGAAGTGGGTGAAGTCGCCGGTCTGCTCGCAGCCGGTCAGCCACTCCAGCGCGTCGGCGGCGTCGTCGGAACCCTCGGCTGCCAGGTATGCCTTCGTCTCAGCGAGGCCGGCACCGCAGAGGAGTTGGACGTCGATGGTGCAGTGGGCGTCGAAACTGGACCCCTTGGCCTCCCAGATCAGCAGGACGTCGCGGAGGTCGCCGGCGTGGAAGAGCTGGGAGCAGCAGAGGCGCATCAGCTCCCGGTCGCCTTCGTCGTCGTACTCCCGCTCGATCTGCTCGGCCAGGAGGGCGCGGATGGCGTCGAGGTCGGCGGGGGCGGGGTGGAGGCCGTAGCGGCGGAGAGATTCGTCGCGGTTCATGCTGTCGCCTCCGTTGCGGACCTTCCGCACGCGGCAGCCCCGCCCGGCGCGGTGGTCGGCGGACCCACCGCGATCATCGCGGACATCAACTCGACGGACAACCGCGACCCGTCGGTGATCCTGCCGGTGCCGGCCGGCCTGATCGCGCTCATCCTCGCGCCGCTGCTGCGCAGCCTGGTCGCGCCGATGTGGAGCACCTGCCACCGTCTGGGCCGGGACCGCCAACACCAGCGGGACCGGTCAGCGGGTGATCCGCCGGGGCCGGCCGGGCGGGCCGCCCGGCTTCGGCCGGTAGGCGTGTAGCCCGATGGCGACGGCGAGCATGCAGGCCGCACGGGTGTCGAACGCATCCGAGACGTCCTGGTCGCAGAACGTCAGGCCGGTGCCCCCGTGATGGAGGGCGAAGGCGGCCAGTTGCAGGCGGCCTGCGGCCACCCCCGCCTCGAACTGGGCGACCCGGTACCCGCGCTCGCCGTACCCGTCGAGCACCTGGTCGAGATCGGCGCAGGCGAAGTCGGTGTACGCCGAGTCGCCGCCGAGCGGCTGGTCGAGGCAGAGCCCCTGGCTCAACGTTCGTACCTCGGGCTCCGGCGCCGGCCGGCGCAGCTGCGGCGGGCCGTCGACACGCTGGTACAGGCCCGGTGCCGTGCCGTGCACCGCGTGAACCGCGACCTCGTGGGAGAGCAGGGTGGTCCCGCTCGGGATCGCGTCGGCGGGGACCGCTCGGGTCGCCGCAGCCATCGCCCACTGCAGCAGCTCGGCGGGGGCGAGTTGGCGGCGCATGCGCCGGGCGGAGCCGCGGCGAAGGATGACCGACTCGATCGGCTCGCTGCCGGCCCCAATCGGTGCGTCGACGGTGTCGGTGGCGCGGGGCAGGCCCGCGACGGCGGCCGCCCGCCACGCCGTCACGTCGTCGCCCGTGGTGAGTTCACCGGCCTGCTGCACCCGGATGACCAGCGGAAAGTCGACCGGCGCGGAGGAGAGCGGCGTCGGCGGGAACCGCGGCGGAGATAGCGCGACCGGTTCGGCGGCGGCGGTCGCGGTGGGCCGCCCGCAGGTGATCACCGCCACCGGGAACTCCGTCACGCCGTCGACGCCGAGCAGGCGAGACACGGCGGCGTCGACGAAGCCCAGCCGTACCCGCACGGGTAGCCCGTGGCCTTCGGCGACGGCGAGCAGATTCGCCAGCATCGTCCCGGCGTCCCAGTAGACGTGCCGCCAGCCCCGTTCGGCGTACTTCCACGCGGTGCGCCACGGGAGGCCGGTGACGACGAGGGCGAGCGGGCTGGCCGCGACGTCCGGGTCGGCGGTGGCGTCGGCCAGCGCCCGGCGGTGGTCCCCGGCGGCGAGTGCCTCCAGGCCGAACACCTCCGGCGCGAAGTGGTACAGCCCGGCATCGAGCCCGGCCACCTCGCCGGCCACCACGTACATCTCGAGGGGGTGGAGGTTGCCGGCGGAGGGGGCGGCCCGGAACCAGAGGTCGTCCCCGGCGGTTCGGGTGACGCCGGCCGAGTGGAACAGCAGCCGGGCGAGGAGTTCGCCGTCGATGGCCGGGTCGGTCGGCGGTACCCGTCCGGACAGGGTCGCCGCGGCCGGCGCCCCGGTCGGCGGCAGGTCGCGGGGGAGGGGGTGCACCGGCGCCCCGAGGTGGCGTTTGAAGGGCTCAGGACGGTTGCTCGGGTCCATCGGGACGAACCCCGGGACCCCCGGCGGCCTGTCGCCGCGACACTGGTTCGTCTGGTGGTGGTAGAGCCGGGTCACCTCGCCGGTGTGCATCAGCCGCCCATACCCGCCGGCGCCCGGCGTAGGCCCTGCCGTTCCCACCGTCGCCCTCGACAGTCTGATCGGTCAGGAGTGAGCGGACCCCGGCGAGGCGGCCGGCCGGCTTGTTCACCGCCGTCAGGTGTACCGGCGACCGGAAGGGGTATCCGCGCCCAACTGCTGTTCGCGGTGTGCTGGCTCGGGCGTCCGCGCGGCCCGTCGACCGTGCTCAGTGCCGATGGAGGAACCGTGACCGGGCTGCGTACCGACCTGTACGAGCTGCGGATGGCGGCCAGCTACCTGCGCCGGAACATGGTGGAGCGCGCGACGTTCAGCCTGTTCGTCCGCCGCCTACCGCCGCAGCGTGGCTTCCTGGTGGCCGCCGGGCTGGCCGAGGCGCTGGCGTTCCTGGAGGGCTTCGCGTTCGACGAGGGCGAACTCGGCTATCTGCGCGACACCGTCGGGCTCGACGAGGCGACGCTGGCGGCGTTGGCGGGGCTGCGGTTCACCGGTGACGTCTGGGCCGTACCGGAGGGCCGCGTGGTGTTCGCCGACGAACCGCTGCTGGAGGTCACCGCGCCGATCGCCGAGGCGCAGCTGGTGGAGACCGGCGTGCTGAACCTGATCACCTTTCACACCACGGTGGCCAGCAAGGCCGCCCGATGCCGCCTCGCCGCCGGCGACGCGCAGTTGGTCGACTTCGCGTTCCGTCGCACGCACGGTATCGAGGCCGGCGCGGTCGTGGCCCGGGCGTCCGCGATCGCCGGCTTCACCGCGACCAGCGACGTCGAGGCCGCTCGACGCTACGGACTGCCGCCGTCCGGGACGATGGCCCACTCGTACGTCGAGGCGTTCCCCGACGAGCGCGCCGCGTTCCGCGCGTTCGCGACCGACTTCCCCACGAACCCGGTGTTCCTCGTCGACACCTACGACACGCCCGCCGGAGTACGCGCCGCCGTCGAGGTCATCGCGCAGCTGGGACTGACCGGCCCAGTGGGCGTGCGGCTCGACTCCGGAGATCTCGCCGCGCTGGCCGTGCAGACCCGCGCGATCCTCGACGGCGCCGGGCTCACCCAGGCCCAGATCGTGGCCAGCGGCAGCCTCGACGAGGACGCCATCGCGGCGCTCGTCGCCGCGGGCGCACCGATCGACGCGTACGGCGTCGGCACCCGGATGGGCGTCTCCTTCGACGCGCCGTCCCTGGACAGCGCCTACAAGCTGGTGGCCGTCGGCGACCGGCCGGTGCTCAAGCTGTCGCCCGGCAAGGCCACCCTGCCCGGTCCCAAGCAGGTCTTTCGTGATCCCACCAGTGCCGGCGCCGACGTGGTGGGGCTGCGCGACGAACCCCCACCGGGCGGCCACGAGCCGCTGCTCGTGCCGGTCATGCGCGGCGGCCGTCGCCTGGACGCCGCCGACCCGGCCGGTGAGGTACGCGCCGCGCGGGGCCGGTTCGACGCGGACCTAGCCTGGCTACCGGAGCCGGCGCGCCGGCTGGCGGACCCGGCGCCGCTCACCGCCACCGTCAGCCCGGCCCTCGCCGCGCTGCATGAGCGGGTGGCCGCGCAGGTGGCGCGGGGCGCGACCTACTGACAGCCGCGCTGGCCGGACTCGTCGGGCCGGTGGCCAACGCAGCAGTTGGACACGGCACCGGCGCCTGTTCATTTTTGAATTTTAGGGCGCGGCGAAGGTGTGGCTGCGGAGGGTGGCGCGCGCCGGGCGGGGGTGACTCGCCCCAGATCAGGTCGACGACCCGGGCCGCCGGTACGGCCGAGCCGGCACTGAGGAGCAGGATCGCCAGCAGCTCGATGAGCTTTGGGCCGAGCCGTACGGGTTGGTCGCTCACGGGATTCATGACTGTGCGTGGTTCCGTCTGTCGACTTCGGAATGCGGTCAGCACTGCGCGGCTGGTTCTCCCGGGTGACGTCCTAGGTGTTCTGTCCATGGACGTTGGTGACGCGTCCGGGATGTTGAAAGGGTGAGGACCTCCCGAGTAGGTGTGGAGCTACC